>JAWXCC010000229.1:0-20624 GCA_034440475.1 Phycisphaerae bacterium | reverse complement strand
TCGTGGATCAACACGTCGACCTACTTCGTGCGGCAGAATCTCGTCGTCTATCTGCTCACCGGGCGCCGCCCGCCGCACCTCGACTGGGAAGCGTCGGCCGACGCCTTCGACGCCACGCATCTCCTCGCCGATCTGCGTCGCGAGACGGGTGGCAAGCCCGAGCCGGAAGACATTGCGACGTTTCTCCTGCGATTCTCGCTTTCCGCGGCGCCCGAGCCGCAACGCGTGGCGACCATCGCCGGTTTCCTTCGTGCGACTGCGGCCGCGCCCGAGAATGACCGAATCCTCGGCGCGCTCGCGCTGATCTCAGCGCTGCCTGAATACCAACTCTGTTGATCACACTTGGCTTTTCCACAGTTCACGCGACAATTGAGCCTTCCCATGCCAGAACCCACTGCCTACTCTCGTCGCGTATTCCTTCAGCAAGGCGTCACGCTCGCGTCGCTCTGCGCGACCGTGCCCGAGTTCATCCAAGCCTCAGCCTTCGGCATGCTCGCCCCGCAGGCGGTTCAGGGTGATCGCATCTTGGTGATCGTGCAGCTCGGCGGCGGCAATGATGGGCTGAACACGGTCGTGCCCTACGGCGCTGATGCGTATTACGCCGCGCGGCCAGGACTCGCCGTCGCGGCACCCGGCCGCGGTCAAAACGCGGCGATCCCATTGGATGCTGCGAAGGGCATCGGTCTGCATCCAAGTCTGACCGGTCTGAAGGAACTCTTCGACGGCGAAAAACTCGCGGTGATCCAAGGCGTCGGCTATCCCAATCCGAATCGCTCGCATTTCACGTCCATGGACATATGGCAAACCGCGCGCACCGACGGCAAGGGCTCGGGATGGATCGGGCGCTACTTCGACTGCACCTGCAACGGATCACCGACGGCGGACGGCGCTATCTCGATCGGTCGGTCGGCACCGCTCGCGATGGTCGGCGACGTGCAGAAGCCCATTGCGTTTGAGAGTCCCGAGATGTTCCGCTGGCTCGGCGAGGATTTGCATGAATCGCTCGCGAAACCGTACGCCGAAATGAACCGCGCTGGAACGCTCGACGGCGTGGCGCCGAAATCAGAGACAGCGTTTCTCATGCGCACTGCGCTCGACGCGCAGGTGTCAAGCGACCGCATTCGCCGCGCCGTGGCGCGTCAGGCGATGGCAACCTATCCGAACTCCGGACTTGCGCTTCAACTTCGCACGATTGCCGCGATGATTCGAGACGGCATGGCGACGCGTGTCTATTACGCATCCATGTCGGGCTTCGACACGCATGCAGGCCAAGCGGGTTCGCACGCAAACCTCATGCGGCAATTCGGTGACGCGTTGCTCGCGTTCCAGAACGATCTCGGCGCGCAAGGCAATGCGGATCGCGTGCTGACTATGTGTTTCAGCGAATTCGGCAGGCGCGTGAAGGAGAATGGATCCGGTGGCACCGACCACGGCACCGCGGCACCGATGTTCCTCGTCGGCCCGAAGGTGAAGGCAGGTGTGTTAGGCCAGCATCCGTCGCTCACTGATCTCGACCAAGGCGACCTGAAGCATACGGTCGATTTTCGATCGGTCTACGCCAGCCTTCTTGACGACTGGATGCACGCGCCAGCCGCGAAGGTGTTAGGCGGGGAGTACAGCAAGGGGTCGGTGCTTCGCGGATAAAAACGGGGTGACGCTGATCGCCTCCTTCGGGATCACCCCCTCCTGTCGGCTTCGACGAGAAGCGGAAGCGGCTTACTGGGAGATCTCTACCCGCGTGATCCTGATCAGCACGCCCGTTTTGTCGAAGGACATGTTGTAGAGACCGGGTTGCAGCGCACCAGAACCACCCTGGGCCGACAGCGCGCCAAGCGTGCCAACGTCCTTGATGAGCCCCGCGACAGCGTTCAGCGTCTGTGGAATCTGCGTATCAGCCTTCAAGTTGTATTCCGTGAGTTGCCATCCATTCGCCAACCTGATGCCGCCTTCAAAAGATCCCAAGCCCGGGCAATATTCGGCGCGATAGCCCTTTGAGTAATCGGGCAGATAGATGATGTCGAGTGCGTACAGAGGCGTGCTCGCTGCGGGAGTCGTTCGCACCTCCGTGGTGTGCTCGCCGTCGCCCGTGACTGTGCCCGGAACCCCTGCCGCCTTGTCGACGGTTGTGGTCGTGTTTCTGTTCTTCGTTGGCGTCGTCACGTTCGGACTCGCGTCACCCCCCGCCGCTTGCTTGGCAGCGGTGATGAGGAGATACGGTCGTGGCTCATAGAACCGAACGCCTCGCAGGTTCGGCTTGTCATCTGCTGCCACTGGAATGACCTTGATCTGAGCGCACCCCACGATCGAGAGCGCCACGAACACGAATAGAACAAGAGTTTTCGGCATGCAAGTTCCCTTCTGGAAGGTCTATCTCCGCAGTGGTATCAGCCACTGCGCGAGCATCCTCGCAAGAATTCGCTCCTCGTTCATCCATCGCCAATTTTTCTTTGGCACAGGATTCGATGAGGGGTAGGCTGGCAAGACGACGCATAGTGCGTGATGTGACGTGACGTGACGTGAGACCTGAGAGGATTTCGCATGCGCTCCAACCGATCGAAAACCCGCTTCCAGGCCAACGCCACAGCTGCTCTCGTCGCCTTCGGAGGTCCGGTAGCGCTGGTATTGGCCGGTCCTACGTTTGAAGAGATCCCTGACGCCGGCTCGACGACGGGCACCGCGCAGCCGGTCTCCGGCCCTGCGGGCGGGGTCGGGCGCATCAAGGGCGAACTCACTGGGACCGCGGACTCGGTCGACTTCGAAGACGTCTACCTCATTTGCATTACCGATCCGATCGCGTTTAGCGCAACCGTCGAACCCACGCTCACGAACTTTGACACGCAGCTTTGGCTCTTCCGGTTCCAAGGCTTCGGAGTACTCTCGAACGACAATAATCCGCTGACGTTTCCGACCATCTTCTCGATGATCAAGCCGCCAGCCACCGACGCCACCGGGCAAATCGTGCCGGGGCCGGGTCTGTACTTCTTGGCGATTACGAGCAAGCAGAACAAGCCCGTGAGCGCGGGTGGCCTGATTTTCAAAGACACCTCTATCAACGGCACGGAGATCAGCGGCCCAGACGGCGCTGGCGGAAACTTACCGCTGACAAATTGGACACAAGCGCCGGGGACGACGTTTGGTAGCTATGCAATCAACCTCACGAGTGTGAAGTTCCTCGAACTGCCCTGCGACGTGCAGTGTCCGCCGAGCGCGGTGATCGACGCCGACGCATTCATGTGCGGGCTCACGCCCGACCCGAACGGGGGCTGCAACGAAGCTGGCAATCCGCTGCAGAACCTGGGAGTCCTCAGTCCCACGAGCTATCGCTCCGCATGCGGAACCACCGGCACATTTCTGCCTAACAATCGCGACATCGACTGGTATCGATTCCACCTCGACGCCCCCGCATTCGTCAACGCGACACTCGTCCACAATGTCGCTGGTGGCGGTCCAGCGCCGAATATCGAACTGTTCATCGTGCGCGGCGACAACTGTGCGACCCAAGTCACGTTGTTCAACGAAGTCTCGGGACTGTGCCCGTTCACCTCGGGTGAGATTCCGCTCCCCGCTGGTGACCACGTCGCGATCGTGACGGTTGATGCCTTCGCGCCAGCCAGCCCTCAATGCCCGGTCGAATACCTTCTGTGGCTCACAGCGCGAAGCGGCACATTCGGCGTCTGCGGCGCGCCTTCGGCGGGAGCCTGCGGCGCTCCGCACCCGAGCCCGGGCTGCTTCGATCTCGGCTGCTGTGAAACGGTCTGCGCGGCTGATCCGTTCTGCTGTGAAGAGACGTGGGATTTGAGCTGTGCGAACGGAGCCCTTGCGGTATGCCTCGATGAGCCGTACGTCTGCGCGGCGGGCGGCGGCGCGCCACCGAACGATTGCGCAGTCGACGCGATAACACTAGTGATCGACACCTCGGTGACGTTCCTCAGTAGTGCCGCGACGACTGACGGTCCCAGCGCCGACGCTGGCGCATGTACTACCGGGAAAGACATCTGGTACCGCGTCCAGGTGCCCGCCGCAGGGAAACTCACTCTCAGCCTGTGCGGGAGTACCAACTTTGATTCCACCGTCGAGGTGTATGAACTCGGCGCATCTTCACTCGTAGATCCGACGAGCGTTTTCGATGGCACGCATCTCATCGCGTGTGACGACGACGGTTGCGGCGTCCCGGGTGGGGCGAGTCGTCTTGAGATCGCCACACCAGTAGCGAACACGTGGTTCCTCATCCGCGTCGGCGGCTTCATTACGGCTGGCATTCCCGCTTCCGGCCTCGGAACCATCGCCGTCTCGTTTGCTCATCTCGTCTTCACGACGGGTCCAACGCATCCGGTCCTCTACGACGCAACGAACTCCGGCAACCTCGCCGCAGTGAATGTCGGATTCGGTTCCGGATCGCTCTCCGTGGCGCAACCGCAGCGTTGGCTGGCGCAAGCCTTCACCGTGGCAGCCGGACCTCTCGGCGGTGGATATCGAATCACGGAGATCCACGGCTATGGGTTCTCACCGGCTGGCGCGACGAACGAAACGCTGAACTACATCGTGTGGAACCGAACCGGCACCGCGAAACCGCTGAACGGCGATCAACTCGCGATGGGTGCAGTTCCCTTCCCCACTCCGAGCGATCTTCCCGACGGCGCTCCGCTCAACGAGGACCATGAGATTTCGCTAGCCGCGGGACCGACACTTCTGCCCGGTCCATATTGGCTCACGCTCTATGCGGCCAATTCGGCGGGGCCAGCAGTACCTGCGAGCTTCGGGTGGTTCGTTGCGGCCGACAATGGCATCAACCTTCTTGGCATGGGCGGCAACCCATTCGCCTGGCGTTCCAACTCGTTCCCGTTGCCTGGCTTTCTCGTGTTCACGTTGCCCGCGACAACGCTGCAACAGCTACCCGGCTACGACCCGAAGGACGTCTACAACACCGGCTTCGCCCTCTGCGGCATTCCCGTTCCCATTCCTTGTCTAGCCGATCTCGATGGAGACGGCTTCGTCAGCGCTTCCGACCTCGCGATCCTTCTAGGCGCGTGGGGCGGCGGCGGTTCAGCGAATCTTGATGGCGTCGGCGTCGTCGACGCCGCAGACCTCGCGATTCTGCTCGGGGCATGGGGCCGGTGTCCGAGCGGTGTTGGTGGCTCGGCCGCAGCGCGCTAGCGATATTTTGTTAGGTGCTCGGTGTTGGAATGGGCTTGAGGTCGGGCTTCCCGTCAGCGATTCGCCGCGCGTCGGCGCGAATCGCGTCTTGCTCCTTTAGTCCAAACTCGTCGAGCACCTGTTGCGCAAGGACCCGCGCGTCTGCAAGCTTGCCTTCGCGCTCAGCAAGTTGAGCCCGTCGGTAACGAGTGATGGCAACTTCCCGATGAGTGCTGCCCAGTTGCCGGCCGAAGATGCCCTCTGCGTCGACGAGTGACTTCGACCCGTCGTCGAACTGCTTCAGAATTCCCTGTGAAACGCCGAGGTTTCGCAGCACGCGTGCCTCGTCGACGACGCGTCGTTCGGTCTCTGACATTCCTCGCATCAGGTCGAGCGACTTCCCAAAAAGCCGTGCGGCTTCCGCGTGATCACCCTTGCTCGTGAGCATCGATGCTAGTCCGTTGAAGCCGCTTGCGACCATTGCCGTGTCCGCGAGCGGATCACCAGCAGCATGCAGCCGCTCGTGGATCGCAAGCGACTCGCGATAGAGGCTCTCCGCTTCGTCTCTACGATCGAGCGAGCGAAGCGCTGCGGCCAAGTGCCGCATCGTCAGCGCGGTGTCGCTGTGCTCCGTGCCGAGCACTTCCTTTCGAATGCTGAGCGCTTCTTCGTAGTCTTCTCTCGCTTTCACACGGAGCGCTTTGTCGCCGGCGCCACGAAACCACTCCGCCGCCGCAAGATTGTGTAGCGCGGTCGCTCGAAGTTCGTGTCGCGGTGAGAGCGACGCGTCGCAGATCGCGAGGGAGCGCCGTGAAACGCGCTCGGACTCGTCGTAATCGGTGAGTCGGTTGTAGCACTCGGCGAGAAGGTTGAGAACGCGCACCTTCGCGAGGGGCTTCGGTCCTAACCGCTCATCGATGCGGTCGTCGAGTTTCTTGAGTCGCGCTCGTTCGGCGACGACGTCGATCTGTTCGAGGCCGGGCGCATTCGGATCGAGGCGCAGCACCCACGCGAAGTAGTCAGCCACCGCCGTCGAGTCGAGAGCACGCTGCCGCTCTGCGGCCCGCGCCGCCCGCGTCTGAACCAGAAGGGTTGCCGTCACGATCAGCGCGACGACGAGCACACACGCGATGACCATGACAGCGGTCACGAACGTGCGATGCCGCCGCGCGAACCGCGCGAAGAGGTATCGCTTCGTCGGCGCGCGAGCCGCGACCGGTTCATCGCGAAGAAATCGTCCAAGGTCGCTCGCGAATTCACCAGCGGTCGCGTAGCGCCGGCCTTGCTCGCGCTCGAGCGCCTTGCCGATCACAATGGCGAGATCGAGCGGCACGCCACGCGATGTGCTCGCCAGCGCCGGGGGATCTTGGTCGGCGATCATTCGCACGACGTCCGCCAGACTCTCGACACCAATCGAGCGCGCCGGTCGATCAGCGATCGCTTCCCATGCCACGAGTCCTAGTGCGTACACATCGGAGCGCGTGTCGACGCTACCCCCCTGCACTTGTTCGGGACTCATGTATTGCAGCGTGCCGACCACGTGGCCAGCCTCAGTCGCGGCCGTGCGCGCCGCGCCATCGTCGTTGCGCGTAATCCGCGCGACGCCGAAGTCGAGCACGCGCGGTCGCGGAGTGCCATCCGCATCCTCTTCCACAAGGATGTTGTCAGGCTTCAGGTCGCGGTGGATGACACCGTTCTGATGCGCGTGCTGTACAGCGTCGGCGATGGAAGCGACGAGTCGCGCTCGCGTACGCATGTCGGGCTTTCGCGCGAGGAGATACGTCCGTAGTGGCAACCCTTCGACGAACTCCATCGCCAAATACGGCTGCGGTCCCGCGCCAAGATCGGCGGTACCTGCCGCATGGATCGCGGCGATGCCGGGATGACGCAGGCGCCCGAGCGCTTCGGCCTCGATTTCAAATCGCTTGAGCATCGCAGCGCTGGCGAGACCGGGTCGAATCAGTTTCAGTGCGACGATCCGCTTCGGGTTGGCCTGCTCCGCGCGAAAGACGATGCCCATGCCACCTTCGCCTAACACGTCGAGCAGTGTGAACTCGCCAACCGTGTGACCGAGCAATGACTGCGCCGCCATCCGGCCCGCGTCCTCGAGCTGCGTGACGGGGCGTTCGAGAAATTCGTGCGGTCCCTCCGCCGCACGCTCAGCAGCCGCCACGAGTGAGGACACCTCAGCAAAGAGCGCCTCGTCGCCGGCGCATGCCGCCCGTATCCATTCCACGCGATCGCCGAGCGGACGAGCAATCGCCGCAAAGAAAAGATCCTCGGCGCGGGCAACTCGTTCCGACGGCTCACCATCCGTCATGAGTTCGCCTGCTCAAGCTCCCGGAACAACCACGCCTTCGAATAGGCCCAGTCGCGCTCGATCGTCGCATCGGCGACCCCAATTTCGAGTGCAGTCTTCTCGATGGAAAGTCCCGCGAAGAATCTGAGCATCACGACATCGTGCTTCCGCTGATCTTGCGCCGCGAGTTTCATGAGTGCCGCGTCGAGTGCCAAGATGTCGACCGACTCGTGGTCGGCGCCGAATGCAAGGTCCTCAAGCGCAACCCGGTGCAGCTCGCCGCCGCGCTTGATTCGTCCGCGCGCCCGTGCACGCTCGACCAGAATGCGGCGCATGGCCGTGGCCGCAGCGGCGAAGAAGTGACCGCGCCCGTCCCACTGCTGCGCGCTCGCAGCGCCAGTGCGATCCACGAGGCGAAGGTATGCCTCGTGGACCAGCTCAGTCGCCTGCATCGTCATCCCCGGGCGTTCACTCGCGATGCGAGCCTTCGCGAGCTTGCAGAGTTCGTCATAGAGCGCTGGCAACAGCGTTTCGGCAGCGTGCCGACGTTCGCGAGGCTCGCGGTCCGGCCCGTTCGAGTTGCCACTGGGCGTGTCAGAGTTGGTCGCCACTGAGGCTTATTGTCCCTTCCGGGGGGCCGCGCAGCAATATGCAAGCGATTTTGAGGGAGGTCGTGTATCGACGTCGCGTTGACACTGGCAGCGCCGGACGCGGTCCGGGCGAGCTGGTCGTGCTCGAATCAGACGTCGGGCCGACACCAAACACCCCAAATACGGGAGATTCTCATGACTCGCACAGCGTCAACATCGTCACTCGTCGGCCGAGGATCGCTGAAAGGCATCGCGGCGTGCGTTCTCGGGGCCACGCTCGGCACCGCGCTCCTCACCATGTCACCGCGCGTCGATGGCTGCGGCGGCGCTCCACCGCAGCCCGTGTGCGGGCGAACCACCACGCTCACAAAGGCCGCGCCCGCCTTTTTCCCCGTCGCTCCCGCAGGCGGCGTCATTTTCTTTCCAACGTTAGTCAACGTCGTCACTTTTGGTGGCGGATGCGCGGCACCCGTTCAAACGACGATTTCGCTGTCGATCGCGTGCGCGCCGCCACCCGGTGCTGGCGGCTCGATCACGATCCCTACGCCAGTGCCAGGGATCTATCCGGTGTTAGTTCCAGTGATCATCCCGGCGGGTCCACCTCGCATTTGTTCCGTCGCTGGAATCGCGACAACCACATGGGCAGACGGCGTGACGACGAGCGGACTCGGCGACACGAAGTTCTGCATTGTCGAACCATCGCCGACGAATCCCGTGATTCCGCGACTGGAGATGGAACGCCTGACGCCGGGTGTGCAACTGGCGCACCCAGGCGATCAACGGGTCCACTTGTATCGCTTCACGAACAACGATCCGGTCGAGTCGGTCAGTATCAATCTCAACGCCGACAGCCAAAACACCGCGAAACTCGGCACGAGTACTGGATTCGCGGTCGGCAGCGGTCAGGGACTGTTCTCGCTTTCGGATCCGGCCGCTGGCGACAACTTCCCGATCGGATGGCTCGAAGACCTTGGTTCCGACGGTTGCCTCGCGCTGCCGTCCGATCCAATGGCGTTCGACATCCCGCATATTCTCAAGGCGATCTCGCTCGTTCCTGGTGAGACGCGCATTGTCGGCGTCGCCCAACGATCGTGGCCGATGTGTGCCTGCGGTTCGAGCTGTGAGCACCGCATCGACGTCACTGGCACGTGGACCGACGGAAGCCCAGCGCTTGCGTGCGCTGGCGCTGGACTCGTCGTCGATTGCAGCGTGCCGCCAGATTTCGATTGCGATGACGGCGGCGCCGCAGGACAAGTGCTTGTCGCAGCACCGTGGCAATTTGTCGAGAGCGTGCAAAACCCCGCGTTCCCGCCGTCGCAGGGAACCGTGCGCATTCTGCAGGCGCAAGTCAATGCCAACGGACTGCTCAACGGTTCGCCACAGAACTCGGTGAATTGGGACGGCTTCCGCGGTCGCATGGAGTCGAAGCATCAGCCGCCGGCGGGTCCGGCGGCCGCAGCTGGTCAAGTCGTTGGTGTGAGCTTACTTCTTGATGCGAGCGTCGTCGGGCCTGGCATCAACAGCGCCTTCGCAGGCTTCACGCCGTACTTCCCGCCGGCATCACTCTCCCAGGAGTACTTCTGGATCGACGTGAATCACAAGCTCACTGGCCCGGGCATTCCGCCGACGCTCGATTCCTTCTTCGACGTGTTCTATACGGTCGAACTCGACGGCATCTCAGCCGGCCTCCACCGCCGCGCAAAAATCCTGCCGGGCACGTTCAGCTTAGTCCCCATGGGAGCAACGCAGTACCAGGTCAACTTTGCAGCGCAGTTCCCGCCGCAGGTTGGCTTCCCGAACACAATCGACCGGATCAACCTGCACGTTGATGTTGGCTCTAACACACACGGGCAAACTCAGAGCATCGTGTGCACGCCGTCGACTCACAATTGCCTCACGATCGGCGCCCCGGGCTGCTCCGACCAGGACTGCTGCACGAGCGTGTGCGTCATCGATCCGTTCTGCTGCGATACGAACTGGGACGCAATCTGCGTGAATGAAGCCGACGATATCTGCTACGCCGAACCGCCAGTCAACGACAATTGCCAAGGCACTGGCGCTGTCGAAATCTTCGCTGGCAACACAGTCTTCAGCACTCTGAGCGCAACGACCAGCCCCGCGCCGCTTCCCGCAACGTGCGACGAAGGCTCGGGACTCTCCATCGTCGACGACATCTGGTACGTCTACTCCGCAACCTGCGGCGGGAATGTCATCGTGTCGACCTGCGACTCCGCGAACTACGACACGCGTCTCGCGGTGTACAGCGCGTGCCCGCTGGACCGTGGCTCGGTGCTGGCCTGCAACGACGACGGCGCTGGCTGCGACAACTTCACGTCGAAGTTGAGCTTCCCTGCCGTGTGCGGCGACAAGTATCTGATCCGCGTGGGCGGATTTGACGGCAACGGCAGCGGCGTCATCTCCATCAACTGTAGCGGCACGTGCGCCCCGCCATGCCCGTCCGATCTCAACGGAGACGGTACGACGAACGGTGCCGATCTCGCGATCCTGCTCGGAGGTTGGGGTGGCGCCGGGCTCACTGATATCACCGGCGACGGTACGACGAACGGTGCCGATCTCGCGGTACTTCTCGGCGGTTGGGGCGACTGCTGATTCGAGCGTGACAGTGAGTTGAACAGCTCGCAGCGGCGTCCGGGTTCTCACCGGACGCCGCTTTTCTGCGCGCCGCGCGCGGCTACTATGCGGCCATGCCTAGCACACTCGCCACCACGATCGTCGTCGTACTTGTCAGCGTGTCGCTCACATCGCTCGTCGCCGCGTGCGACACCCGAGTCGACGCCGCTGGCGCGCGGCATCAAGACGGCACGCACCGCGCAACTGTCGTTGCCAACGTCACCTTGACATACGACGTCGAAGGCATGCACTGCGATGGCTGCGTGCAGGCGATCACAGCCAAGGTCACGAAGGTGAAAGGCGTTGTTTCGTGCGACGTGAAACTCGACGCGAAGACGGCGACGATCGTCGTCAGTGACGCGAATGTCCAGAAGGACGTCGAAGCGGCGATCACGAAGCTTGGCTACAAAATCACGAAGAAGAGTTGACACTACAGCGCAGCAATCACGCGGCGCTCTGCCTCATCAAGCGTCGTTGTCATCTTCGCGCCGGCCGCGTGCACGTGTCCTCCGCCGCCGAACTTCGCAGCGAGTTGGTTCACGTCGAGGAACCGCCCCGCCTCATCCTTCGGCTTCGAGCGGAACGAGATCTTGACGAGCCCCGGCTCGCTCTCGATGAAGAGCGCGGCCCCGCGCACGCTTCCGACCACCATGGGCAGATTCACGACGCCTGCGGTCTCTTCGAGGACCGCACCCGTATCGCGAAAGTCAGCGAGTGAGAGTCGCATGATTGCGAGCTCACCGCGTCCCTCGCGGAGCGAGACGAAGCGGACGCCCGACAGCGCGCGGGCTTCGATCTTGATTCGTTCGCGGCGATGATTCTGCTCGATCGTCTCGATGATCCGGTCCTTGTCGACCCCGGCATCGAGCAGTCGCGCGGCGAGCGAAAACTCGGGGCCGCGCGCGTTGGCGAATCGAAACCAGCCCGTGTCCGTCGCAACACCGAGGTAAATCGCTTCCGCGACGCTGCCGTGTCCGCGCTCGTCAGCGCCGTACGTCATGGACACTCCGAGCGCGTCGACCAAGCGAGCGAGAAGCGCCGTGCATGAGCCACAACCCACGTCCACAACGCGTTCTTGGGCCACGAGATCGCCGCGGGCGTGATGATCGACGCCGATCGTGCGTTCGAAGCGCCCGCGGAGCCAAGGCGCGAGCGTCTCAAGCTGTGTCCAAGCGCCGGTGTCGACGATAACAATCAGGTCGTAGTCAGCGGCCGGCAGATGCGGCTTCTTCGGATCGACGAGTTCGAGCGTCGTTGGCGCAGCGAGCGACAACAAACTCGGCTCGAACGGGCCGACGAACCAACCCTCCGCCGCCACGCCAATTGCGGCGCAGCAGCGAACGACCGTCAACACCGAGCCAAGCGCGTCGCCGTCAGGCTTGGCGTGTGTCGTCACGAGCACCCGGCCCGCGCGGCGCACGCGATCGGCGAGCGCTTCGATCGATGTGTTCGAGATGTACGCGAACGACGCTTCGATCATCGAACTGGCTCCACGAATGCGACGCCGCGCACTCTCGGTGACATGCGGGACTGGCTTCGATCGCGAATCTCGCGCACATCCGCAGCGATCCGCGCGACGAGCGACTCGAGCGACTCGAATGTCACCTGTTCGCGGATCCACGTCTCAAATTCAATACGCACGACATGACCGTACCAGTCGAGCGGCAACGACGCGTCGAGCAGATGCGCCTCGCACGTCCGCTGTGGAATTCCGCCGGCGAGCGTTCGCGCGAACGTCGGCTTCGTCCCCACGGAAATCGCCGCGATGAATCGGCGTCCGTCCTCAAGCGTCGCCGATCCGCCGTAGACGCCGTCGGCGGGCATCATGGTCTCGACGTTCCCGAGGTTGAGGGTCGGATATCCGATCGTTCGGCCTCGACGATCACCCGGCGCGGTCGCGGCAACGACCGCGTACGGGCGACCAAGCACGCTCGTCGCATGCCGGACGCGACCTTGCGCCAGGAGCCAGCGCACGAGTGATGAACTGGCTTGCACGACTGTGCCGTCGTCGAGCGCGACATCGAGCAAGTCAACCACCTCGACTGCGAACTCCCCCGCCTCGAACCCACGTCCGAACGTACGAAGCGTCTCGATGCTTCCGCTTCGACCATGTCCAAATCGGAAATCGTGTCCCTCCACGATGACGTCGAAGGGCAGGCGAGCGCGCAATGCACGAACAAATTCCAGCGGCATCAGCGCGAGGAGTTCGGGCGTCGGATCGAGCTCGAGGACATCGCTCGCGCCCGCCTCAAGCAGTTGCTGTCGTCGCTCCCGCGCGGTTGTGAGTCGTGGCGGTACTGAGTGAGGTCGAAGCCGGGCAACGGGGTGCGGCTCAAACGTCACGGCGACGACAGTGCCAGCGCTCCCGGCGCGGCTGCGGGCTCGGGCGACCAGTTCGGCATGCCCCCGGTGGACGCCATCAAAGTTTCCGATCGTGATTGCAAGCACAGCGTTGACAGCGAGTTGCGGCCTGAAACGGGGCCGAGCTGTCCCAGCGCCGCGCTTGCGGAGGGCTCGGTTCCCCCGTTATGTATACGGGATGCGCGTAACGCCTGCCAACGCGGAGATGGCTACTGATGCCACCGCGATCGTTGATGACCTCGCCCGGAGTTTCCGCGAAACAGCGGAGTCGGTCGTGCCCTGGTTCTTGAGCCAGATGCCGCCGATGTATTTCCAGGACACCGATCGCGCGAGCCAAATGAGTCATCTTCGCGCGATCATCGCAGCGAAGGCCAGCGGCCGTCCGCTTGAGATGACGCTGCGCAGCGAGGACAACCGGCAATGGACGCTCCTTCGTCCGGGCAATCGCCCTGGCGTCTTGGCCGAACTCGTCGCGAGTCTTCCGATGGAACTCTCGCTGCGAGCCGCGAAGATTCATTCATCGCGCGACGGACAACTCGTACTCGACACGTTTGAGTTTGGCGAACAGCAGCCCTATGACGCGAAGGATCCACGGCAGCAAGAGAAGCTCAAGCAAACCATCCAGTACGCGCAGCAAAACGCAGCCGACTGGGCCGCCGACCAGATCACGAGCTTCTTCTCCAACTGCACTGCGGATTACGTCCTCACGCTCACGCCGCTGCGCATCTGCAAGCACAACGCACTCTTCCGCGCGGTCTCAGGTTCTGACGGCGCCATCGTCGAACTCGAACCCGAGAGTGACCCCGCCGTCAGCCGATTGACGATCGCCTTCGCGAACGCTCGCACGCGCACGATGCTGGAGCGGACCGCGAAGATCCTCTCGTACTACAAGGTGTCCATCAACCGCGCGTACCTCGACGTCATCAAGGATCCGCCACACGGCTCGGTGACGTTCATGGCGTATGTGGCGCAAACCGCAGAAGGCACTGCGATCGATCCGAAGAGCGATCTCTGGAAGTCGATGAAGCACGATCTTGAGCGCATCAAGTGGATCGATGAAGCGGTACAGGAGATGGCGGCGCGACACACAAGCCTAGGACTCGCACGCGCGGAGGCGATTCTCGGTCTCTCACATCTCGTTCATCAGGCGCTCTGTCCGGTCAATCCGTTCGCCTACACGCGCGACCGCATTCTCGCGGCGGCGGAAGAGCAACTTGGCATTTCGACGGCGATCGTCGATCTCTTGATCGCCCGATTCGACCCAGCGCAACCACTCGCCGACGCGGCGTTCTCGTCGCGCGCTGCTGGTCTTCACGCCGACATTGAATCGAAGGTCTCGGAACCCGGGCGTACCACGCTGCACAAAATGCTGGAAGCGGTCGAGCACACGCTTCGGACGAATTACTTTCTCCCACGGCGTTCGGGCTTTGCGCTGCGGCTCGATCCAAAGTTCCTCCGCAATTCATCGCGTCCAGAGTTGCCGTACGGCACATTCTTTGTGCACGGCCGGGGCTTCGATGGGTTCCACAATCGCTTCGGCGACATTGCACGCGGCGGTTTGCGCGTCATCCGTCCCACGACCGCGGCGCAGTGGGCTCGCGAGTCAGAGCGTCTGTTCGACGAGGTCTACGGCCTCTCGTGGGCGCAGCATTTGAAGAACAAGGACATCCCCGAGGGCGGGTCGAAGTGCGCGATTCTCGTTCGACCCGGCGACGACATCAACCGTTGCGTGAAGGCGTTCGTCGACTGCATGCTCGATCTCATCACGCCGGAGCCCGAGACAAAAAAACTTGTCGTGGACCGCTTCGGAAAGCCGGAGTTCATTTACCTCGGACCTGACGAGAACATCACCCCCGAGCACATCGAGTGGATCGTTGCGCGTGCGAAGCGCCGCAAGTACGGCATGCCGACCGCCTTCATGTCTTCGAAGCCCGGCGCTGGCATCAACCACAAGGTCTACGGCGTCACGAGCGAAGGCGTTACGGTGTTCCTCGAAGTCGCGCTCCTCGCGCGGGGAATCGATCCGCGCAAGCAGCCATTCACGGTGAAACTCACCGGCGGGCCCGACGGCGACGTCGCGGGCAACATGATCAAGATCTTGGATCGCGACTACGGCGCGAACGCCCTCATCGTTGGAATCGCCGATGGCTCGGGCTGCGGCGAAGACCCAGCAGGACTCGACCACGCTGAACTGCTTCGGCTCTTCAACGAGTCGCTTCCGATCGCGGCCTTCAACAAAAAGAAGCTCTCACCGAAGGGACGCATCGTCACGATCGAAGAACCGGACGGCGCCAAACTTCGCAACACCCTGCACAACCGCATTGTGAGCGACGCCTTTGTACCCGGCGGCGGTCGGCCCGCGACGATGAACGAGACGAATTGGCGCGACTACTTGACCGCCGATGGCAAGCCGTCGAGTCCGATCATCGCGGAAGGCGCCAATCTCTTCCTGACCCCCGAAGCGCGCAAACATCTCTGTGGTGAAGGCTGTCTGATTATCAAGGACTCTTCGGCGAACAAGTGCGGCGTGATCTGCTCGAGCTTCGAGATCGACGCCTGCATGGTGCTCTCTGAAGAGGAGTTCCTTCAGATCAAGGACGCCTACGTCAAGGACGTGCTTGATCGCCTGCGTCAACTCGCGCGTCAGGAAGCCATGCTGCTGATGGCCGAGGGTCGGCGGCACGCGCACGTTCCGCTGCCCGAGATCTCAACGCAGCTCTCGATGGTGATGAATAGTGCCGCGGCGGCGATCGCCGAGGCGCTTCCAAAGTGGTCTGCTGCAAGTCGCGAGAAGGCGAAGACGCTCGTCCTCGAACACCTCCCAGCGACGCTCACGAAGTTCGCTGGCGAGCGAATCTGGAAGGCAATTCCCGAGGCGTATCTCATCTGGCTTATGGCGAAGCGCCTCGCAGCCAACATTGTCTATCGCGAAGGCATCGACTTCTTTGCGTCGATGGATCCGAGCGCCATTGGAGAGATCTCTCGGCGCTACCTCGAGAAGGACATCGACAATCGTCGACTGATTGAAGACGTCAAGAAGAGTTCGATCGCCGACAAGGATCGCGTGATCACCCTGCTCGAGCGGGCCGGAACCCGCGGGGCGCTTGCGGACTTCTAAGCCGAGGAATTCAACTCAATTTTCCACAACCACAGCGACGAAAGTCGCTGTGGTTTTCCTAATGGAGATACAACTGCCTCTTCGCATCAATTTGTGAGGAGGATCCATGCTCGCGCTGCTCCCTTGCCTCGTCGCGTTCGCGCTCGCCGACGACCCCGTTCGTATTGACCTTCAGATCGTTCGTGTCGCGGTTCCGATCAACGCCGTCACGCTGTACCAAGGGTCCGCCGCGGTCACGCGGACCGCGGCGCTGCCAGCCGCACCTGGCGTCTACGAGTTGCGATTCTCGAAGCTTCCGGCCTCGGTTCAAGTGGACTCGCTGCAAGCAAGGGTCGCAGCACCGGGCAAGCTGCTGGACGTGCGATACGAAGAAGTGCCGACTCCCGCCGACGATGCCGCTACGAATCCGGAGTTGGCGAAGATCCAAGCCGATCTCGAAGCGGTGCGTGTGAAGCGGCGCGACGCCGCTGCGAAGAACGACTTGGTCGCCGCGCAGTTCCGTGCGCTCGACGCGATCGTGACCAAGGTCTCACAAGGAGCGGCGCGTGATGTGGGCGGCGCAGATCTCGATCCAGCGAAGCTGAAAGCACAACTCGACTTCATGGCCTCGGAGCGGGCGAAGGCGATGACCCAAGTTGTCGCACTCGACGAAGTCAAGCGCGTCCTCGATGAACAAGAAGGAGCGCTGAAGACCCGTGCACTTGCACTCGGTGCCCGTGACAAGGTTGCACGCACCGGAGTCGTCGTCGTCGCGTTGCCCGAGGCTCCGACTGGTGGCACCGTAGACTTCACGTACTTGGTGCGCGATGCAACGTGGCGACCTCACTATTCCCTGCGCGCTGCGAGCGACCTCAGTGGCCTCGACGTAGAGTACGACGCCCTGATTCGACAGCGCACCGGTGAAGATTGGAACGACATCGCGCTCACGTTGTCGACGGCACAGCCAGCACGTTCGGCAAGCCCCCTAGCGCTCGATCCGATCTACGTTCGCAAGGAGATGCCGGTTGCGAAGTCGGTTGCAGCGCCTGCGTCAAGCCCCAGCCGGGGCTTGGCGGCGCGCGACGGAAATGGCGACGGTCTTTTCAACAACCCAGTCATTGCTGGCGAGCGGACGAAGGACTTCGACGCCGCGGCCGCAGCCAACGACGCGACCGTGGCACAGAACTCGACGGTCGCCACGTTCAGCCTTCCACGCACCGCGACGTTCCCGAGCGATGCGTCGCGCGAACAGAAAACTCGCATCGCGACTGTTGCGCTGAAGCCCGAATACGTCTACGTCACGCGTCCCGCCGTCGACGCAGAGGTGTATCTCCGTGGCAAGACGCGGAACGACAGCGCGTTCCAACTCCTTGCCGGACGCGCGACTGTGTTTCTTGGCAACGATTCGGTCGGCGCGATCGCGATGCCCGATGTCGCACCAGGCGGCGAAGTCGAACTCTGGTTCGGACCCGACCACCGCTTGACCGCCAAGCGCTCGATCGTCGCCCGAACGCAATCTGAGAGCGGGCTCATCTCGAAGTCGAGCGATGTCGCGATCCAGTACAAGACCGAGTTGACCAACACCATGGAGAAGCCTGTGAAGATCGAACTGTGGGACCGCATTCCGGTTTCGCAGGACGATGCGATTACGGTGAAGCTGTCCGACGTACAGCCAGGGATGGTGCGCGACGCCGCATATGAAAACAAAGAACGAAAGCAAGGGCTCTTGAAGTGGGTGCTGGAGCTCCCTGCTCGACCCACGGATCGCGCGGCCACGCCGGTCGTC
This sequence comes from Phycisphaerae bacterium, assembly GCA_034440475.1. Classification (GTDB taxonomy): domain Bacteria; phylum Planctomycetota; class Phycisphaerae; order Phycisphaerales; family SM1A02; genus JAEUIT01. Next base: position 2,727 of record JAWXCC010000229.1, on the reverse strand, counting down.
GTTCGCTGGAACGTGGGTGTTTCGTGGCCGAAGGACACGCCCATCAGTTGGTTCCCGGAGTGAGCTTCCACAATGACTAACACGATCGCGTGGACCGTCGAGCGCGGCCGAGACTGGACGCTTGTCGCCGAACGGGGATTCGCGACGCCGGAGTGCGTCGCTGCGCTCGTCAGCGCATTCGCCCGCCACGGTCCCGGCGCGGTCGTCGTTGCGAAGCGAGTTGCCCGCGCGGGCGGGTTGCTCGCCATGGGCGAGTTTGTAGTGCACCCAAAGGGGCTGCACAGCCTCGGACGCGGCGCACCTGCGAGCGCCTGCCGCTTTCCCGAGGAGGTCGACGGTTCACTCCGTGGTGCTGCGATCTTCCCGAACCTCGTCGCATCGGAACTGTCTGATCCGCACGATCCGCTTGGGCTCTTGACGTGGTGCCTTGAGGCGCGGCTGCGCGGCGCCCGCGTCATCGCGGTGCCCGAGGCAATCGTCCTCGCCGATGACGCGCCTGCCGCGCTCAGCGCCCACGACGTCGACCACTTTCGTGAGCGGTTCGGCTTTCATCCGTTCGCGCCCGACATCGACGCCATCGCCGCCCGCGGAGATCTCGCGCCGCTCCGCTGGAATGTCCGCTTCTTCGGCACAAACCAGCCGTTCGAGAAGTATGCGGAACGCGGCGCATTTCATTGGGACGCCTACGCCGAGCACGAGCCGTTCCGCCAGCGTGCCGATCTGCTCGTGAAACTTGCGGCCCAGGCGAGCGCTCACGGGTTCGGAGATGTGCTCGATATCGGATGCGGCGATGGTTTGTATGCCGCGCATCTCGCGGAGCTCGGAAGGAGCGTTCTCGGCGTCGACGACGATGCCGCCGCGATCCGAATCGCTAACGAACGAGCGACCCGTACGAACGCTCGATTCCTGCGTGGCAGCGTCTACGCACTCCCGGTGGCGGACGGCGCTGCGCGTGGCGCGATCCTGTTCGATGTCATAGAGCACCTTCACAATCCGGCCCGCATGATTCGCGAACTGGCGCGCGTCATTGCTCCCGGCGGAGCGCTCATGATCTCGACACCAGAGTGGCAGTTCGGTGCTTCGAGCGATTCGACCTATCACGCATTCGAATTCACCGTGGAGGAACTCCAGCGCGTCATGATCGCTGAAGGGTTCTTCCGGGTTGAGAGCGCTGGCAAGATCGGCGGCGCGTATCGCGACATCGTTCTCACGCTCCGGCGCTGCTGAACGAAGAGCAATGCGTTAGGTCCACCAAGGCTTCGCAGGCTGCTCGATGATGATTGCGTCGTTGAGAAACGCAATCGCGCGCAGGAGACCCTCCTCCACGCTCATGTACGCATCTTCGTGTTCGATCGACAACACATGGTCGTAGCCGTAGCGGCGTAGCATCGACACGAATGGCTTCCAGAATTCGTGCCCGTGCCCATAGCCGCAGGTGCGGAAGCTCCACGCGCGGTGCTTGAGATCGGAGTACGGTCGCGCGTCGTTGTAGCCATTGATCGCGCCTTCGTGACGATCCAGTTCGGTGTCCTTGGCGTGGCAGTAGAAGAGCAGACCCGCTTCACCGAGCGCGCGGGCAGCCGCGACGGGATCGATCCCCTGCCAGAAGAAGTGACTCGGGTCGAGATTCGCGCCGAGCACCACCTTCTTCGTGCCACTCGCCTTGGTCGCGAGCTCGCTCAATCGAATGAGCGTGTCGGGGTTGTAGACGCAAAAGCCGGGGTGCGCTTCCCACGCCACCCGCACGCCATGCTTCGCACAGAACTTTGCCTGCTCGGTCCAGTACGGCACGAGGACGCGATCCCATTGGTATTTCAAGATCTCTGCATAATCGGTGGGCCATGCGCAGGTCACCCAATTCGGCGTGGCATCGTGCTCCGAGCCGCCCGGGCAACCTGAGAACGTAATGACGATGTCGGTTCCGAGCTTCGGTGCAAGCTGAACTGCCGTCTCGAATGCTTGGTGGTCAGCAGCTGCATGCGTCCCATTTGGGTGGACCGGATTCCCATGCACGGCAAGGCCTGACAGCATGAGCCCGTGTTCGCCGAGGACGCCCTTGATGCGGTCCTGTTCGGACTTGCTCGCGAGCACTTTCGCCGGATCGAAGAAGGGCTTTCCGGGGTAAGCACCGACGGGCAGTTCGATAGCGTCGACGCCAGCATCGCGGCAGAACTCTGCAGCGGCTTCAAGACTTCGGTCGGCAAAGAGAGCCGCCATCACTCCGAGTTTCATGACGAAAGAACTCCGAAACCAGTGCGGAAACAAGGCAAATACAGGGAAATCCTGCGACGCTACTGTTGCGCGACGCACGGTAGCAGACGAGTGAGCGATTCCGAGGGAACCGCCCACACGAAGTGTCCGAACCGTTGCGTGCGGAACGGACATCCGGGACACTCCGCGTATCGCCTGATCGCTCGAGCGTTCGCTCGATCGATGGCCTTCCCGCGGACAGCCTGCTTCGCGCTCGGGCGCCAGCGGCTCTCTGTTCATGATTGGCGTTCACGATCGGCCCCATGGAACCAACCGAAGAAACTCCTGCCTCGAGACCTGCGCGGGCTCGCGCCTCGCAACGAGCGCGGGTTCTGGAGACGCTCCTCGTAGCGTCCGCTGTCATCGCGGGCTCAGCTGGATTCCAAGCCCTCGCGCGGGAGGTGAGTCAGGCTGCCCCGGTCGCGCCGCCGACTGCGCCGACGCAGGTCCCGCCCGCTCCCACCCCAGCGCCCGCAC
>JAWXCC010000228.1:0-26598 GCA_034440475.1 Phycisphaerae bacterium | reverse complement strand
TCCCTTCCAGCGACACGTGAGGTTGCTCTCGGCGTGTAACACGCTTCGCACCCAAGTTCGCTGGCATCCCTAGGACGATGGAGACTACGGTGCGCACGGCGCGACGGGCGCGATCGAATCGGGACTTCGCCCAACTTCCTCGGTAGGCGCGCAGCGACCCATCGAGGGTCGCGATCGACTGTGAATTGGTTTGGGAATAGGTTCGAGCGGCGGCGGCATCGACACGCCCCGGCATCGCTACTTGAGTCCCCCAGCACTTAGGCTCGTCGGTACCGAGCTACTAATTCTTCGAGTCAGGCTTCTTGTCCTTCGAATCGCGCTTCTTGTCATCCTTCTTGCGGTCGTCGCTCTTGTGCGTCGCAAGCGCGGCTTCAATAGCGCGCTCCAGCGCCGCGCCGCGGGTTTCGCTGCCCATCGCGATGATGTTGCCTGTATCGCCGTCGACGAGGAACGCGCGCGGAATCGAGGTCACGCCGTACTTCACGGCGACCGCTGCTTTCCAGTATCCGCCGTCGTAGACCTGCGGCCACTTCATGCCCTTATCCTTTTCGGCCTTTTGGATCTTGTCCTTCGCCTTCGCCTGATCGAGCGTCACGCCAAGGACTTCGAAGCCGCGACTGTGGAACTTGGTGTATGCGGCGGCGACGTTGGGCATCTCTTGCATGCAGGGACCGCACCAAGTTGCCCAGAAGTCGAGAAGGACGACCTTGCCCTTGAAGTCGTAGGGGAACTTCACGGTCTTGCCGTTCATGAGCTTCGCCTCGAACGGAATCGCGGGCTTGCCGACGGCGAGGTCCGCTGGCTTCGGCTCCGCAGGCTTCGCTGCAGGCTTGTTGTCCGGCTTCTTGTCGGGGCTGATCGCAGGCGGCTTCGCAACCGGCGGATCGCCCCCGGACATCGAAGCGCTCGGCACGATCTGAATCGCTGGCGGGAATGCCGTCAGGCCAAGATCGTTGGCGGCAGAAACTGAGAGGACGGCAGCGAGAGCAGCGAGAGCGGTCAGCACTGTTCGACTCCGGGAGAGGGGTTGGGTGCGAAAGCGAAACCGTACCAGCGCACGCCACCGCGGACGCAGGTGAAGTATCGGATACCTCCCCACTTATCTCTACTCAGTCCCGGCAAACCGGACACTAGCGATCAGTGATCGCCCCGTATTTGACGCCGTGCGGCCCCACATACAGCGCCGCCGGTCGAATCAGTCGATTGTCTGAGAGCTGCTCGATGCAGTGGCCACTCCAGCCAGCGATGCGACTCATCGCGAACATCGGGGTGAAGAGATCGAGTTCCAGCCCGAGCGAGTGGTACGTCGTCGCCGAGTAGAAATCGACGTTCGGGTAGATCCCCTTCGCTGCGACTTCCGCCGCCATGATGTCCTCGATCTTCTGCGACATCTCGTACAGCTTCTCGTTGCCCGTGTCAGTCGCGACCTGTTTTGCAAACGTCTTGAGATACGTCGCCCGCGGGTCGTAGGCCTTGTAGACGCGATGGCCGAAGCCCATGATCAAGCTCTTCTTGGCGAGCTTGTCCTTGATGAATGCCTCGACGCGGTCAAGCGTGCCGATCTCGTTCAACATCAGCATTACTTCTTCGTTCGCGCCGCCGTGCAGCGGCCCCTTCAGTGTGCCGATCGCGGTCGTCATCGCCGAATACATGTCGGAGAGCGTTGCAATCGTCACGCGAGCGGCGAACGTAGACGCATTGAGGCCGTGATCCGCGTGCAGAATTAGACACACGTCGAGTGCGCGGCGCATGGCGTCGGTCGGCGCGTGGCCAGTGAGCATCGTGAGAAAACTGCCTGCGATGTTCTGTTTCGCATCCGGCTTGACGAACGGCATGCCCTTGCGATGACGGTCGAAGTTCGCGATCAGCGCTGGCGTTTTCGCGACGAGCTTCAGTGCCTTGCGCCGGTTGGCGGCGAGCGAATCGTCGTCTGCATCGCGATCAATCGTGCCGAGCGCCGAGACCATCGTGCGAAGCGCGTGCATTGGCGTCGCCGTCTTCGGCAGCGCCGAGATGATGGCGTAGATTTCTTCGGGCAGGGCATACTCGTCGCGGAGCGATTGCTCGAACGCCGCGAGTTCAGCTTTCGTCGGAAGCCGAAGGTTCCACAGCAGGAAGACCGTCTCTTCGTAGGTCGAGTTCCGCGCGAGGCTGTCGATGTCGATGCCGACGTACTCGAGAACTCCCTTGCCGCCGTCGATGAACGACATCTGCGTCTCGGCCGCGATCGTGTTCGCCAGCCCCTTGTCCCACGTGGGTTTGGCGGACGGTGCGTCGGCGGCGGGTTTCTCAACGGTCGCGGTCATAGATCGAAGGCTCCTCAGCTGCGTGGGATCGACAGTGTTCGGAGCGAACGCGTCGGCGGATGCCTCGCGGAGCGACGAACCTGCGGAAAGAATTCCGCATGGTAAAGGTCGCCGGTTTGGTATTCAACGGATGGGTCGCTGAGTAGGTCCGCAAGACTGACATGAGTTCTGGGGCCTTCGCCTCTACACTGCCCGCCCAATGTTCTTTCCGATCGGCACCGACCACGACGGCCGCCGCCCCGCCATCGCGACGGTGCTGCTGATACTCGCGAACCTCGCGATGTACGTGGCGATGCGCACCGGTGCGGGAGTCCGCTGGGAGGACCTGGCGACCGGCACCGGCCCGATTGACGCGTTCGTGCAGCACTTCTGGCTGAATCCGCGCGACTTCCGCTGGTGGCAGCTCTTCACCTCCATGTTCGTGCACGACCCGAATGGCATCGGCCACATCGGAATGAACATGCTTTTCCTCTGGGTGTTCGGCAAGCCGGTCGAGAGCCATCTCGGATTCTGGCGTTTCCTCTTGCTGTACCTCGCGGCTGGCGCGGCGTCGGGGCTCGCGCAGTCGGCCGCATCGAGCGCACCCTCGATCGGTGCGAGCGGCGCGGTGTTCGGTGTCCTCGGGCTCTTCGTCGCGTTTTTCCCGCGCAGCCAGACTCAGGTGTTCTACATCTTCCTCGGCATCGGCACCTACATGATGCCGAGCATGTGGCTCGTCGCGATCTATGTGATCATCGACCTTCTCCGCCAAGGCTTCGAATGGGGCGGACTGGGCAGAAGCGGCATCGCATCGATGGCACATCTCGGCGGCGCCGCGTTCGGCTTGGTTGCCGGCGTCATCTTGTTGAAGCTCAAGGTCGTTCCGCGCGGTGAGTGGGATTTGCTCTACGTCACGACGCAGTTCATGCGGCGGCGACAACTTCGAGCAGCGCTCCGCGGCGCCGACGTGACGCCGTGGATGTCCGGCAAGGCAGTGGGCACGATCGCAAAGGGCGGCGGGCTCGATGCGAGTGAGTTGCGTCAAGCAGAACTGCGCTCGCTCATACTCGCGCGGCTTAGTGCCCGCGACTCAGTCCGCGCGCTAGCGAGCTACCGCGAACTCCTCGCGATTGTGCCGCAGGCGGCGCTTGGTGCTGACGCGCAACTCGATCTCGCGAATCGCGCGCTCGCGGAAGGCGATGCGGCGATCGCTGCCATCGGATATCGCAACTACATAACGGCATATCGCACGGAGCGTCGCACTGACGATGTCCAGCTTCTCCTCGCGCTCGTTTTGGTTCGCCGACTGTCTCGTCCTGCCGAGGCGAAGCCGCTCTTAGACGGGCTGGAAGAGCGGCTCGACGAACCTGGCCAGCGAGCGCTTGCGGCGGCGCTGAGCGCTGAGTGCGCAGGCGCTCCGACGTGACGGCACGACCGCGAACCATTATCAAGATCTGTGGGTTGACACACGAGGAACACGTCCTCGCTACGGCAGAGGCTGGTGCCGATCTCGTGGGATTCGTGCTGTGGCCAAGCAGCGTGCGAGCGCTGACGCGCGATCGCGCCATCGAGCTCGCGGCGCTCGCGCACGCTCGCGGGCTCGAAACGGTTGCGCTCGTCGTCGACCCAAGCGCTGCCGATCTCGCGGACCTCCACGGTTTCGATCGCGTCCAGTGTCACGGCCGCGAATCGTGCGCGGTTCTCGCGTCGGCTCGCGTCCCTTCGATCAAGGGATTCGCGTTCGACGCCGTAGCGCTCCGCGCGTGGGACGCGTGCACCCATGCCGCGTGGTTGCTCGTTGACGGCTCCAGTGGCGGCGGCGGCGCCGGATTCGAACACGCGGCGCTGGCCGCGCTCATACGCGGCGTGACGAAGCCAGTGCTCCTCGCTGGCGGGCTCACGCCAACGAACGTTGCTACAGCACTTCGCGCGGTTCGAACGTTCGGCGTCGACGTCTCAAGCGGCGTTGAGCGAATCCGCGGAGTCAAGGACCCGGAGTTGATTACCGCCTTCTGTAGCGCGGTGCGCGACGCCGACGCGTCGATCACTTCGCCTGCTTAATTGCGATATCGCCCGATGCGGTCTCAATGTTCAACGGCACACCGTTGCCGCTGAAGGTCGCGACGTTCGAGCCTGGGCGGGCAACCGACTGCACAGGCTGGTCGGCCGAAATGCGGCCGCTCACCGTAGTGATGGTTCCGATCGGCTGAGCGCTCGCGGGCAGCGTGACACTGACGTCGCCAGAGGCTGTCGCAATCTTGATCGGCGTTGAGGCACCAAGCGCCGGGCCCGCAATCACCCCGAGGCGCACATCGCCCGACGCGGTACCCACCGTGGCAGCGCCACCAATGCCGTCGATCACAACATTTCCGCTGGCAGACGCGGCCGACACGGTCTCGGCACCGCCAGTGAACTGAAGATCGCCCGACGCAGCGCGCCATGAGAAGCGATCGAGGGAACGAAGCACGGCGATGCGTCCGTCGCCACTCGCCGTACCGACCGCGAGTGTCGACACGCCGAGATCTGTGAGTGTCATGTCTCCCGATGCTGTGGCGAGCTTGCACGCGACAGGACCAAAGTCACCCGCAAGTCGCACGTCACCGGACGCCGTCTGGAACGTGAGCTGCACGTTCGCGGGCACCGTGATCGCGATTCGGCCGCTGCCCGAAGAGCTGCCGCTGAAGCGCCACGGTTTCGCGGGATCACCCTGCCGAATGATGAGACGGTCGCCGTCGCGCACGACGCTCACCATCACGTGCTCGATCTCGCGTTCGGCCGTCGCATTGCCGCCCGAGGTCTCGAGGACGACGTCGGCCTTGATGCCGACTTCGTTCGTCGTCGCCAGTGTCACATCGACGTCGAGAAACGTGCTCTCGACCTCGAGCGTGGTAGGCACCGGCACCGTCGTCACCAGATGGCGCTCAGCCTTGCCGTCGAGGGCGAGGCATCCTGTCAGCGGGATCGCGAGTGAGAACGTAACGGCAATCGAGAATGAGCGAATGATCGAAATCTTCGACATCTTTGGGGTCCTCCGGGGAGCAGCGTACTTCCGAAACCGGGCGTACTTCCGAAACCGGGCGTTGCGATTTCAGACAGCGGCAGGTGCCGCGATCGGCGACGCTACGGCGAGTCCACACTCGGGACAGCGGTCGCTCCGCGCGCCGACGAGCAGGTAGCCGCACCCAGCACAGCGCGGCTCTTCAACATCGATACGAAATCGAAGTCCACACGACGCGCATGACGACGCGCCGAGCGGGACCATTCCGCGCGATTGGCAGCGCGGGCAAACGAGTTCGAGTTTCGAGAGGATCGCCTTGTCGCTCACTAAGACCGGCTGGCGCGTGAACCGCGCGATGATCGCGACGCCGACCACGCCACAGACGAGCGCGATGCACGACGCGCCGAATGCCGCGCCCCACTGATCGTCTTCGGTCCACATCCAAACGATCGCAAGCGACGCGGACAAAGCGACGAAGCCGACTCCAGCGAGTTGCGCGAGGCGGCCGCGAGCGTCGAGCTTCGGCAGCAGCAACAGGTTTGCCCCACCGATGGCGAACGCGGCGAGGACACACGTGGTGGCGGTTTTCGAGAGGGCAACAATATCGCTAGAAAACGGGCCCTTCACGAGAAGCTGAATGTCGCGCGAAATGATCGTTGCACTCACGCCGCCCGCGACAATCGCTAAGAGAACCGCGATGAGCGGCCAGCGCGTCCAACTCGATCGCGATGGCACGAGGCCGAGCGCTGCCGCGCTGCCGGTGATCAACAGTGTTAGGCCGTACCAGCGCAGCGACACCCCAAGCGTCACCGTTCCGGCACCGAAGATGAAACCGCTGAAGAATCCACCGTACATCCAAGTATCGGCCAAGAAAAATATGAGTGCACCGAGGCCGCAGGTCAGTGCGCACACTCCTGCGACGTGCGAACGCCCACCCAGTGTTCGGGCCCCGGCGATGCAGGTCGGCGCAACAAGTAGGAGATCGAGCATCGTTCCCGCGATCTCGTCACCGCTCGCTCCCGAAACGAGGAGCGAACCCCACACCAGAATCAGCATGAGCGCGAACTCGGCGCACATGAAAACGATGCCCGCGAGTCCACCCCAGCGGGCGTCATCGCGCGTGGCCCAGCGCACAAACGGCAAGCAGACGACACCCAAGATCGCGGCGACCGCCCCCGAGAGCGTGAACCGCCCGGCGATGCCAGTCAGCGGAAAGAAGACGAGGGTGATGGCGCTGAGCGCCGTGAGTCCCAAGCACGTCAGCGAGAGCCGGAGGACGAGTCTGCGAACGTCCATGTCGTGAGTCTAACCATCGCGAGCTGGGCGCGCTTCAATTGCCGGGCGATGCACTCACTCGCGCGTCACGCCCCTGCTGCCACCTCATCGGGTTTAGGCTCGATGAACACCCGCGCAGTCGGCGCGGAACGCCGCGGCTTTCCCATCGCCGCGATCCACGACCGCAGTTGCCCGGCGCGAGTCTCCCACGATGGTCCGAACCGGTCCTTGAGGAACGCGTCAAAGAGCGCGGTCAGAATGCGGTCAAAGGTGAGGACATGATCGACGCGGAGCTCGAGCGTCTGCCGCGGCGAAAGCGCCTTCTCGTCGTCATCTTTCGGCACTGCCAAGCCGCTCACAGCGAAGCGATCGCCGTGCAGCGAGCAGCGGTACTCCTGCCCGTGCGCTGCCACCAGCAGCCCAAACTTGCGCGGCCACTTGCCCGATTGCAGCGCCTTCGCGGCTTCCGCGAGTTTCGTCGGCGCGTCGCCACGCAGACTCTGTGCCCCGGTCACCCCCCACGCACACTCCATCTCAAGGACGCGCTCGATGACGAGTGCCACCGTCGGGCCACCCGTTTCGATCACACCTTCGTGCTCGTCGACGTGCCACCACAGCCAGAGAAGAAACAGGTTGCCGAGGAAGTCGTTCGGTTCCCCCGCTGCCTGCGCCCACGGCACGTCAGGACGCCCCTGCGCGCGAAAGTGTGTGGCGGCACCCGCGTCGTCGCGATCGTCGGGCTCTGGACCCTCAGGGCGGGCGACGAGCGCGTCGGGAAGCGCGTCGTCAAGCGCCGCGGTCTTGCCGCGGGCGGCAAGCAGATCGAGCGCGATTGTTCCAGCGCTCCGGCGCTCAAGTCGCACGCCGCAAGCAGCGTCGAGCAGCGACTTCAATTCCTGCACCTGTTTGTCGCTGGTGATGCCTGCAAGCAACAGCCCGCTCGGCAAGTCCCACAAGAACGACTGCATTGCGACGCGGCGATACTTGCCTTCGATGAGGTCTTTCTTGCAGCGCTCCTCGGCCTCGTCCTTCGCCTCGCGCTTTGCGCTGCGCGACAGCGCTTGAATGCCGTCACCTTCTTTCCCGCGCCGTGCGTCTTCGGCCATCGCGCGGTAGGCGTGCTTGATCTCGCTCGGCACTTGCGCGGTGTCGATGCGCATTGCCGCGAGTAGCGACGCGCCGAAGCCGCACGTCTCGTAGGTGAACTCGCCGTCGAACACATGTCGGCCGGTGCAGAAGCCGCTCGCAATCTCAGCGGCATCGTTGCGAGCCCGCGGCGCGAGCACGTGGTCGCGGAGTCGTGCGAAGAACGCATCGTCGGGCGAGTTCGGAGCGTCGCCAGTCACGAGGAAGCGGGAATAGCCGATAGTGCCGGAACGGAGAGGCATCGCGGAACGATCGCCGGTCACGGGCGGCGCCGGCGGAAAGCGGCAGGTTGTCCACGGGCTCACGCACACACTTCGCTGCCTCATCGGCGTCGCGATGCTTGCGCTCGCCGTCCCGCCTGCCTGTGCGAGTCACGCGCCAGCGGCGACCGACTACGTCTTCCATGGCGAACATCGGAAGACTCGCGGACGAGAAGAAGCGTGCGATGCTGGGCGGCGCACACGTCGCACTGATCGCGACAGACATTGTTCCGACATCGCCTTGAGTTTGTCCTACGCCGCCGTTTGTTCGACTAACCGAACGTGGCGTTTTCCGTCGCGCTCAGCGACATCCGCCGCGATACCGAGCTGCACGAGGTGCGCAACGGGGCCGTGCGGAACTAACTTCTCTTCGTCGAGACGCCGCTTCGCGCCAGGATTCGCGTAGGTGTTGAACAGCATCGCCTTCACCGTCGCGAAAATGCCGCCGGCGCTGGCGAACGTGTGGTTCACCGCGCTCGCTTCATAGCCCGAGTGAACCATACAGTTCGCGCACTTCGGATTGCCACTCGCACGACCGTAGTTGTCCCATTTGGTCGTCGAAATGAGTTCGTCGAACGTGTCGAGGTAGCCCTCTTGCAAGAGGTAACAGGGCTTCTGCCAGCCGAAGATGTTGTAGGTCGGCATACCCCACGGCGTGCACTCGTACTCGCGCTTACCCATCAGGAACTCAAGGAAGAGCGGCGACTGGTTGAATCGCCACTGCTTCGCGCCGTCCTTACGGTTCGACAGAATCATCTCGAAGAGCTGGTTCGTCTCTTGGCGCTTGAGGAAGCCACTCTGATCCGGCGCCTTGTCGTAGGCGTAGCCGGGCGAAATCATCATGCCTTCGACGCCGAGAGTCATCATCTCGTCGAAGAACGCCCGCACCGAGTTCGGGTCGGCACCTTCAAAGAGCGTCGTGTTCGTCGTGACCCGGAAGCCCATCTCGACGGCGAGTCGGATGCCCGCAACTGCTTTGTCGTACGTGCCTTCGCGACACACGGCGAAGTCGTGGTTCTCCTCTTGGCCATCCATGTGGACCGAGAATGTCAGGTACTTGCTCGGCTTGAACCATCCGGCCTCAAGCTTGTCCTTGAGGAGTAGCGCATTGGTGCAGAGGTAAATGTATTTCTTGCGTGCGACCAACCCCTCGACGATCTCCTTGATGTCAGGGTGGAGCAGCGGTTCGCCGCCGGGGATCGACACCATCGGTGCCCCGCATTCCTCGACGGCCTTGAAGCACTGCTGCGGGGTGAGCTGCCGCTTGAGAATGTGCGGCGGGTACTGGATCTTGCCGCAGCCTGCGCAGGCAAGATTGCATCGGAACAATGGTTCCAGCATGAGGACCAAGGGGTATCGCTTGTTGCCCCGAAGCTTCTGCTTCAGGACGTAGGTCGCGACGGTCCACATCTGACTGATCGGAACAGGCATAGAGGCGAGCTCGGCGGGAGGAGGTACCGGACCGTGAACACGGGGAACGAGGGTGCGGATTCTAACGATTAGCAGTTCGAGCGAGAGAAACTCGCACGATCGCGCCGAACTCATCGCGTTCGACCCCGTACTCGCCGCGTGGCGCTCGTTCTCTCATTCGCGGGATTGGCTTCAGCGTGGGTACCCGCGGGCGCGGCAAGGCGGCCGCTCGCGGTAGGCGCCCTGCCGAGCACCGGCCAGACGCGCCAAGACGCCTTGGGTATGCTCGGCTCGTCCGGGAATCGTGCCGACAGCTCGGACAGCCGCCTTATGTCCGGTCACGACGCGTCCCAACCCGATTTTCCAGCACATGGGCTTCCAGCACGTGGGGTTCCCTCGCGTGGCGGCACCACTTCCGCCGGGCAAACCGACGAGGAGCTTCTGGTGGCCAGTCGCGGCGGTGACCGCGAGGCGTTTCGGACGATTCTGGAACGCCACCGCGAAGACCTGTTGCGGTTCCTCTTTCGGTTCCTCGGTTCGAAATCCGCCGCGGACGACGTGTTCCAAGAAACGTTCCTACAGGTGCACTTGGCGGCGGACACCTTCGACGCTTCCCGCCGATTCCGTCCGTGGCTGTACGCCATCGCCGCGAACAAGGCTCGCGACTCCCATCGCCGACAGAAACGTCGCGCGATGACCAGTCTCTCGGCGCCGGTCGGACAGGGCGACGCGTCGCTCATCGACATGCTTGAGCTTGACGCCCCATCACCCGATGTGCCCGTCATGGCGGGTGAGACACAGGCCGCCGTGAAGCGCGTCGTCGATGAGATGCCCGTTCACTACCGCGAGATTCTGCTGCTCGCCTACTTTCAACGCATGAGCTACCAGCAGATCGCCGACTGTCTCTCGATTCCGCTGGGGACGGTGAAGAGCCGGCTCCACGCCGCCGTCGCTCACTTCTCCGTCACTTGGAAAAGCTCGCGCGACGGGGCTGGTGACGGCAGTGGGTCCGACCATTGACAAACCAGCTCTGGCTCCAATTGAACCCGCCCCTTGACCCCTTCTGACCCCTCCCATCATGCGCCACGACGACACTCACAACGACTCTCCTTCTGGCCCGGGCAGCGAGCGACTCACGCTCTCCCCCGCCGACGCCGCGATGCTGGATCGCCTCGTTGAGGCGGGCTTCGACCTGAGCCGTCTCGACGGGAGTTCAGACTCGTTCGCCACCAGCCTCTCCACTGACGACATGGCGCGGGCCCAGCGGCTCTTGGCGCAGTTCGCGATTCTCGACGCGTACCCGACGACCGCTGTTTCGGCGATGACGAGTGACGACACGGAAACGCTCATCGCAGTGACGATGGCGCGCATTGCTCGCGCCGACGACGAACGCGCGGCCCGAATGCGACTCGACCCTCAGCCCGTCGACGCCGCCAGCCGGAAGCGGAGTTTTCGCTCTTCCGATCTCATTGCGGTCGCTTGCGTCGCAATTCTCGCGACAACCGTCATCGTCCCCATCATGAACTGGTCGCGGGGCCGTTCGCTCGAGACGAACTGCGCGAACAACTTGCGGTTGGTCGCCGCCGGGCTCGACCTCTATGCTCAGGACTTCGAGTCGATGCCGATGCGAGCGGGTTTCCTCCCAGAACTCGCGAGTTGGACGGGCTACCGGAATGCCGACAACCTTCGCGTACTCGCCACGACTCACTACTGCACGGCCGGTTGCATGTGCTGTCCGGGAGACGCCGATCCAAACGGCACCTATGCCTCGCAGGCACCGGCGAGTTCGGAGGCGGAGCGGGCACCGCTCTGGAATCAACTCCGGGGCGGCGGATCACGCATCGCTATGGTCGCCGACCGTAATCCGCTCGTTGACCTCGAACGGAACGGTGTCACGGTCGCGAGCGTGGCACTGAATAGCGCTAGTCACGGCGGCCACGGCCAGAACTTGCTCTTCACCGACGGCTCCGTCGGGTTCCAGACCTCGCCCTACCTCGGGGACCCCGCAAGCCGGATGGCGGACAACATCTGGCTCCCCTTTGGCGATCAACTGACGTCGCTTCAGCGGCGTCCGGGCATCGCCAAGGGCTCGGGAACAGGCATGAAGATGGACGTCTTCCTGCTCCAGTGATCGGCACCGCGTGTCGACCGTGAAGGCCCGGCCAAGCCCGTCGACGCGCTTGCCCTGAGGGGCAGGTTCAGGTAGCTTTCGCGATTCTCGCCAAAGTCGCTCCGGTGCCCGGAGCGCGGCGGTCGTCCTCACCGGTCAGCCTAAGGACCGGACTTAGGGACTGGACTGGAATTTTGGAGCTCATCATGCCGAAGAACAAAAGCCACAAAGGTCTGCAGAAGCGGATCAAGATCTCGAAGACCGGGAAGGTCCGCTTCCGCGCCCCCAACAGTCGCCACTTGAAGAGCAATAAGACGGGCACCGCAGTTCAGAGCTATCGGAAGAATCGCTACGCCCGCTCCGGCAACCTGCGGGCGCTCAGCAAGATGCTCTTCCGACCACTACGCAGCGAAGACCAGCACGAGGCCGACGAATTGCGCCGTGAGCGCGAGCAGGCCGCTGCTGAAGGTACGCCGGCGGCAACCGCCACGAAGTCCAAGGCGAAGCCTGCGGCGACGAGCAAGCCCGCGTCAGTGCCAAGCGCCAAGCCTGCCCCAACTCTTGCCCCAACACTTGCCCCAACCTTTGCCCCAACACTTGGGCCAACTCTTGGGCCAGCGACCGGGAAGTCCGGCAAGCCGACCAGTAAACCAGCCACCAAGCAAGACTAATCCGAATCACTTTTGGTCGTCGGGACCTTCAAGCGCGAACACGCGTTCGCCTCCGCCGGCTGCCCTCGACTCCGAGATGCATATCGGAATCGTCTTTGAGGTTTGACCCATGCCCCGCGCACGTAAGGGCGCTGCCCGAACGAAAGCCCGCCGCAAGCTTCTTCGTGAAGCTCGTGGCTACTACGGCACAAAGCACCGTCACAAGTATCAGGCGAAGATCGCCCTCTGGCGCGCCGGTCGATACTCGTGGCGCGATCGCCGCGCCCGCAAGCGCGACTACCGCGCACTGTGGATTACGCGCATCACCGCAGCGTGTCGCATGCGTGGTACGCGCTACAGCCTCTTCATCCACAACCTTCAGTTGAAGGGTGTGCTGCTCAATCGGAAGATGCTCTCGCAGATCGCGATCGAAGACCCCACGACCTTCGATGAGCTCGTGACGATGACTGCATAATCGCTCCGTCAGCAACTCGATTCACGAACTCAGCCGCCCGCGACTCGATCGCGGGCGGCTTTCTTTGGTGTTCGTCTTTCTTGAAGCTCGCTGCGACAATGTTGCCGTGACGCCAGCTCGCTCATCCGATGGCACGAGACTAGTGCTCAAGGGCGTCGTGCTCAACGCTGTTCTTGTACTCGTCAAGGGCGCAGCGGGAATCCTCGGCCACTCTGCCGCCCTGGTCGCCGATGCCATCGAGTCAGCTGCGGATGTCGTCGGTTCACTCGTGACGTGGCTCGGACTGCGCCTCGCGGAACGGCCGCCCGATCAAGATCACCCTTACGGCCACGGCAAATTCGAACCCTTAACAGCGCTCGTTGTCGCTGCACTCCTCATCGGCGCAGCGGTTCTCATCACCGTCGAGGCTATCCACCAGATCATCACACCGCATCACGCGCCGGCGCCCTTCACACTTGTTGTTCTTGTCGTCGTCGTTGTCATCAAGGAGCTCATGTCCCGCGTCGTCGCGCGGGCTGCGATGCGCTCCGGCAGCATCGCGGTCGCCGCCGACGCGCTCCATCATCGCGCCGACGCGATCACGTCGGTTGTTGCCTTCATCGGAATCACTGTGGCGCTCCTCGGTGGACCGGGATGGGAACGGAGCGACGACATCGCCGCAGTCCTCGCGGCGATCGTGATTGTCGTCAACGCTGGACGGCTCGCGCGACCAGCGCTTCGGGAGCTGCTCGACGCCGCGCCATCGGGTGCGATCGAACGACTCGTGGAGAAGACCGCCGCAGAGGAGCCTGGAGTACTCGATGCCCACAAGTGTCGCGTCCGAAAGATCGGAACCGATCTCTGGGTGGATCTCCACGTCCATGTCGACCCGGCCATGACTGTCCAAGAGAGCCACACGCTCGCGCATCGTGTCAAGGACCGCATCCGAGCCGCGCAACCGCGCATCGCCGACGTCTTGATTCACGTCGAGCCCGCGCAGCAACACTAGCGCATCGCGTCATCGAGCGTTGCCCGCGACTCAGGCTTCTCGACGCGCCAAAAGTACTCGCAACGAAAAAGCGGCGGGCCTTTCGGCCCGCCGCGAGTGCATCTCAAACATCTTCCCCTTGGGTGCCTCCGCCCCGTCCTACGTCGCTGGCGCCGAGGGCTCTTAGCCTCGGAGCAGCGAAAGGACGGCCTGCGGTGAACTGTTCGCGAGCGACAACGACTGCGTTGCGGCCTGCGACAAGATCTGGGCACGGGTGAGGTTCGCGGTCTCGTTCGCGAAATCGGTATCGCGAATCGAGCTTTCAGCCGCGGTCGTATTCTCAAGAGCAACGCCGAGGCTCGAGATCGTGGCACCGACGACGTTCTTCTGGAACGCACCGAGCCGACCACGAATACTCGACACTTGCTTCACCGCGTTCTCGATGACGGTTTGCGCCTGCGAGAGGTCGCCGTTCGTCACGTTCGCGGCGCCGCCTGACTTCAGCGCGGAGAGGAATCCGTCCACGCCGTTGCCGAGGTTGCCGGTCGTGACTGTCTCGATACCGAGCGAGACCTTGCTCGCCAGACTCACCTTCGGAGCGAGATTGAAGTCGGCACCGCCGCCGGTGATGAAGAACGTCGAAGCTGCGCCGGTCTTGTTCAACGCGCTCGTACCGTCAAGAGACACGCTGACGTCGAAACCGTCAGTCGACACCTTGGCGGTGAGTCCGTTCGCAGTCGCCTGGGTGCCGTTGATGAGCACGGTGGCGTTGCGACCGGTCCGCTTCAGGTCGCTGGTCGCGGTCACTGCGGCAGCGCTCGCGAAGACGAAGTCGGTCGCGCCGTTCTGGTTCGACAGTTCCTTCACACGAACGAAGGCGTCGCCGCCGTAGCCCGACGAGCTGATCGCAACCCGAGCGGACGCTGTTGCATCTTGAGCGGCTGACACGCCGAGAGCGTCGCGGAAGCTGTTGATGGCGCTGACGATGTTCGCCTGACTCGTGCCCGAGGCGAACGTGAACTGCTGCACGCCCTTGGTGCCCGTGATCTCGAACGTCACCTCACCGCTACCACCGTTGCCGAACGTCGCTCCTGTTGAAAGGAACACACCGGCCGTGCGAGCGGAGGTGAGCACCGTGACGGTGACGGCGCGAGCAGACCCGTTGTCGGAAAGACGCGCGGTGTTGATATTGACGTTCGTAACGCTCGACACGACACCAGAAGTGGTGTAGTCGAAGTTGCCGTTCAGCAGCTTCGTACCCTGGAAGCTCGTGGAGTTGGCGATACGGTCGATCGTCTGGAGAATCGAGTCAATCTGGAGCTGATTGGCGTCGCGTTCCTCGGCCGAAACACCAGCTTCGTTCGCAGTCGCGCCGACGAGGCCTTGGAGTTCGACGAGCAGGTTCGACACTTCCTGCAAACCACCTTCTGCGACGTTGACAACTTGGTCAGCGCGCTGGGCGTTCGTGATCGCGCCAGAAATGGCGGTCTTCTCGGCGCGAAGATTCTCGCTGGCGATCAGGCCTGCCGGATCGTCGGCACCGCGATTGATGCGAAGACCAGTCGAGAGGCGCTGCAGACTTGTCTGCAAGCCCTTGTTCTGGTTGCCCAGCGTGCGCTGAGCGATGAGAGACGAGATGTTCGAATTGATGCGACTCACTGCTGGTGTCCTCCGTGAACTTGCCTACGGCTCGTTCGAGCCGAGACCCCATAGGCCCCTGCGACCGCTCCCCAATCGGGGATCGAGCGGCAAGCCCGCCGCCACGCGCGACGAGCGAGAGCATCGGGCGAATCCATTCGCGCGCTGCTCGGTTGCCCACTGCCGGTACGCATCCTGCGACCGCGACTGCCGATCTCCCGCGATGCCGTCCTTGGAATCGCGACGAAGCGGTCGACGCGCAGGTCATCGGAGAAGCGATCGGGGTACTTCAGCGTCGCTCACCCATTCAGGCCGTACAGAACGAAAAGAAGCCCGCCGGCGGGGACGCCAGAAGGCTTCGATGGGTGCGATGGACGCGACTCGTCGCTTATCAGAACAAGGGGTGGCGACTCGCCGACTGTTTACTGGAGCAGCCTGAGGATGCTCTGGGCAGTGCTGTTCGCGGTGGCAAGCACCGATGTACCGGCCTGTTGCAGGATCTGGGCTCGCGTCAACGCCGCGGTCTCGGCCGCGAAGTCGGCGTCGCGAATCTTCGACTCACTCGACGTGATGTTCTCGCGGCCAATCTGAAGCGAGTTCACATTCGTCTGCACTGTGTTCCGCTCGAACGCTCCGAGTCGCCCGCGCATCACCGATACCTCAATGATCGCGGTTTCGAGCACTTCGCTCGCCGCGCTCGTCGAGCCAGACACGACCGAGTTCGTTTGACCGCTCTTCAAGCTATCAAGGTAGTAACGAACGCCGCCGAGGTCGGTCCCGCCAATGCGGCTCGCGGCGATGCTCTTGATGCCGATACCCGTTTGTTGGGTAGCGGTGACGTTTGGTCCAAGTTGGAACGTCGCGCCGCCGCCAGTGATGCGGAACGTTGACGGCGTTCCGCTGACCGTCGTGCCGAACGCTTGCGTCAGATCAAGCGACAGCGCCAGCGTCGGCGAATTGAGGCCAACCTTGAGGCCGTCACCAGTCGCTACCGCGCCATTCACGATCGCAGTCACATCGCGACCTTCGTCGCGCTGCACGGAGTTGCCGCCCTGCTGGTCGTAGGTGCTAAAGAAGTTGCCACCCTGGCCGAGCTTGCGAACGCTGACGAATGCATCCGAGCCGAATGTGCGCGACGTGAAGATGAGCCCCGACGATTGGTCGGTCGGATCGACGAGTGTCGCGCTCACGCCTGTGGTGTCGCTGAGCAGATTGACGCCGGCGACGACTGCGCTCAGTTGCGCGCCAGCCACAAACGTCAACGACTGGACACCGAGCCTACCTGCGAGTTCGAGCGTCACGCCCGATTCCAGCACGCCAGTAAAGCCAGGCCGGTTGCCAGAGAGGAAGAGCGAGCCGACTTGCGCGCTACTCACAACTTCGACGCTCACGGCCACGTTCGACGCCGCACCGAATTGAACGCTTTGGACGTCGAGTCCGGTGATGTCGGAGGGCTGCACTCCCGAGGTGAGATAGCTGAGCGATCCGTTCAAGAGCTGGAGCCCGGCAAAGCTCGCAGTGTTCGAGATGCGCGTGATCGATTCGATCGCCGAGTCGATCTCAAGCTGATTCGCGTCGATCTCTTCTTGGCTGGCGCCACCAGTGTTCGCCGCTTTCACGACGAGACTCTTGACCGAGTTCAAGAGATCGGCAACTTCAGCGAGGTACCCCTCACTGATCGCGATGACTGAACTGGCGCGTTCCGAGTTGTCGATCGCCGCGTCGATGCCGCGGATCTCCGATCGAAGGCGCTCGGAGACGATGAGGCCAGCCGGATCATCCGCGCCACGGTTGATACGGAGGCCGGTTGAAAGCCGTGTGAGTCGGACGGCGAGATCGTCGCTCGACCGCCTGAGATTATTCTGCGAGATAAGCGAGGAAACGTTGGTATTGATGCGAGCCATGGCAATCCTCCTTGACTGCTCTTGCTTGCTGCGGAGAGTGAAGTCAGTCGCCGATTACGCGATCTCGCGCCGGCCTTCGAGTCTGACACCAGTCGGCACGCCGAGGCGTGCCGCCGCAGATAGGACCGTCCCACCTGTCGGGCGCGGACCGACGCTACGGCGCGATCCAAACGCGATGATTTCGCCGCGGAAACCCGCGGCCTGTTGATTCTCGTTACGGATCGCGTCGTACACCTCTTTTCGGTGCACGGCGACACTCGATGGCGCCTTGATCCCGATGCGGACCTTGTCGCCTCGAATGTCGACGACGGTGAGTTCCACGTCGTCTCCGATCATGATCGTCTCGTCCCGTTGACGGGAGAGCACCAGCATTGCGGGCTCCTTCCTTGGATCCGCCGCGCTGCCTCGTGCGCGGCGCGCCGCATCCTGTGCGGCGCCGACAGTTTCTTCGTTCACCCGTGGGCCTCGGCGAACGTCCCTTTTCCGCTCTTCACCGCCCCAAACTTCGTCACGCCGCCGCGCTACGCCGTCGCCCGCGCCGGTTCCTGAACCTCCATCAAGACGTGCCGCGTCGTCCATCGCTTCTCCGCGAGGACGAGTTGCATCGCTTTGCAGTTGCTTGCATTCACCACCACGGGTCCCTGCAAGTTGGCCGTCAGCGCGCCATCACGCTTGTTCACGATCACGAGGACCTGCGCCTCGTCGAGACCGTCGAGCCCGAGTTCCTCCATCTGCT
The DNA here is from genome assembly GCA_034440475.1 of Phycisphaerae bacterium. Lineage (GTDB taxonomy): Bacteria > Planctomycetota > Phycisphaerae > Phycisphaerales > SM1A02 > JAEUIT01. The sequence goes on along the minus strand of JAWXCC010000228.1, from coordinate 8,744 downwards.
CACGGCGAATCTGTGCTTGGTAGTCCGTCACCCACAGCGCTGGATCCGTCACGACGAACGCGAGGTCGGGCGCATCCACGGATTGAAGCCAGAAAAACACCCCCTGCTCATCAGGTTGCAGGAGCGCGTACCGCCTGTAGCTCGAGAACCCGAGCAACCCGGCCGGGAACTGGAGGATGCGGCCGTCGTCGATGTCGACCGGGCCGAATCGCGTGGTTTCAACTTGCATCGAGGAAACTCCGTTTCATGCGGCGAACCGAACCCCGGTTGCTCCTGGATGGAGCGACCGTTCTGGGTCTTCCGGTCATCCTGACCGGGGACCTCCGTCCTCGCGCTGGGTCCGTGCCGCCCGTGGACCCGTTGCGATGCCCGCGACCTTCGCGGGGTCTGCGCCGACCCGTTGTAGAGTCAACGCAAGAAGTCAAGAAGACTGAGACTTTGCGAGCGTGAAGTGAGCTGATAGCCCGCCTGCAACGCCTGTTGAAGATTTTGGAAACGCACTGCCGCTTCGGTCACGTCGACGTCTTCAATCTGTGAGCGAAGCGATTGGTCTTGCACTTTGAGGTCTTCTTCGCGGGTTGTTGCGTCGGTCACGCGCCGCGCTCGAACTCCAACGTCTGCCCGCGCCTCAATCGCGAGACTGAGATCACCGTCCAGGCTTGCAGTGGCAAACTGAATGCCACGCTCATCGTTGCCTGCCAGCGCGTCGCGCAGCGCAATCAGGTGACTAAACAAGCTGTCGACGGCAACCGTTGCGCGGTCGGTCCCGGCAAGCGTTGCGCCGCTGGTCGATCCGAGGATTCCGAGATCCGTCGCGGTCGTCGAATTGTTGAGATCCGCGACACTCGTCGAAGCTCCGACCGTGGCGTCGGTGAGGGCGATCCCGTTGCCGCTCGCCACGAGTCCAGCGGTGAACTCCAGTGGCGTCAGGCCTGCGACGCTCGCGGCGGTGTTGATTCGGTCGAGTACATCTTGCACGGTGATGGCCCCATCGATGTCGACATCGAAGCTGCGGCCGTCCTTCACCGTGACGCGGAAGTCAGTGTTGAGCGTCGGATCAACGAGTCCGGAGATCGGGTCGATTTGGCCATTCACGTTGCCGACGCCGCGACCCTCGTTGAAGTCGGCGAGCAACGTGGTGCCATGGAAGGAGCGAATGCCGAGCTCAGTCGCGGTGGTACCCCCGGCGAGTTCCTCGATGCTCATGGCCGCGCCGGAGAGCTCGTTGTGGACATCGAGCCGGTCGCCGCCCGGAGCTATCTCAAGCCGCACGCCAATATTCTGCTCATCAAAGATCCGCATCAAATCCTGCACTGTCGCGGCTGAGGAGAGATCGACATCGCGCACTTGGCTTGCGTTACGGATCCGCAGCGATCCCAGTGGTGCCGAGAGACCGGGCATTGAGCCAAGAAGCGTGAGTTCCGTGATGCGCGGCCCAAGGTCGCCTGAACTCGTCGCAGTGCCACCCGGATACGTTTGAGCCAACCCTAGATCAGCAGCAGTAGCCGCGACCGAGGGGTCGCTGATTACGACCGTCACGCCCGCACTTGGCGTGATCGCGATGCGTCCGCCGTCGGTTGGGTCGATCGACACCGTCGCACCCGGATCCTGCGCTTGGATCGCCGTCGCCAGCCGGGTGATCACGTCGCCCACTGTCTCGGCATCGGTGAGGTCCACCGTGGTCGGGACGGCATTCACGAGAACGTTGATCGAGCCAGCCGCGACGCCCTGCCCGCGGGCACCAGCGAGGTCGACGAGCCGAGTCGACAGCGTCATCGAAGGATTGAGATCCGAGAAGCCTTGAACGCGAGCGGACAGCGCGCCGAATGCCTGCTCACCCGAAATCGTCACCTTGAGTGAGTCACCGAGGCCGAGGTCCGCGTTCATGCCGTCGCCTTCACCGATGTACCTTAGTGCGCCGTTCAGCGCGACCATCGGTGTGCGGGCATGCGCGCTGCCACCGAAGTAATGAATTCCCCGCTGGGAACGGTTTGCAACATCCGTCGCGGCTTTCAAGATCGCATCAACGACGGTCGCTTGGTTCTTTCGCGTCGCGGAGTCGGAACCGATACCGATCTGCGAGAGCCCAATCCCCTTCGCCTCGTGAATCAGCTCCGTCAGATCGCCGAGTGAAGCATCAAGTGATCCGATGAGTCCGTCTGCTTGAGCGAGATTGGTGAGCCGTTGATCGCGACGTTCGATCTCGTCGTCGAGCACGGCCACGGCGCTCGCGCCAACGACGTCGTCGCTCGGCCGATTGATCCGCCTCCCCGACACAATCTGCTCTTGCGTTCGAAGCAAATCACGATTGGTTTGCCCGATGGTTGAGAGCGACAGCCGCGAGGCGAGAAGCGTCGGAACACGAGTGAGGTTGGAAGGAATCGCGTTCATGGGGTTGTCCAAGTCGCCGGGCGAAGTCGAAGGCGGGCTCAGCGAATGTTCAGCAGCGTTTGCATCACCTCATCGATAGTCGCGATGAACTTCGCAGCAGCCTGAAACTGGCGCTGATAGGTCAGGAGGTCTACCGATTCTTCATCAAGGCTTACGCCACTCACTGATTGCTCCTGCGCCGAGAGGCTCTCGCGGACAATCGTCGCGCTGTCGGCGGCGTCGATCGCCGCAGCGGTCCGCACCGCGTGATCGCTCACGACCGATTGCCAAAATCCTCTGAGCGAGCGCCCACCGAGGGGTTCCACTTGCAAATCTTCAAGAGCCACCATCGCGAGCGCCGAGGCATTAGAGCCTGGTAGGTGTCCGCGACCAGCAGCTAACAATCGTGGGTTGTCAAGAAGCGCCTGATTCAGCGCGATATCCGTCGCGTCCTGGCCTCCGAAGAGGGCGTTGACACCGAGCGCCGCGAGTGTGCCACTGGAATCGTCGCTGAACGTCAATGTGTACCCGGCAGTCGCGTCAATCTTGAGGCGACCATCCGCCGTTGTCGACGCCGTGACGTTGGAGAGACCCGCCGTGTTGATCGCCGCGACCAATCCATCGAGGCTCATCGAGCTCGGATCGACGAGAATCTGAGCGCTCTGGCGGAGCCCGTTGGCAGCGTTCGTGACGTGAAGAAAGAACGATCCGTTTCGAACGTCGAAGGGCAAGTCTGACGCCGCGGAACTCAGCGGATCGATGTTACTCGCGACCCGTTCGAGTCCGGTCACGCTCGGCCACCCCGCTTTGCCTTGGCCTTGGCTGTGGACTCTATTCGCCTGGTAGATCAACTCGTGTGCGAAAGTGTCGAGCGCATCAATCGCGGGATCGACGGTCGTGCTGCGTTGCCGCATGAGCGCGCCGATCTCGCCATCGACGACGTCGAGCGTGCTACCGTCGGCCTTGATACGTACCTCAACCGTGAGTTCGCCATTCACCGATTGCGTTCGAAGTTCAACGCCGCGACTCACACCACCGAGGACGACCGGCAGCGACCCCACCAGCACGTCGATCGCACCAGACGGCTGCTCGATGGTCGAGACGTCGATGAGTTTGCTCAGCTCGTCGACGAGCGCGTCGCGCCGATCGCGCAGCCCGTTTGCCTTGCCCACTCCACCTTCGGTCTGCGTGATTTCCCCGTTGATTGCGGCGATCTGGTCTAAGAGCCCGTCCGCCTTCTGGAGTCCAGCACCCAGCGAGCGATCGATCTCTGTGCGCACCCGGTCATATTCTTGACGCAACCCGACGACGTGATCTGCAATTCCACCCGCCTGGCGCAGTACCAGCGATCGCACGGCGTCGTCGTCAGGATTGTTCGCGAGCTCGCTGAACGCGTTGAGAAACTCGGAGAGCTTTGAACTGAGGTCATTGTCGCTCAGTTCGTTCTGCAGCGATTCAATCGACGACAAGAAACGGCGGTCGATCTGCGAGCCAGCCTCACGCGAGACCGCTGTGCGCACGCGCGACTGAAGCGCGGTGTCGACGACTCGACCGATATCGCGCAGCATCACGCCCGTGCCAGCGAACGCGTTCGGACCGATGCGCTCAGAGAGCGAAGGCGTGAGCGTCGCGACCTGTCGGTGGTATCCCGGCGTCGCCGCGTTCGCCATGTTGTTGCCAGCGACCTGAATCGCCGCTTGGCTCGCGTTGATCGCGGATCTTCCGATTTGCAGCGCGGCGCTCAGGCTCATGAGTCAGCTCCGAAGATCGATCGAGCGGATGGGACCCACGCTGGCGAGGCGCCCGGCGCGTCCATAGGTCGACGTACCCGCAAAGGCGTGTTGCACTGTTTGCAAGATGCCGGAGACGTGCTGCGCCAGCGCATCGGCTGCGGCGCGAACCACGCTCGATGCACGACGACACTGTTCGATCTCCTCGCGCAGCGCGGCAGCGACGGTTTCGATTGCTGTGCGCGCTGGTTCAGGCGCTCGGACTGCGAGCGCGGAAATCGTGACCGGCGTGACCGTGAGGCGACGACCGAGACCGTTCGCTGCCTCGGTTCGCGCTCGATCGAGATCGCTGATTCGGACGAGCGCCTGACGCTCTGCTTCGATGACGGCTTGCAGTGCTACCGCGTCGGCGCCGCGCAGCGCTTCGCGGCGCCGTTCGATGAGTACGCGCAGCGAGCGATACTCATCGAGCTGACGTTGCAACGTCGCCTCAAGGGCCGCAAATCCCGCAGCAATCGAGTCGTTAGGCCGGGTCATCGCACGACTCCCTGCGCGGGGAGCCCAACGCGCTTGAGCATCGACTGCTCAACACGATCGACAATCGGCAGCCGAGATCGCTTCACGATCGCGTCTGCGACTCGCGAGTCGATCACGGGACCGAGTCGCTTCTCCGCATCGCTCACGCCGAAGACGCCTTCTTGCTGAAGCGATTCGCGAAATTGCGAAAGGATCGGCATGATGAGTGCATCGGCGACGAGCTGTTTCGCCGACTGACTGATCTTGCCGCGCGTGAGCCGCTCGGCTCGCTCAGCCGGGGACTCCGCCGCGCGCATCGGCTGTTGCCGCGCTGGAAACACGGGATGTTTGATTGCGAGTGATGTCATCGCTTGATGATCTCCGCCTTGAACGCACCTTGGCGATGGAGGTTTTCGACGACCGCGACCTGCGTCTCGAAGGGCACCTCGAGTTGGCGCAGCGTGTCGATGAGATCTTTCAGACGCATCGACGCCTTGTTGTCCGCCCCCGTTGCGACTCCGGTCCATGTGGACGTCATCACGACTGGGTTGTCCGGCGTTGGTTCAATCGGTGGGGTGATCGAGGTGATACGCAGATCGCCGGTCGTCACCGCAGTTGGACGCAGTTCGACGGACTCGTCGATCGTCATGACCTTGTGCCTCATGTCGATGACGACGCGGCTTCGAATTCGAAGGAGATCGTTGGACACCAAAGTCGTGAGCAGATTGGCGACAAACTCGCCGCGGTTCGCGCGGGCATTCTCTGGAATGCGCACGCGAATCGTCTGGCCGTCCTCGACCGTCGCCAAGCCCGAGACACCCGTCAATTCCGCTTCCCCGTTGATCGCCCCAGCAATCGCGTTCGCTGCCGGATAGCCAACGTACGGTCCGTCGAGAACGAGGTACACGTTGTCACCGTCGAACGGCGATTTCACGACGTCGCGCACGACTCGCGCCGCGAGGCCGATCCAGCCGACGGTCTCGAGTTCGCCAGTCTCGATCGGGCCACCGTCCGCAATCGCGTAAGGCACCCATTCCGTGCGATCTGCCGGTACCACTTCGGTCACGAGGAAGGTCGAGACGAGGCGTCCACCTTTGATACTCTTTGCGTTGCCGACCGTGGAAATCTTGACGTCGAGACGGTCACCGATTCTGGCGCCACCGTAGGGAATTTCGACGCTGATGTAGACAATCGCAATCGACTTTGTTTTCGCGATGTCAAGCCGCGACGTTCCGATGTTGCCGAGGGTCTTCAGAAGTTGGGCGTAGGGCTGGCCAGCGATCGTCGAGTCTTTCATCGAGTCGCCAGTGCCGTTGAGACCGGTCACGAGGCCGAGTCCGACCAGTGTGTCGCCCTCAAGGCCGCGCAGTCTGACGAAGTCTTGCAGCTCGCCGTTGCCAAGCGCAGGGTGCGCGATGATCGCGCAGAGAAGGCCGACGAGGACGCGCAAGAAGGTCGTGATAGGTCGACTGGTTGGTCGTGCGGGCATAGGAACCTCCGTGTTCCGGCCTCGCAAGGCAAGCGGCGCGCCGCACGCGGAACCCGTCCGCTACGCTCCCGTCATGCGGTCCCTCACGCTCCCCCGCGGCGCCTTTCCGCTCGTTCTCGGCGTCGCCCTCGCACTCGTCACGATGGCGATCGGCGGTTCGTGGTCCGGAGACGACGCTGCGAACTCAAGCGCCTTCGTCCCAGCGATCGTTCAGATCGTCTCAGCGGGTTCGGTGGCGCTCTTGTGGTTCGCGATGGCGCTCGGGTTCGGCGGCGCCCTCGTCGACCTACTCCATCTCGCGCGGCGGCCGCCGATCGAGCGCGTCGCCCTTGAGGCAGCTCTTGGCATCGCTGCCGCTCTCGTTGTCGACGCCGCACTCGGAACGTCGGGCCTGCTGCTCGCGGGCGGCGGACTCGTTGCCTGGGGAATGCTCGTCGCGGGCATCGTGCTACTCGTGCGGCGGTGGCGTACCTGCGTGCAGACCCCGCTGCGACTTCATCTGCCGCTCGCGGCCGCCGCACTCGGACCTGCGGTTGGCGTGCTGTTGCTGGCCTCAGCAAGCGAACCCGGTTGGCTCTGGGGCAGCGAATTTCGCGGCTACGACGCGCTCTCGTACCACCTGCAGCTGCCGTCTGAGTGGCTGACGCTTGGGCGTATCGCGACGCTCTATCACAACGTCTATTCCGCGCTCCCGAGCTACGTCGAGTCGGCGTTCCTTCACATCTTCGTACTTGCTGGCGGACGCGAGAATGGCGCGATCGCGGCGCAGTGCCTTGCAGCACTCGTGACGCTCGTCGCCGCGCTCAACGTGGCGTGCGTCGCCCGTCGCCTCGCCGGACCGGTCGCCGGTGCCGTCGCCGCCGGCCTCTATCTCGGGACACCGTGGATCATCGTCGTAGGCTCTCTCGCCTACAACGATGGTTTCGTTGGGCTGTTTCTCGCGGCCGGGCTGCTCGTGGCGCTGAAGGCACCGCGCTGCCAGCGGCGGGTTGGTATCGCGCTCGGGCTGCTGATTGCGGGTAGCTGCGGCGCCAAACTCACCGCGTTCGGATTTGTCGCGCTGCCGCTTGTCATCGCGGTACTTGCCATGCGCCGGAAGCGAGCAGTGGTAGAACTCCTCGTCGCAGGCGTCGTCGCGCTGATCTTGCTGTCGCCGTGGCTCATCCGCAACGCGCTCACAACCGGCAACCCGACCTTCCCGTTTCTGAGTGCGCTGTTCGGCACCGGTCACTGGACACCGGAGCAGTTAGCCACGTTCGCGCACGCCCATCAGAGTGAACTTGCCCTTGGCGCGCGGTTCGGAAGACTCTGGTCGATGTGGTGCGTGTTTGGTTTCGGTGTCAATCCCAACGCTGGCGAACCGTGGGCGCCGCAGTGGTCGCTTCTGCCGTGGGTCGGCGTGGCTGGCCTCGCGATGCTCACGTTTCGATATCGACTGCGCGGGGTCGCAATCGTCCTGACGCTCATGCTGCTCGCTCAAGTGAGCTTCTGGCTCTTCGCAACGCATCTTCAATCGCGATTCCTCGTTCCGACCGCAGTGATTCTCGCAAGCGCCGCAGCGAGCGCACTCGGACAGCGCCGCTGGTCGTCGATTGCGCGCCCTGCGGCAGCGGCGCTTGTGCTGTGGTGCCTCGTGCCGCTCGTCGTCTTCGCGAAAGAGCCGCTGATTGATCACTCTCAATCGAACCAAGACGGCGCACCAGCCGCGATGATCGGCAACCGTGATATCGCGACCGGCGAGGCCTACCGAGCGAAGATGGCATCGCTCACCGATCCGAAAGAGCGCATGCAGCTGGCGCAGGTGGCACCAACGGCGTATTGGATCAATCATGTGCTCGCCCCGGAGTCGTTAGGCCCGCAGCCGGTACTCCTCATCGGCGATGCAACGCCGTTTCGTTATCGTCGATCGCTTCGATACAACACGGTGTGGGATCGCGGCGCGCTCGATGAAGTCATTCGCTCTGCCCCAGAAACGCCGGAGTTGTGGGCTCCGACACTTCGCGCGCTCGGCTTCCGTTACGTCCTCGTGGACCTTGAGATGCTCGGACGCTGGACGGCGGCGGGTTGGGTGAATCCGCAGCTCACCGCCGAGCGCATCGGCGCATTTCTTCGAACCACGAAGCCGATTGCCCAGGTCGGCAAGCGCGCGTTCATCGGAGAGTTGCCGGAAGCGGCACCGGCGCAAGCACCGGCTACCGGCGGGTGAGCAAGACGACGACGGCCAGCGCGAGATTCAGCACCAGGAGCGCCGCGACGACGACGAACAGCCACCCTGTCTTCCGGCGTTCGACCGCGACTTCCTGCCCAAGGGTCACTTCGAGTGGTGAAAGGCCCGCGTCGTCCCGCCGAGGATCACCGCTGGGTGGTGCCGAAGGTGCTCGCTCGTGGCGCACCGGCGCCGCTGGTGCACCTTCACGCAACTCTTCATTCGTCGCAAACGAACTGAGTTGCTCGCTGGCGGTGAGTCCGAGACGATCGCGGTCGCCGCCGCGCGGAAAAATGGTGCCGCAGGAGCGACAGCGCTCGTCGGATCGCGTTGCGTCCGCCCCGCAGGCGTGACAACTACCGAGGAGATGAGCCACGCCAGCCGCGCGCGATGCCTTCACCCAGAACTGTCCGGTGCCCGGTCCGCGGACCGG
>JAWXCC010000227.1:0-16956 GCA_034440475.1 Phycisphaerae bacterium | reverse complement strand
GTCGGGGTCGCAGTCGGCGTCGTGCTGGGTCTCGGGCAGGTCTCGGGGTCAAGCAGCTCTTCGACCGGCACGGCGATCTCGCGTCCGTCGTGGTCGAGCTGCACGAGCACGAGTTGAACGAGAATCTTTGAATCAACGACCACCCCGGGTCCTTCGCTGGTCCCCACCCGCGTCTTGTTCCTCGGGAGACGCTTCTTCAAGTCTTCGTACGTTTGATCTTCATAGCGAAGGCAGCACATCAAGCGGCCACATCGCCCGGAGATCTTCAGAGGGTCAAGCGTCGCCTTCTGAATCTTTGCCGAACGCATCGAGACCGGCTTCAGCACCTTCAAGAAGTTCTTGCAGCAGCAGTGCTGACCACAGCGCTCGTAGTCGGCGACGAGTCGCGCTTCATCGCGGGCACCAACTTGGCGCATTTCAATACGAGCGTGGAACTCAGCAGCGAGCACGCGCACCAGATCGCGGAAGTCGACTCGCTCTTCGCTCATGAAGTACACGGTGACGAGTTCCTGACCGAGAATCGGTTCAAGATCAACGACCTTCATCGCCAGACCGCTCTCCACAACGATGCGCTTCACATCGCGCACTCGCTCTCGGGTGATCGTCTGAACTCGCGCCCACTCGCTGAGATCCTCAATCGAAGCGACGCGGAGGATCTGCCCGTCGGTATGGAACGGATAGTCATGACCGCCCGAATTGTCGATGTACTCCAGCATGTCTTGCCGCGAGACCGACTTGCCGCAGCCGGAGTTCGCGCAAGTCGTCGTGAGCATGTCGACGATCTCGGTCCCGCGCGACGTTCGCGCGACGAGCTTTGAGCCGCAGCCTGGCTTGGCATCACCTGAATACGGGTACTCGGCGACGTGCTTCATCGCCCCAATGCGCACAACGATCGACGTCGGCGGTTTCAGCCGCGCGTACACTTCCGCGTCAGTCATCTCGGTGCGACGCGACGGATCCGCGTCCGCTTCGAACATGGGCAGCGGGAAAATCGACATGGGGCGAGTGTAAGCGGTAGGGCGCACTCGCAGTGCGCCGCACGCGACCGCAGATCAGTCCTCGTCGCGGTCGGCTCGGCTCCGCGACAAGAGGTCTTCGAGTTTCATGCGCTTTCGCTCGCTGAAGAGCAGCCGGATCGGCACTTCGGAATACGGCAGGTGCTCACGCAACTGGTTCACAAGGTATCGCTCGTACTGCCCTTTGAAGAGCTGGGGCTTGTTGACCACCATCACGATCGTCGGTGGCCGAACGTCGATCTGGCTGACGTAGAGCACCTTGGCCCGCGAGCCGAGCTTCGAGGTCGGCCCGCGTTCCGACAGGATTTCTTTGATGATCGCGTTGAGGCGGCCCGTTCCTTCGCGATGGCTGGCCTGACGAAACAGGTTGAACGCCATGCGAACGACATCCTGCACGCCGTCGCCAGTCTTCGCACTGATGAAGACGATCGGAGCGAACGAGAGTCCGGGGAACTCCTGCTCAAGGTACTCCATGTAATCGGCCGGCTTCAACTCGTGCTCAACGAGGTCCCACTTGTTGATGACGAGAACGACCGGCTTATTCTGGTCAATCATTTCTTGACCGAGGCGCTTTTCGATTTGCGACGCTTTCTCGCGGGCATCGAGCAACAGGAGACAAACATCCGAGCGTGTAATCGCTTGATGCATGCGCTGATGCGCAAACGACTCGATCTCGTCGGACCACGACTTTCGCTTGCGGACGCCTGCGGTATCGATCGCGATCATGGCGCGACCCTCGATATCGAAGCGCACATCGACGGCGTCGCGCGTTGTCCCAGCGATCTCACTCACGATCACGCGCGGCTGTCCGGCCATTGCGTTGATGAGGCTCGACTTGCCCGCATTTCTGCGGCCCACGATCGCAATCTTCATTTCCGCTTCAGGCGCCTTGCCGGTCTCGGGCGGAACGCGGGCCCAGACTGCTTCGAAAAATTGGCGGCGCCGATAGCCGCTCGTCGCCGAGACCATGAGCGGATTCCCGAAACCGAGCGTCGCGATGTCGATCGCGTCGGGCTCCCAGCCTTCGTCGTCGACCTTGTTCGCGACGATAAGAATCTTCGGCGAATGACCCTGACGTCGCAGCATTGCCGCAATGGTGTGATCGAGTGGCGTGACGCCGCTCTGTGCATCTAACACAAAGAGGATGAGCGTGGCCTCTTCTGTCGCCGCACGAATCTGCGCCTCGATCGCGCCGGTGAGGCGAGAGAGGTCTTCACCGATGTCGTCGAATCGCTTGCCTTCAGCCGTGTACACACCGTAGCCACCGGTATCGACGAGCTCGGCGTAGCGCGGCTCGCCCGACTCCATCTCCTCGGGTGGCGGAATCTCTATGGTGTAATTCACCCGATCGCGCGTGACACCGGGCGTCGGGTCGACAATCGAAATGCGGCGGCCGGCGAGCCGGTTGAATAGGCTCGACTTGCCGACGTTCGGTCGACCGATGATCGCGATACGGGGGAGCATCGCGACATTCTAGTGGAAACGCTGGGAACGAAGAGATCACCGCTGAGACGTGGAGGGCGCTCAGCGCGGTCGAGAATCGACAACTCGGATCCGCTGCAATCGCGCTCGCGCGTCAGCGCTGCTCATACTTCCAGTTGTGCCGTTTGCCAGCGGCCAACCACTCCACAGTGGTTTTGAGCCGTTTCGTGCGCGTCACCTCGGTCTTGGCTTCCGTGACCCATTCAACGTAAGCACGGCGGTGCGATGGCGCGAAAGCCTCAAGGGTTGCGAGCGCCTTCTTGTTCGCGCAGACGGCGCTGCGAAAATACGCGGGCACGCGCAGTAGCGCTTTCTTCGTCATGACGCGCGGCGATTTCACGCCAGACTCGTTCCGCTTCATTGCCTCCTTCACCAACGAGGCGATAGTTTTATCGGAAGGCAAATCGCTCAGTGACGCGATGTGTCCAAGGTGCCCCAACGCAGTGCGATCGGAACGCAGCCATCGAGCAGAGCGAGCCCCCGTCATGAGAGCTGGGGTAGTCAAAGTGTGGAAAGCTCCACTTCATCACCTCAACACAGTCGGGGCATGCCTTGTGCACGACGGCGCGGAGTCGCGTCAAAATTGGCCGCGCGAACGGCTGGGCGTTGGCGATCTAGGCGTCGACGGCGGGGCTTGTCTGCGGCATGGAAGAGAAGAATATCGAGGGGCGGCGAGACCGCCGGATTCGATCCCCGTGAGCATGCCGCCGTTTTACCGTACAATTCGGCATCATGCTCACTCGCCTCCTTCGATTGCCTCCTCGTCGATCCGCGCTGATTCTCGGCCCGCGTCAGACCGGCAAGAGCACGTTCGTTCGCACCAATCTTCCCAAGGGCTCGTGGACGGTCGACCTGCTCCAACATGGCGACCTCCTGAGATTCTCCAAGGAGCCGTCGGCATTTGCTCGTGAGGTGGAGGAGCGATCCCGACGCGGAGCGCGCGTCGTTTTTGTCGACGAAGTACAGAAAGTCCCGGCGTTGATGGATGAAGTACACCGGCTTATCGAACGCCTGCCGGTGCGATTCATTCTGACTGGATCAAGCGCTCGCAAGCTCCGTCGTGGTGGCGCGAACCTGCTCGCGGGTCGCGCGGAAACGCTTGCCATGCATCCGCTCACGGCGCGGGAGCAAGGTGCCGCATTCGACCTTGATCGAACGCTGCGACTCGGTTCGCTCCCGGCGGTGGTCACGGGGTCCGAGGAATCCGCCAGAGCGCTCCTGCGAAGTTATGCCGAGACCTACCTTCGCGAGGAGATCCAAGCGGAGTCGATCGTGCGCAACTTGGGCGGATTCGCGCGGTTCCTCGACGTCGCGGCGGCGCAGTCGGGGGAACTGCTCAACGGCGCTTCGGTGGCGCGTGACGCCGGACTTTCCGCGCGTACCGTTCAGGAGTACTTCCAGATTCTCGAGGACACACTGCTCGGATTCCGCCTCGAAGCATGGCGAAAGAGCGTGCGATCGCGACTCGTTGCCCACAGCAAGTTCTATCTCTTCGACACCGGCGTCACGAATGCCCTGAACCACCGGCTCACAGCGAACATCGATTCCGTGCTGCGAGGCCGGCTCTTCCAACAGTGGCTGTTTCTTGAATGCCGCCGTCACATCGACTACGCGAAATCGGAGACTCGTCTCTATTTCTGGAGAACAAACCACGGGGCGGAGGTCGACTTCGTGATCGAGCGCCACGGCAAGCTGATCGCAGCCGTCGAGACGAAGACCGGCAAACGTGTCGGCGGAAATGACTTGAGTGGGCTCCGAGCCTTTGCTGCGGAGAATCCGAGCGTTCCGCGATTCGTCGTGACGCCGAGCGCCGAACCGCAGCGGATGGATGATGTACTCGTCACGAACTGGCGCGAGTTCTTGGGGATGTTCGCGAAATGGCTCTGAGCGGACGAAGTTTGACGTCGGCTCCAAGTCGGACGTTGATGCGCGCTACGCGCCTTCCAGCCGTAGCAAGCTGACGGGATACGCCGCACCACCACCGGCGACATAGCGCAGCAGTTCTTCGACTTCGGCGCCTCGTAACGGATAGTTCGTTAGCTCGGCGACGGAGACCCACGCCGCCTTCAGCGAGTGCTCGTCGGGCGTTGACTTTGGCGGCGTGTCGTCGCACGGCTCAGCCAGAAAAACCGCGCGAACTCGCGCGCTGTCAGGCCGCGGGCTGTGTTCAAGCCGAAGCAGTCCGGTCAGGCGTATTCGGATACCGGCTTCCTCTAACGTCTCACGGCACGCCGCCGTCGCCAGCGTTTCGCCCGCTTCGGCGCGGCCTGCGGGGAGGTACCACCGCTGCCCATGCTTCATCTCGTGCACGAGGAGGAATCGGTCGCCGCGACGTACGACGACGAGTGCGAAGAACCAAGTTGGGATGGGGTCACGGGGCATGGCGGTGCATTGAACACGAAATGAATTGTTGCTTGTCCGAGGGGCTCTTCGCGCTTGTGTACCGTCCCGTCTGTACTTTCGCTGTGGACAGCCTGACGAATGCTGTCTACGTCGGACGGGCCCACTCATGTGAGACTTCACCAAACGGAGGTCCGCTGTGCTCGGTGCAATCGCAGGCGATGTGATCGGCTCACGCTTTGAGTGGGCCAATGTCAAGACGAAAGACTTTTCGCTCCTAACCGATGATTGCATCTTCACTGATGACACCGTCCTAGCGGTGGCGTTGGCTGACGCGATTTTGACGGGTGCTAACTACGGCCACGTCATGAAGGCGTACTACAAGCGATATCCCTTCGTCAGCTACGGCGGCCGCTTCCGCGAATGGGCTCGGTCCGATGACATCGCGCCGTACTCAAGCTGGGGCAACGGCGCTGCCATGCGCATCAGTCCCGCCGCATACGCCTACGACACGCTGGAAGAGGTGCTGCGTCACGCTGCACGTTTCACTGGCACCACGCACGACCATCCCGAGGGCATTAAGGGTGGGCGAACGACAGCTGCGGCAATCTTCATCGCAAGAGCAGGCGGATCGAAGGCGGAGATCCGCAGCTACGTCGCGAAGACCTTTGGTTACGACCTGTCCGCGACGGTCGACTCGATCAGGCCGACATACGTCTTCGACGAGTCGTGCCAAGGGACGGTGCCCCAGGCGCTGATCTGTTTCCTTGAGTCCGTGGCCTGCATCGCCGGTGCGGTTGCGGAGGGGTTCTATGGAGGGGTACCCGAGCACATCGCGGAGGAGGTGATGGGGAAGTTGGATTCGGGGCTTCGCGAGACCACCGCGAGGTTCATGCAGACGCACGTGCGGGTCGTGAGATGAGTTAGAAGTCTGAGGCGAAAGTGCTCTTGATGCAAAGATGAGCAGCCTGAATAGCAATCCTCGAGGCCATTGTGTGGTTGCGACTGGATCGCGAGCCCAGCCGCTTTTCGCGAGCTCTGTGTCGCACGTAGCGCGGCGTTCGTTACTACGGGAAGTTGCCGCTCGCCGACGAATCCTTACCGGGCCGAGTTCATGCTCCGATGAGCCGCTCGATGGATCGGGCAGCACTCTGCACCACAAAGGTCGCGAATGGTTCGCATCGTTCCGCGTTCAATTCTTCCAGCGCTGTGAGGTACTCGGCTCGCCTCCCCACCTCGATGATCGTGTGCGGGTAACCGTGGCGAAGGAGGTGGGGGTTCATGAGAAGCCGCGCAGTTCTGCCGTTTCCATCGGTGAACGGATGGATGGCCGTAAGGTTGTAGTGCAGCTCTGCGTCAGGGGCGCTGGAAGCCGACGCATCTCGACTCAGGCCTCGATCGCGCGCAGAGCTAGGTCGTGAGCTCGACACGAAGCGCCTCGACTGAGTTCGGCAGGATCCGTCCGGCGTCCCGATGCTCACGGTACTCACGGTACTCACGGTGCTCACGGTACTTGGTGTACGCGGCCTCCAAGATCTGAAGTGAACTAACAACCGCGTCGGCGAGGCCGCCGAACGCTTGGAGGGGCTCTGGAGGAGGCTGCTTTTCGTCGATCAATTGGACTAGTTCGATGATTGGCTTAGTCCGGGAACGCCTGCCGGAAGGCGAACCTATCAGAGCCAGCGCGTTTAGTCACAGCGAGCGGCGGCTCTGGCCCGCAGTGCTAAGGATTCGGATGCTGTATGACAGGGCATCGTCGATTGGAAGGAGCGAGCCGAGTCGGTTGCTGCTTGGCGTTGGCTGCTGAGATGCCACCCCGCGCACCTCATCAAGCCACGGCTTCAAGAGCTTCAATTCATCTTCGCAGCGCGCGTTGGCTTCGCGCTCCGCGAAGCGGATGCGGTAGAGAATGCTGCCCAAAATCCGCCAGATCCCGACTTCCGAAATCGTTGCAACGAGCGCAACGTCGGACCTAAACGATGCGAACCGAATCCTGAACTCGTGACCCCAGAACACAACTGGTGTGTTCCCCGTCAACACATCCCAGACACGCGCGGTCTTATCGAGTGCTGCAGTCAGGAGGAGCGCGGCGCAGAATCCATCTGGACTCAGCGCTTCGTCTGGTTGATTGGGGTCGGAGCTCATTCGGCAATACGTCCTCTGGTCGGAGTGTTTGTGTCGGGAGACTTGGGGGTCGCGTGAGTGCGCTTTTCTCACCCCAGCAGCACCTTCCCCGTCATCGCTGACGGCTGCTCAATCCCCATCATCGCGAGCGCTGTCGGTGCGACGTCGGCGAGTCTGCCGCCGCTGCGGAGCTGCATGCCTTTGAACGCATCGCCGACGACGAAGAGCGGCACGTCGTAGTTTGTGTGCGACGTGTACGGGCAGTTGTGTTTTGGATCCCACATCTGCTCGCAGTTGCCGTGATCGGCGAAAACAATGAGCGAACCCGCTCGCTTGAGTGTCGCGTCGACGAGGGCGCCGACACATTGGTCGACGACTTCGCACGCCTGCACGGCTGCGTCGAGCTTGCCTGTATGGCCCACCATGTCGCCATTCGCAAAGTTCACCACAATGAGCGACTCGCAATCGGGCACTGCGAGTCGGCGCAGCACGGCATCGCGCACTCCGGCTGCGCTCATTTCCGGCTTCAAGTCATAAGTCGCAACGTCGCGCGGACTTGGTATCAACTCGCGGCGCTCACCTTCAAATGGTTCTTCGCGATAGTCGTTGAAAAAAAATGTGACGTGCGGATATTTTTCCGTCTCGGCCGACCTGAATTGTGTTAGCCCGGCATTCGCGATCGTCTCGCCCAGAATCATGGGCATCTTGTCGGGACGACCGAAGATCACCTCGACCGGAAGTCCTTGCTCGTACTCGGCCATCGTCGCGAAGAAGAGATCCTTCGGAGGATCTCCCCGATCGAACCCGCCGCCTTGAGTCTTTGCCCACGCGGCATCGTCGAACACGAACGCCTTCGTAATCTCGCGCGGTCGATCGCCGCGATAGTTGAAGAAGATCACCGCGTCGCCGGAACGAATGCGCGATCGAGCCACCGCGCCTGCGTCGCCAGCTATGCCGATCTGCGTCGCCGGAACGAACTCATCGCTGTCGCGCGAGGAATCAGTCGGATTCATGTAATAGTTCTGAAGTACCGCTTCGGCGTTCGGAGCAATTGGACCACCGTCGCGGCAGAGGCAATCCCACGCGGCCTTCACTCGCTCCCAACGATGGTCGCGGTCCATCGCGAAGAAACGACCGATGACACTGGCGATGCGACCGATGCCCGTCTTCTTGAGGTGAGCCTCGAGCGCCCGTACATACTCAAGCCCCGACTTCGGCGGCGTATCGCGACCATCGGTGATCGCGTGCACAAAAACACGCTCGGGCGGAAATGTTTCACGCTTCGCGAAGTCGATGATCGCAAACGCATGCGCGAGGTCGCTGTGCACTTGCCCGTCGCTCACGAGGCCGAGGATATGAACGTTGCCGCCGGTCATCCGAGCATGCGCGAAACTCCGCTTCAGCGTCACGTTCGCAAAGAAGCGTCCGTCGCGAATGGCTCGCGTGATGCGCATCACCTCTTGATCGACGATGCGGCCCGCCCCAATGTTCTGATGTCCAACCTCGGAATTGCCCATCACGGGTCCGTCTGGCCCGATCGGGAGCCCAACGTCTTCGCCGCTGGTCTTGATCAGCGTCCACGGCCAATCGCGGCGGAGGCGATCGGCGACCGGCGTCTTCGCGATGCGCGTCGCGTCGAAGGCGGCCTGTTCGGGATGGGGATTCTCGCCCCAGCCGTCGCGAATCACTAGAAGGAGCGGCACGTTTTTTCTCACCAGCATGCCGACAGCGTAAACCAACGAGGACCAGCTTCAGCCGAACAATCCAACCGGCGTCGCCAGTGCTTGTTACTCTTCCGGCATGGCGTCACCGACGACGATTCCTCCGACATCTTCAGCGTCCGGCGACGGTGCCGAACGCTCGCTGCGCGAGCGCTACGACGAGGTGAAGTCACGCATCGCGGCTGCTGCGAAACGGTCCGGTCGAAGCCCGAGCGAGATCATGCTCGTTGCCGTGACGAAGAACGCGTCGATCGACCAGATCCGCGAGCTGATCAGCTTTGGCCAGGTCGATCTGGCTGAGAATCAGGTGCAACAACTCCAGCAGCGCGCCGCACAGGTCGACGAATTCCTCGCGCGGCGCCGCGAGATGAGTTCGTCGGCAGCGAAACTCCCCGCCCAAGTGCGGTGGCACATGATCGGCTCGCTCCAGCGCAACAAAATTAAGAAGGCGATCGATCTCGTGCGACTTGTCCACTCGGTCGACAACCTCCGACTCGCGGAAGATCTTCAGATTGCGGCGCAGCGTCGCGCCACACCAATCGAAGTGTTAGTCGAGGTCAATGTCGCTGGTGAGAAATCGAAGCATGGCATCACGCCAGCTGCTGCGAAGCCCTTGGTCGAGATGATCGACACGATGCTCTCGCTGAAACCACGCGGGCTCATGTGCATGGCGCCGCACTCGGACGACAAAACGGTTCTGCGCGGTGTGTTTGAACGCACGGCTGAACTATTCCAAGACATTCGGCGATCGAGTATCGGCGGCGATCGCTTCGACATCCTCTCGATGGGCATGAGCAACGATTTCGAGACGGCGATCGAGTGCGGCGCGAATTTAGTCCGCATCGGAACCGCGCTCTTTGGTCCGCCCCAGCACGGAGATGCGGACGAGGTCGACGACCACGACGAGGATGGCGCTTCGGAACACGTCGACGGGCCGTCCACCTAACAACCTGTGGCGACGGCTTCGCTGCGACGGGTGAACCGCCGCAGCGCCCGAGTGGACCCGGCTTCGCGCGGCGAAGCCACCTGCGAGCGGATAGTGTGCAGACGGGCGAATGCCGCGCCGGGCGATTCCCAACGATCGTCCGGCACTGGAGACTCTGATGAAGCCTGAAGAAGACGCGTATGACCTCGATCCCATACCGGCCGCGAAGCCGCCGACCTCGGCGACGTCGAACGATGCGGCGGAAAGCGCCGCGCCGGCTACTGGCGCTGGCAGTGAAGAAGCCACCGTCAGTCCTGACCTCGGATCCGCTGGCCCAAGCGGCACCGCGGAGAGCCCGGCGCGAGAAGGGTCGCGCGCCAAGTCGACCGGAGCGGCTTCGGCGGGCGACGCTACCACGCCGCGTCGCCCGCTCGTCCGAAATGCTCGATTCGAATGGCCGCTTGCGCTTGCGGGATGCGCGGCCGCGATCCTTGTCGCGGCCTATCTGGCTGGTCAACAAGGTCTTTTCCCCGCGAGCACGACGACGAACTCGGACGGTGTCGCCGTCGCGACCGTCATCGAGTGGTCGGACCGATTCATGATGGTGCTCAAGGGAGTCTTGCGCATCATCGTTGCGGGCGGTTGCCTCGTCGCAGGTGCGTACTTCCTGCATTTCCTCGACCGCCGACCTGTGGGAGACCTGCGCGCACTCGCGTCTCGAATGATCGCGATATCCGCCGTCTCGCTTCTCGCGATGATGTTTCCCATCGACATCCTATTTCTGAAGCGGATGTTCGACGCTCTGGTTCCGCTCGCGATCGCGTGGGCGCTCTTGATTCCGTTCTTCCGAGTGTCGATGCGCGACGCTGGGGTCATCATGCTTGGCGCGCTAATGTCACTCACCGTCCTGGCCTTCGGCTCAATGATCGTGAACTTCGCGGTGCGATGAGGTGCCAATGCTGTGGTGCCAGCAATGTGGTTCCACCGATGTAATGTTAGACACGCGCCGGGAGTGGTCGCGCTGGTACCCCGGCTACCGTTGACTGTGGATCGACGTCGCGATGAACGACTGCACCGGCGGCGACAATCGCGTCGGCCCCTACCTTGACGAAGGGCAGAATCACCGCGCCAGCTCCCACCAGCGTGCGCGGTCCGATCTCGACCATTCCCGCTAACGTCGACCTCGGCGCGAGATGCACGTACGCGCCAACACGCGCGCCGTGTTCGACGACCGCACCCGTATTCACGATCGTCGACATCCCAATCGTCGCCATCGCATTAACTACTGCGAACGCTCCAACATAGACGCCCGGTGAGAGCGCACAACTTGGCGAAATCCAAGTTCCTGGATGCACGATCGTTGCGAGTCGCTCGTGGCCGAATCGAACGGACCATTGCTCGCGCAGACGCGCCTCGCCAACTGCGGCATGTACACACGTCCCGGCTGCAAGCAATCGCTCGCCCTCGGCATTCGGCCGCTCGATCGATCCGAGCCACGGCGCCGCGAGCGCTGCACATCCGACCTCGCGAGAAGGCTCGGCTGCGCAGTAACCTAGGATGCGCCATCCAGCCGCGATCGCGCTTTCTGCGACAACCGCAGCGTGTCCGCCCGCGCCGAGCAAGATGAGAGTCCGATCTGACGAAGAAGCAGTCACGGGTTCGATTGTTTCACGAACCGGCCGACACCGCTACTTGCGACGCCTCGGTGGTGGCGCGCACTCGCTCTGCCTCTGCCCGGTCCCATCGGCGGTGATATCGCGCGATTCGTAATCCGGAATAGATACTCCGGCAGCGATAGCACACCAAGCGCGGCCGCGCGACGATCAGTGTGGCGACGTCGATGATGAGTAATACAACCAGCGCTGGTAAGACAAACGGATTCGACGCATACCCAAGCAGACCGATGATCGCACCAGCGAACGCAAGGACGACGACGAATGGTGTCACCTGCGGCAAGACCTTGCTGCGGTAAAGACTCTGGCTTCCGCACATCAGACAACGCCGGACGTGTCCAGCATCGTCAATGGCCCCGTCCCAATTCAAGAACCGTTCGTGCGCAACTCCGATCGCGTCGGTCATCCCGACGAGGTTCGGTTGCTGGGCGAGATCGATGTCGATCCGCCCGAGCCGTTGCCCATCCACATCTCGCGCGTCGATGCGCATGCATTGGGATGATACGGAACGTTGCCCGCATCCTCGCAGCTTCTGAACGCGTGTTGCAGGCGCACGCCACGCCGACGACACTTCTGGTCCCATGAACCCTCCGGGTGCCGCTAGGTTTTCCGACTCGCTCCGCGGACGCTTCCTCGTCTTCGACGGCCCCGACGGCAGCGGAAAGAGCACGCAATTCCGGCGCTTCATCGCACACTGTCATGCGCTCCACGTGCCGGTGACTGAGGTGCGCGAACCAGGCGGCACGATCGTCGGTGAACACATTCGCGCTGTCCTACTCGACCCGGCGAACGAACCGATGGCGATGCGGTGCGAGATGTTGCTCTACATGGCCAGCCGCGCGCAGCTCTTCGAGGAGCGAATCTTGCCCGCTCTCGCCCGAGGCGAGCTGGTCATGGCCGACCGATTCACGAGCTCGACGTTGGCGTACCAAGGGACTGCGGGCGGGATTCCGGTCGAGGACATTCTCGCGGTCGGTAAAGTCGCAACTGGAAATCGATGGCCTGATCTGACAGTAATCTTCGATGTCGATGAACACGTCGCAGCGTCACGACTCTCACCGCTGCTTGACCGGATCGAACAGCGTGGCGCAAGGTTCCATCAATGCGTGCGACGCGGGTACCTCGATCAGGTGCGCGAGCTCCCTGATCGCTATCGGCGCATCGATGCGTCGAAGGATCCCGATTCTGTGTTCGCCGATGTCCTCGCGACTATCGACGCGTTTTTTACCCATCCCCGCGTCGGACGGTAATCCAACCGGCGATAGCGCCTGCAAGCGTCAGTACTAACAGAACGCCGATCGGCTGCGCCATCTCTTGAATCGTGTAGTCGCGCCAGATCGCGCCTTCGACAGCCTTGATAGCCCACTTGAATGGCGAGATCGAGCTCACAAGCTGCATGAATGGCGGCATGAAGAAAAGTGGAATGGTGCCGCCACCGATCATCGCAAGGACCAGCACAATGGCACGCCCTGCACCTTGGGCAGCACCCTCTGTGCGAAACATCCCACTAATCACCATCATCACGCCAGCACCGGCGGCGCTCGCTGCAGTAATCGCGACCACCAGCATCATCGGATTCCCGAGGTGAACGCCGAAGATCAAGCGCGCGACTGCCATGAGAATGGAGATGCCAATGGCGCAGCTGATGAAGCAGCCGAGCGCCTTTCCGAAGAGCACTTGCCCGCGCGAAATTGGCGCCACCGACAGTCGAAGCATCGTGCCCCGCGCACGCTCACTCGCAATGCTAGAGCTAAACGCAGTGATGCATGCCATCAAGACCCACGCGATTCCTTGCGGAAACGTGATGGCATAGGTGCTCGGCGGACCGTCCTTCGATGATGCGAGTTCAACAAGAGTCACCGTTGCTGGCGACCAGCCGCCGCCGCCACTGGTTCGAGCGCTGAACGGTCCCCCGTTCGCGAGTGGATCGTCCGCGCCGCGCGAACGATCGGTCGAGAGCCGCTCAACGCTCGCGAAGACACCTGTGAAGAGCAACTTGTCAACGGCGCCCATGCTCTTCGAGTCGTCAATTGCAGCGCGCGACTGGTCGAGCATGCGCTTCAACTGCTCTGGATTGCTGAATGAGGATCCGAGCTGGCGAAACGCTATCTCGTTCAGCTTGCCCACCAGAAGGCCCGATTCGGCCTTGCGCGAGGGATCAACAATCGCTTCGACCTGAAGTCCGCCGCCCGCCAACATGCTGTCTGCACCTGCCGCGAAATCCTTCGGCAGCACGATGCACGCGAGCGCGTCGCCGCGCTTCACAAGCGACTCGCCCTCTGCGCGATCGCTCACCGTGTGTGCGCTCAGGATCGGATCGTCATCGAGATCCTTGACGAATCTCGCGGCAGCCGGCGAGCCAGATTCATCGAAGACGACGAGATCGAGCGGACGCTGAGCGCCGCCGCCGCCGAACAGAAGTCCGAAGAAAACGGCAAGAAGCACAGGAAAGACGAACGTGAAGAACGCATTCGCTTTGTCGCGAAGGAGCCGCTTCAGATCGTTGAGTGCGATGGCGAGGACGGCAGTCATAGTCGTTCGTAGTCTCGTCGTCAGGCAATCAGTCCCGAAGACTCCGTCCGGTCAGCCGAAGAAAAACAGATTCCAGCGTCGGGCGCTCGACACGCACGCCGCGGACATCACCGCGCGCGAGCGCGGCGGTGATCTCCTTCAGCGGATCGGGCGTGACGATGCGCTCTTCTGCGTTTGTACCGTTTGTGCCAGCACGCTCGACGACAACGGAACTATCGCCTCCGTGTCGCGCGACGAGCTCAGCGACCGAACCGACGTCGAGCAGCTTTCCGTTGTCTAACACGCCAACGCGATCACAGAGCTTCTGTGCCTCTTCCATATAGTGCGTTGTGTAGACAATCGTGCAGCCCTTCGTCGCGAGTGTTCGAACGAGTTCGAGGATGCTGTTACGCGACTGCGGATCGACACCTGCCGTCGGCTCGTCGAGCATGAGGAGAGGCGGATCGTGCAGCAGCGCGACCGCGAGATTCAGCCGCCGCTGCATGCCGCCGGAGTATCCGCCCACACGATCGCTCGCCCGCTGTGAGAGCCCAACGAGTTCGAGCACCTCAGCGGCGCGGCGTTTTGCGTTCGGAAGCCCGTAGAGGCGAGCGAAGAACAGAAGATTCTCGTTCGCCGAAAGATCTTCGTAGAGCGCGATCGCCTGCGGCGCGAGGCCAAGCTTGCGGCGCACTTGAGGGTCGAGAGGGGACCCGGCGCCCTCTAAGACCACCGTGCCGGAATCGGGACGCACCAGCCCCATCGCCATCGCAATCGTGGTGCTCTTTCCCGCTCCGTTGGGACCGAGCAGACCAAAGACTTCGCCCGTGTGCACCGCCAGCGAAAGGCCGTCGACGGCGCGAACGCTGCCGAAGGATTTTCGCAGGTTGGTGAGTTGAAGCATCAATGAAGAGCTTACTTCGGAATGGCGGACAGTCGCTTCCGTACCAGTGACTCGACCTCACTGATTGCACGATCAAGGTTGTCGTTTACAACGAACGCGTCGTACACACCGCTCCCCTGGGCGATCGCGATCTCCTTGCGAGCCTCGGCAAAGCGCCGCGAAATCGCGTCCTCGTCGTCGCGGCCGCGCTCTTTGAGACGTCGGAAGAGTTCGTCTTCGGAAGGAGGCAGAATGAAAACGCCGAACGCGTTCGGCATCGCGGTCCGCACTTGCGCCGCACCCTGAACGTCGATGTCAAGGACCACAATCTTGCCGCTCGCAAGCTGCCCCTCGACAGGTTCGCGGGGCGTGCCGTACCAACTGCGTCCGAAGACTTGCGCGTACTCAAGGAACCGATCTTCGTTGATCCACCGCTGGAATTCGTCGTTCGAAATGAAGAAGTAGTCCTCGCCGTCGCGCTCCTGCGCCGTCTGTTGCCGCGTGGTGGCCGACACGCTGAACGCCGCGCCGAGTCGTGCGAGCATGCCATGGACGATTGACGTCTTGCCGACCCCACTGGGTCCGCTCATCACGAGCAAGAGACCTTGTCGCTGCGACATCATCGAGGCGGGGAGTGTAACGAGGACCCTGTAGAATCCGATCCTCGTCGCGGTGAATCCCGCCGCGCCCGGAGCCTTGCATGCAGCAGTCCGCCTACATCACGACGCCGATCTACTACGTGAACGACAAGCCGCACATCGGGCATGCGTACACCACGACACTGTGCGACGTCTGGGCGCGGGCGATGCGTTTCTGCGGGCGCGACACATTTTTCCTCACCGGCACGGATGAGCACGGCTCGAAGGTCGAGAAGTCGGCGCAGGCAAAGGGCATTTCACCGCAGCAACTCGCTGACGAGAATTCGGCGGAGTTCCGGCGCGTGCTCGCGCTGTTCGGTTTGTCCAATGACGATTTCATCCGAACCACCGAACCTCGCCACGAACGACAAGTGCAAGTGTTGCTGCGACAGCTCGTCGCGACCGGTGATGTCTATCTCGGTGAGTTCGAAGGCTGGTACGACGAGGGACAAGAGGAGTATCACACCGAGACGAAAGCGAAGGAGTTAGAGTACAAGAGCCCGATCAGCGGCCGCCCGCTTGTTCGCGCCCGCGAGCACAACTACTACTTTCGTCTCAGCGCATTTCAGAAGCGGCTCGAAGATTTCTTCGCCACAAACCCTGAGTTTGTGCGGCCGAATGCGCGGGTGAATGAAGTTCTCAGCCGCTTGCGCGACGGACTGCAAGACGTGCCCATCACACGCACGAACTTCACGTGGGGCATCCCCATGCCCGACGCGCCGGGTCACGTCGTCTACGTGTGGATCGACGCGCTCTTTAACTACGTCACTGCGCTCGATCTGGCCGAGCCGATGTCGGCCGCGCACAGTGCGCGAAGCCAGTACTGGCCCGCGCGTTACCACGTCATCGGGAAAGAGATTCTCTGGTTCCACGCTGTGATTTGGCCAGCGCTACTCATGGCGCTCAAGCTTCCGCTGCCGCAGTGCATTTACGCGCATTCGTTCTGGATCGCCGATGGGCAAAAGATGTCGAAGTCACTCGGCAACTTCATCGATCTCCCCACGATCGAGCGATACCACGCTGCGTATTCACTTGACGCGTGGCGCTGGTACATGGTCACGCAGGGACCACTTGAGGCGACTGACGCCGACTTCAGCGCTAAACACTTCCATGAGATGTACACCGCAGAACTCGTCAACACGTTCGCGAACTGCGCGAGCCGTACGAGTGCAATGATCGGGAAGTACTTCGACGGCAAGCTGCCAGCGGAAGCGACGGGCGACGCATTGACGAACCGCGTGTGGTCGGCGATCGCAGCCGATGTCACTTCGCGAACGATCACGCATTACGAGCGGTTCGAACTGCGCCAAGCAGCGCAGACGGCGCTGTCGCTCATCCGCGAGGTCGATGGCTTCATCAACGAGACGCAGCCGTTCAAATTGGCGAAGGATCCAGCGAACACGGCCCAACTCGCGACGATTCTCTATCGATGTGCTGAAGCCATCCGCATCGCTTCGGTGCTACTCTGGCCCGTCATGCCCTCAAAGGTTGAGGAGCTTTGGCGCTGTTTCGGCGTTGTCTGCGATCCGCGCGAAGGCAAGCTCAGCGCTGTGTGCGCCTGGGGTCAGAGTAGAGCTGGCACGCCGATCGAGAAGTGCGCGCTCTACATGCGCGTCGATGCTCCGCTTGCTCCGCTTGCTCCG
>JAWXCC010000226.1:0-35337 GCA_034440475.1 Phycisphaerae bacterium | reverse complement strand
TGACAACCTCTCGCTCGCCATCGACATCACGGCGGCTGCAGCTGCGGCCAAAAGGCGCACGGCGCGCCTCGGACTGACGCCTGGGTCAACCGTTCAGCCCCACACGCCGAGCGCTGAGCTGCAATCGAGTGGGTGTGGCCACAATGGCTCGATCTGCGGATGCATGCGACGACGACGACCTTGTGGGGCTTCCCCTTCGCCTTGAGACGCTCGGCGAACGCGCGGATCACCGGGTTGCAACGCATCGCCGAGAACGCGGCCATGTAACCGACGGTGCGCGCGCCCGTGCGCCCTCCGCGGATGGAGCGCTTGCGGTTCGACGGATCGCCGCAGTAGCCACACCCATTTGATAGAGAGCCATAGTTGCCACACCAATTCGAGTGCATGATCCAGCGCGGTGCGACGCCCGCAACGATCGCATCCGAGCGTGAGTCGCCGCGGGCAAGCGAAGTGCCGCATCATCCTGTCGATCCTGTGCATCCATGTTGAATCTCTTCATGCGGCGAACTCTGGGATTCACACGGATCATCAGGATCAACACCGACGCCATAGTTGCCACACCAATTCGAGTGAATTCGAGGACATCGGCGGCGAAGTAGCGGACCATCTCGAAGAAGCCGTCGGAGAACGCGCGGCGACGTTCCTCGTGTTCGAGGAGTTGCGAGCGCCTGACGCAGCGCGAGATGCAGTGACAAGTAACGGGCTTGGCTGGATCGAATATGTGCTTCCGCGGAGTTGCGTTTGACGCGAGATCATCAACACGAAATCGCGCGGCCCCGAACGTGGTGACTTTTCCCTCGGATGGTTGGGCGTGGGGGTATGTCCGCTGTGCTCGTGTTACCGATCGAGCAACTGCCTCGCGCTCACGAGTATCGCGATAGACCCCGCGTACCACGCGATCGGAAGTGCTACCACGAGGATCGCCGCTGGAACCTTCTTTGCACCGAAGCTCTTGGTCGCGATGAGGTATAGAGCGGAACGCACCCGAGCGCCAACATCGAGACCAGCGCGATCTGAAATCCGATGGAGTTGCGCTCTCCGATGCGGGCTGAGAACGTGATGGGCGAAGCGGAGGACAGCGGTGATACGACTGCTGCGACGAGCGAGAGAATCGCAGCCGGTGTCACCGTCGCGAAGTACGCAATGCGACCCATGGTCGGATCCGGCACCTCACCACCAGACCACTGCACTCGCCAGCGAAGGAAGACGGGGGCGACTGTCCAATAGATGACAGCCCCCACCGCGCTCAACAAGACACCGACGACGACCACCACCCCCCACGAGTCCCCGATCATCGGAGAGGCACCAGCAACGCGCCGAACGCCATCGCCCACCGTCGCAAGAAATGCGATCAGAAGACTCACCACCGCAGCGCGCCCGAGGGCGCTCGGGGAGCGGGACAATCGTTTGAGCGCTGCGTCGGGGCGAATGATCCAGTCGAGCGGCGACGGCTTCGCATCGCGCACGATTCGAGACTTCAGCCCGCGTTCCGAGCGGATATCGAAGCCGCACTGCACGCATAGCACATCGCTCGGACCCAACGCCATTCGGCACTTTGGACAGTTCGCGACCGCGCCGACTGGTGCCGCAGCGACCGCGGCGGAAAGTCCCGCCATGTCGACGAGCTCATCGGCCTTGCGTTCGTGGCAACTTCGACAGTAGTAGCGTCCGCTTGGGTCCTTGACGCGCGGCTTGCCAGCGCAGTCGACCCCACAGAGAACACACGTTTTCTGGCTAGCAGCCCGCATTGGTCGATCCCCCGGGGTGAGTCGCCACGCGTTCAAGATACCGCGATCAGCGCATCCACGCCCCCAGCAGAATCGCCAAGTCCGCTGCGTCCACTGTACCGTCGTGATTCAGATCGGCGAGCGAGCACGGCAGCGCCGGCCCCCACGCGCCGAGCAGGATCGCGAGATCGGCTGCGTCGACGATGCCGTCGTCGTTGAGATCACCGACGACGACCGGAGCTGCGGGCCCGAGCGTCCCGTCGCTGCGGAGCGCGTCGCCGTACAGATCTTGATTTCCGTTTCGGCTGTCTTCCCAGACCGCGACGAGCGAAGCGCCATTCGCGGCGATTGCGGTTTCGAGTCGGCTGTGGCCCGTGCGCGTCGAGCAGACCGTGACCGGTGATCCGGCCCAGATGGGTGCGCCACCGGCAGTCATGCGCGCAGCGAAGATTGTCCCGTTGTTGAAAGCGACGTCGCGCACGAAGAGGAACGTCGGATCGCAGTCGAAGACTTTCGCTTCCACTTCGCGCACGCCGAAGTTCGCAGCGACCGGAAGGAGAACGCTTCCGTTCGCACCCCAGAGCCGGGTGCCCGTAGCGTCAAACGCCTGAGCGGAGCAGCCGTAATTTGAAGTGCTTGGAATGCGCTCCTCCCACGCGACATATGTGCGCTGCGTTGTCGGATCGAACGCGACCGCTGGGCCCGTGCGTTCGCGCGTTGTTGTCGTCGTCACGCCAGCGCCGTTCACACCAAAGAGCAGGTTGCCGGCAGAATCGATGCGCTGCGCGAAACTCTGAAGCGGACCCGTCGTGTAAAACGAGAAGACAGCGCCACCGGCACCGTCTGGAACAAAGTTCGGGAAGTTGGCAAACTGTAGCGAGCCGGTCGTGAACACGCTCACGTGCGGCGCACCCCAGAGTAGTGCGCCGCTCGCGTCGATCTTCTGCGCTCGAAGCGTCTTCGCCCCAGCGAAGCCGGTTTGACGCACCATGCTTGCGATGACAGAAGTTCCGCCACCCGACTGTAGATCGGCGACCCAGAGCTGCGCGCCAGCAGCAGTGAGTGCCACGGGCACCGCCCACACCATCGTGCCGTCAAGTTCCAGTCGCTGGAGCGCTGTCGCGTTGCCTTCGATCCACGCCGCGACAATGCGACCATCGCCCGAGAGCGCGACCGTCGGGCTGTTCACATTGAGTGTCGACACTTGCTTTCCATTGGGTCCCCACACTTGCACGCCGTTCGGATCGACACGCGTTACGGTCGTCTTCACGCCACCGAAGCGATCGTCGCCGAACGCGAGTACGACGCCCCCCTGACCGTCCGAGCACGCGCCGTAATCTTCGGTCGACGAGAGCGAACGATCAGCAATCAAAATGCCGTTCAGCGGCCACACGGCATTGCCGTCCGCGTCGAGACGCTGCAGATACACGTCGTATCCGCCGACGCGATTGTCGAACCATGACACGTAGGTACCGCCGTCCGGCGCGCTGACGATCTTTGGCTGGACCGAATCGCCCGCCGCAGTGCAGATGGGTGTGTTGACGGCGGGGTCGGTGCTCCACTGCGCGAACGCTGGTGACGCAACAACAACAGCGACGACGGTGGCCACTATGCGCATGGTGCGAGTATGGCACGCCGCGTCACATCTGCAACAGCGAAACCGGACGATCGGCGCGACGCTCGGCAAGTAGCGATGCGCGTCGCCCTACACGAGCAGCATCGCGGGCTTTTCGATCAGTTCCTTTAGCGTGCGCAGATATTCAGCCGCCATCGCGCCGTCGATCACGCGATGGTCGAGCGAGAGCGTCGCCTGCATCTCCCAGCCCGCGACGATCTGATGATTGCGCACGACTGGCTGTTCCACCGCTGCGCCGCAGGCGAGGATCGCCGAGTTCGGCGGATTGATGATGGCGGTGAAGTGCTCGACGCCGTACATGCCAAGGTTCGAGATCGTGAACGTCGCGCCGTTCATCTCGTCGATCGTGAGTCCCTTGGATCGCGCCTTATCCGCGAGATACTTCGATTCTTGTGCGATCTGTCGCAGACTCTTCTGGTCGGCGCTTTGGATAACTCCGACCACAAGTCCGCCGCCGCGATCCTCCGGCAGCGAGATCGCAATGCCGATGTTCACTTCACCGTGCACCACAACATGGTCACCGGCAAACGAGGCGTTGAAGTACGGATTCCGCGCCATCGCGAGTGCGCAGGCACGAACGAGAAAGTCATTCACCGAGAGCTTGACGCCGTAGGGCGCGAGCGCGTCGTTGAGTTTCGTGCGCTGATTGACAAGTTCGTCCATCGCGAAGCGCATCGTGACTTGGTAATGCGGAATCGTCTGCTTGCTCTCGACGAGCCGTCGCGCGATCGTTTGCCGCATGTTAGATAATGCGACGACGCGACCCTGTGGAGCACCGAGCGCGAGAGGTGCCACGGGTGACGCCGGCGTCGTCGGTGTCGGCGGCTTCATCGCGACCACTTGCGGCCGCGTCAGCGCCAGCGGCGTCGCAGTATCGATCGGCGTGCGAGCGCTCTGGACATTCGTACTCGCCGCTTGCACGTCGCGCTTGATGACGCGCCCGCCCGGACCCGAGCCCTTGATCGATCGAGGATCGATTCCAGCGTCTTCAGCCATGCGCCGCGCGACCGGGCTCACGCGCAACCGGCCGCCAGTTTCGTCGGCGTCCTCAGTCGTCGCTGCCGGTGCCGCGGCCGGCGCGACGGGCCCCGTTGCTGCGGTGCCACTCGGTATGGTGATCGTGGCTGGGTCTTCACCTTTCGCCGCGATCATCGCGATCAACGTTCCCACCTTCACCTGCCTGCCCGCTTCCACCACGATCTTCGCCATCGTCCCGTCGTCGAAGCACTGCATCTCCATCGTGGCTTTGTCGGTCTCGATGTCAGCAAGCACGTCGCCGGAACGGACCTTGTCGCCTTCTTTGACGTTCCACTTGATGACGGTGCCGACTTCCATGGTGTCGGACAGCCGCGGCATGGTGAGAGAGATAGGCATAAGTTAGACCCAAGACTTAGAGCCGGTACGTCACCTTCCGTACCGCCTCGCAGATCTTGCGGGGGTTCGGAAGCATCTCTTGCTCAAGGTTCTGAGCGTACGGCGCGGGCACGTCGTCGGAATGAACACGAAGAACTGGATGATCAAGATCATCGAAACAATGCTGCGACACCTGCGCGGCAACTTCCGAACCAGGCGACGCGAAGGACCATGACTGGTCGACGACCACGCAGCAGTTCGTCTTGCGCACCGACGCGAAGACGGTCTCCCAATCCATTGGCCGAATCGTGCGACCGTCAATGACCTCGCAGGAAATACCTTCTTTCGCGAGCGTTTCGGCCGCTTCCATGCAGAAGAGCACCGGTCGTCCCCACGAGACCAGCGTGACGTCAGCGCCTTCGCGGCGGATCGCTGCTTTACCGAACGGGATGAAGTACTCCTCCTCGGGGACATCCGACTTGAGCGACAGCAGGCGTTCGCTCTCGAGGAAAAACACCGGATCGTCGTCGCGAATCGCGGTCTTCATCAGGCCCTTCGCGTCGTATGCATTCGACGGCATCGCGATCTTGAGACCGGGCACGTTGGAATAGAGCGCTTCGACGCACCACGAGTGGGTTGAGCCGAGTTGGCCGCCAGCACCGTTGTTGCCGCGAAAAACAATCGGGCAGCCGAATTGGCCGCCCGACATGAGGAGCATCTTCGGCGCGTTGTTCAAGATCGGATCTGCCGCGACGAGCGAGAAGCTCCACGACATGAATTCGACGATCGGACGCAGCCCGTACATCGCCGCACCGATCGCTAGCCCAGCGAAGCCCGACTCGGAGATCGGTGTGTCGATGATGCGCCTCGGCCCAAACTCGTCGAGCATCCCGCGCGACACTTTGTAAGCGCCGTTGTACTCGGCGACTTCTTCACCGATGAGAAAGACCCGCTGATCGCGGCGCATCTCTTCGCTCATCGCTTCGCGGATCGCATCACGAAACTCAATTTCACGCGTCGGCATGGTGTGGCTCAGGGTTTCTCCGTCAACATCTGCGGCAGGCTCGTACCGGTGTACGGCCCCCACTTTTCGACGTAGACGTCGTGATACAGCTCATCCAAGCTCGGCACCGGGCTCGCGTCTGCCCACGCGATCGACTCGCGCACGAGCGTCTTGACGCCGTCGTAGATCGCTTCGATCTCCGCGGGCGTCGCATAATTCTTGTCCTTCACGAGCTTCTCCAACTTACCGATCGGATCTTCGACTTCGTAGCGCTCTTCTTCTTCGCGACCTCGATACTTTCGCGGGTCGGACATCGAGTGCCCCTTGTAGCGGTAGGTGCGCATGTCGACAAACGCGGGGCGACTCGTGGCGCGGCACCGATCGATCAAGTCCTTCATCGCGACATAGACGTCGACAACGTCCATGCCGTTGACTTCGAGCCCCTCGATGCCGTATCCCACTGCCTTCGAAGTGATCTTGTGGGCCATGGTGGTGCCGCGCTCGATCGCGGTACCCATGGAATAGCCGTTGTTTTCGACAACGTAGATGACGGGCAGATCGAGCAGGCCCGCAAGGTTCATCGCCTCATGCAGCGCGCCTTGATTCAGTGCGCCGTCGCCGAGAAAGCACAACGTGACACAGTCGGACTTGCCACTGTTGATGACTTCGTCTTGATACTTGGTTGCGAACGCGAGACCGGCTCCGAGCGGACATTGAGCGCCGACGATGCCGTGGCCGCCGAACAGATTGTTCGCCTTGTCGAACATGTGCATCGAGCCGCCCTTGCCCTTCGCACACCCGCCAATCTTGCCGAACATCTCGGCCATGCAGTGCTTCGGGTGCATGCCGCGAGCGAGCGCGTGTCCGTGATCGCGATACGCGGTGACGAGCGGGTCGCGCGGCTCAAGCGCCGCGACGCAGCCGACGGCGACGGCCTCTTGGCCGATGTAGACGTGGCAAAATCCACCGATCTTCTTGTCTTGGTACGCCTGCATGCAGCGCACCTCGAACTCGCGAATGAGCGACATCTGCGAGAGCCAAGCCCGCAGCGTCGCCGCCGGAATCTCCGGCCGCTTCCCAGGCGCTATCCCATTCGGTGATTTCAGCAGGTGCGTCGAAGTATCTGACGCCAGTGTGGCGATGGGCATCGTTGGTTGCAGCCCCGAAGGGCCTGCCGCTGTTGGGGTATGAAGCAAAGAGATTCGAGGCCGCATGTTCACGAAGCCCAATCGAGTGCCGGACCTATAGCCGGACCGGACGCGACTCCCGCAGGACGGCCCGCCGGGGTGGCGACGATCGCGCAAGCTCCCAGTTATAGAGGACGGAAGGGGTCGGGGGCAAGGTGGAGTTGGATCGTCGCGCCTTCTGAGGCATTGTCCGTACAATCGGCCCACTCCGCTTCGTTCCTCCGGCGATCCCCTGCCACCGGGCCTCTCTCATGCGGCGCGACCGATTTCTGAACCGGGCTGCGACGCCCACAGACCTCACTGAAACCATCGCGGAGTCGCGCGCAACTCGAATTTCTGCGGGCTCCTTCGGCATCGGAGGGCTGGCGATCGTCGCTGCGTTCGTCCAGGCGGGCTTAGCGCTGGCGATCGATTCGACCGCAGCAAAGACTGCGTTGGGAGTCGCCGCGGCCCTGACGGGCGCACTCGCGATCACGACGACGGCGCTCGGACTTCGCCCGGGGTGCACGCCGACCGGACGGGGGCGGACATCGGAACGCCTCGTCACGCTTGTGCTCGTAATCGGCCTAGCCGCTGCTGCGATCGCGCAGGGCACGCACGATGCAAAGTGCGCGTACCTCTCGCTGTGGCTTCCCTTCGGAGCGGGCTTCGCGATTGTCGCCGCCGCGATCATGCCGTGGACCGCGACGCAAGCTGGAGCTGTCACCCTTCCCGCGTTCGCACTCTGGGTCGTCGCGCTGTTCACGGTGCCGAATTCAAGCCAAGATAACTTCTCGAGGGTCGCCGTCGGCATCGCAGGTCTGGTGGCCGCCGCAGTTCCTATCGGGCTTGGTTTTTGGAACGAACAGCGCTTCGCTGAGGACGAGGAACGAGCCGCGCTGTCGCGCGAGGTGTCGCACGGTCGCGAGGAGTTAGGTCGTGCTCGCATCGTCCATGATGCCATGTTCCGCGCCCCCATCGAGCACGGGCCCGTCGAAGTCGCATACCGCTACGTGCCGCTCCGCGAAATTGGCGGTGACTTCGTGCATATGGTGCGTTGCCCGCGCACCGCCCGCGTCACGACCACCGTGATCGACGTGTCTGGCCACGGTCTCGCTGCGGCGCTTACCGTCAACCGGCTCTTCGGTGAACTCGAACGGGTGGTCGCAGAGGCGAAGGGTGACATCACCCCCGCGCTCGTCATGACGCAGCTCAACCGTTACATCCACCTCACGATGTCCGCGCACTCGATGTTCGCGACCGCAGCGTGCGTGCAGGTTGATCCCGAGTCCCGGATCGTCCGATGGGTCGTTGCGGGGCATCCCCCGCCGCTCCTTCGGCAGAAGTCTGGCACCGTTGAGCGACTCGACTGCACCACACTCGTGCTTGGCGCGGCCGCGCCCGACGTATTCGACCCCGAAGAAATGACGCGGACGATGAACGTCGGCGACACCGTCATCATCTACACCGATGGCACCTTCGAGGCCCGCAATCCGGCTGGCCAGTGCTTTGGTCTGAAGCGACTTGAGGAGTCCGTCGCGTTTGACCCGCCACCGCGCGACTTCCCGACCTTCCTCGCAAACCTCGTCGCGCGGCATCACGAAGGAAAGCCTGACGACGACTTGTTAGTCGCACAGGTGACGTTCCGCGGCGGTGTCCGCAACGTCATGACCGGCGCTGCCTGAACAGGTACGAGCCCAGTGCCGCGACGTTCACAGCCATGAAAAGAGGCGGCCCGATGGCCGCCTCTTGCTTGATAGTCCCGTGTGTCGCGTCAACGACCGGCGGCAGCGACCGCTGCTGCATCGACGTCCTTAAGCGTGCGCGCCTGAAGGATTAGGAGCGCCATCTCGAGCTGCGGGTCGTAGTTCTTCGCAAGCAGTTCCTTCGGATCGGGACGCGGCTTCCGGTCAGCTTCGTCCTTCCATTCTTCGATGATGTCGGCCTGCTGACGAAGCTCGACTGTCTTCTCGATCTGCGCTGGCGTCATCTTCACGAGCAGATCAGGATTGACGCCCCAGTCGGTTGAGCCTGGCTTCTTGTGGACGTAACGTCCGTGCTTTTCGCCAGGGAGCGGCGGCAGAATGTAATACTGCGTGGTGAGCTTGACCGCTGCGTTTGCGGTGCGATCAGAGATGTCGTGAACGGTCTGCACGCTGCCTTTACCGAAGCTACGTTCGCCCAGGACAACCGCTGCGTCGTGCGCTTGGAGCGCACCTGAAACGATCTCGCTCGCGCTCGCCGATCCTTGATTGACGAGTACGACGAGCGGCAGTCCGTTGAGGTCGGACTTGTTCGCCTGTGCTTCCAGCGACCAGACTTGCTCACCCTTGCGGTTTTCGCCGCTGACAACCTCGCCAGTCGGAACGAACGCATTCGTGAACTCCACCGCCGACTTCAACAACCCACCTGGGTTGTAGCGAAGATCAAGGATCAGGCCGTTCAGCGAGCGCTCCGACTTCATCTGCGCGACCGCAGCATGGAAGTCGGCGAACGAATCCTCGTTGAACGAGGTGAGTCGGATGTAGCCGATCCCCGACGCGCGATCGATCCAGTAGTCCCAGCGCGGAGCACCGCTCGCGTCGAGATCCTTCTTCCACCAACCGTTGACGGATCGAATCTTGATCGTGTCGCGCAGCAGCGTGACGTCGAACGGCAGTTCCTTGCCGGGGCGCCGCACTGCGAGCGTGACCGGTTGGCCAGGCGGGCCTGTGATTTCATCAACAGCCTTGTTCAGACTCCAACCCGTCGTCGCTGCGCCGTTGACGCCGACGATGCGATCGTCAGCCTTGATGCCGCCGTGCGCCGCGGGCGATCCCTCAAGCGGATTGACGACCAGAATGTCGCGTTTGTCATCGTGACGGATCAGAATGCCCACTCCAACGAAGTCACCATTCACTTGCTGTTCGAAGCGGCGGAGTCGTTCGGGCCAGATGATTTCGGAGTACTGGTCTTCGAACTTGCCCGCAAGTTCATCAAGCGCGCCGTCACCGAATTCGTGCAGCAGCACGCCGTCGGGGATATCAACGGTCTTCTTGTTCGTCTCGAGGAGGTCACGAAGAATCTCGCGATAGTCCGCAGATTCGAGCTTGTCCGCAGGCGTCGACGCGACCTTCGCGCGACCACGATCGACTGCGGCGAGAAACTCCTTCACCTTCGCGTCTTCCTTGAGACCGCCGAAGGTCTCGCCGAGCGCGTCCGTGGTCACGAAGAGTGCGAGCCCGTCGAGGCCGCCACTGACGAGCGGCTGCCACCCGCGAGCACTAATGTGCTCGTTCGCTGCAGTTTTCAGCGCGGCGGAGAGCATCGGCGAGGTGATGCCACGAATCTGGTCTTTCCAGTCGTCAGCAAACGCCGGGTTCCAGTCGGGAATCTTGTCGATTGGTTTCGCGGCCGCGGGATCCGACGGCGTCTCGCCGCTCTTGTCGGCGTCCGGGACGACAGGCTTGGGGTTCGCCTTTTCAGCAGCCGTGAGTCGCTCGATAGCCTTGCGCCGAAGTTCGTACAACTGCTTCGGCGCGTATTGCGCCATGAGTCCGATGCGCCGATTGACTCTCTCAAGGTCGCCGTCGTATTTCTTGAACG
Source organism: Phycisphaerae bacterium (assembly GCA_034440475.1). Classification (GTDB taxonomy): domain Bacteria; phylum Planctomycetota; class Phycisphaerae; order Phycisphaerales; family SM1A02; genus JAEUIT01. The sequence continues at coordinate 24,867 of JAWXCC010000226.1, read as the reverse complement.
TGTCGCGATTGCCCGCGTCTTCGAACAGCGTTCGCAGCCGGTACAAGAGTTCTTGCGAGAGGAGCCAGTCGCCGGCCTGCTGCGCTTCGGCGTCTATAACGCCTGCCTTTGAAATCGCCGCCTTGACATCGTCGCGATCAAGCGGGAGCTTCCAGTCATCTGAAAGCGTCTGGAGTTTCACAGCCGACGTGAGCGCGCGCGGAATGTCATTCTTCGCGAGATTTTCGGTGAGCTCTTTGGTCGCGGCCTCAATGTCTTTCGTTCGCGTCGTATCCGACTCGGACGCGTGGCGGAATCGCTCGCCAACAAGGGCACGAAGGCGCTCCACCTCAGCGCTTGCCTTGCCGTCCGGGATCGCGCGGAGCGTAGCCTCGACCTGCTTCAGATCGCCGTCCTTCGCCGCCTTCCACACCGAGTCAGACCAAGCACCGATCGCAGGGGTCGGTGCGAGTACGGTTTGAGTGTGCTGGCCGTCGCGCTGGGGCGCCGCCGCCGTCGAGCCGCCCACGTCACGCGCCGCTTGCACGCTCGCGGCGGACGAACTGGGCATGGGCCAGTTGAACGCTAGGAACGAAATGATTCCAACCGGGACACCGACAGCAACGATGCGGTGAATGAAGCGAGGACGGAAACCCTGGGTGGAACCCACTTCGGAACGGTGGAGCATTGGTGCGCCTTACAGGTTTTTCGTACCAGAACCCTTCGAGGAGGCCGAGGATTCGGCCCTCCTTGATCTACGCCAGCGGAAGCGAACGGCCTCCTCCGACTCACGATTTCGACCGATCGGCGTTTCGGCGCCGGAAGTTCATTCTCGTAGCACGACTCGCGTGACGAAGATTCGCGAGCGTTCCCGCGATTCTCCTCTTTATACTCGGCTGTCGGTTACCCGTTTCGTATGGAATCGGGCTCTTCGATTCATTGATGTCTGCGGATCCAGTGTGATCGTGCGGCGAGTTCGCGACCAAAAAAAAGTACAAGGACGGACCATGGGGACCGCTGACCGCGATCGCAATCTGAATCGGCCGAGTGAGGTGAAGCTCAGCAAACTCCCGACTGCCGGGGCCGGACGCTCCCGCACTCCAATCTCGGTCGACCCGAACATCGCCTCCCCGCGCTGCCGTCGCTGTCGGTACGACCTGCGCGGGTTGGATCGCGCAGGTAGATGCCCCGAGTGCGGCCTGTCCGTTGGGTTGAGCCTCTCAAGTCCACAGTCAAACGGACCGGCGACAGGTGGGCCGGAGCGCGAGGCCGAGCGTTGGGAGTGGGTGCACACCGGCGCTTGGTGGATCGGCCAATCGATTTGGCTGGTGTTGCCGTTCATTCTCGGCACCGCGCTGATTCCGACGTTCGCCGTCGTCGCTCCCGCTGGCGTAGCAGCCCACGCGATCGCTCACTGGTTCGGTGTCCGCGATCTGACGCGCGGCCTAGCCGGATTGCGATTTGAGGAGGGCGATCCAGTCGCTGCCGCCGACCTCGCGCGACGCGTTGCGGTGGTCTACGCGGTGAGTGCGAGCGCGGCGTTTCTGGGTGTCTTCGCCAGTTGTTTCGCGTCGTTCGTACCAGGCGCCGCGCATGTGATCCTGCCCGCACTCGCGCTTATTCCCGGGATCGGTGCCGTCATCGTCGCCCGACGTGCCGGCGTCAAACTTGCCGACGCGCTCGGTATGCGCGAGCGCGTGCCGTTCGAAAGACTCGGAACCATCACGCTCTGGGCCGCCGCGGGCTTCTGGATACTTGCGGGCCTGACCGCGCTCGTTAGCGCACGGGTCGCGAGTCTCGAGCTCGTTGTCGTCGGCACCGGCGCCTTGGCAGCGATGATGTTTGTCGTCGCACTCCTCTTCCATCGCGACCTCTTCCTCCGTTTGGCACTCGCGATTCCGCAGATCGAAGACTTTTCCACTGCAGCAGATCGCGCGACGCGCAAGCGACCGCTGATCGTACCGCACGCGCGATCGCAGGACATCGATTTGAGTCCGCTCAAGCTCGAAGACGCGCCGGACACGCCGCGTCCGCGGACCTAACCACGCCCTCAACACTCGTTCGATGATTTGTTAGATCGCTCGCCGCGCACCGGCGAGCGCGATCGCGATGGCGTCGGCGATATCGGGCGGCTCAGGCGGACTCGCGAGGCGGAACTCGGCGGCAACCGCGAGTTGCATTTGACGCTTCGACGCGTTGCCGTTTCCCGTCATTGACTTCTTGACCGTCGCGGGAGAGAGCTCGACGAGTTCGATGCCACGTCGCTGCGCCGAGAGCAAGACGACCCCACGAGCGTGCGCCATGAGAATCGCGGTTCGCAGGTTTTTCTGGTGCGTAAACACCGTTTCGACGGCCATGCACGACGGCACCAACTCATCGAGAATCTCGGTGAGGTCGAGGTCCAACTGTCGCAACCGAAACGCGATAGTCGTCTTCGCCTTGAGCCGAAGCACGCCAGCATCAACGAGCGTCGCCGTGTACTGCCCGGTCTCCAGTTCGACGCAGGCGTACCCGGTGCGCTGAAGCCCGGGGTCGATGCCGACGACGCGGATGCGTGCGTTCGACGCGCTGTTCGTGCGGAGGGGCACGCTTGCTACTCTAGTGGAAACTGTGGGCCGAACCTTGCTCACGGTCGCGGCACAACGGCAGCGACTTCACGTCGACCACCGCCCGACCGGTCGTACTCAACCAACCCGTCCTTGAGCCGCACGATCCGTTCGCAGCGAGCTGCGATGCGATCATCGTGTGTCACCATGATCAGCGTGAGCCCTTCCGCATGGAGCGCCTCGAAGAGCTGCAAGATCGATTCGCCCGTCGCGCTGTCGAGGTTGCCGGTTGGCTCGTCAGCCATCAGGATCGCCGGCCGCGTGACCAGCGCGCGGGCAATCGCGACGCGCTGCTGCTGACCGCCCGAGAGCTCAATCGGACGATGCGTCAAGCGATCGCCGAGGCCAACTCGCTCGAGTTGCTTGATGGCGCGCTCGCGACGTTCGTGGCGATGCACCTTTTGATAGAAGAGCGGTACTTCCACGTTCTCGACGATGGTTAGTTCGGTGATCAGGTTGAACGCTTGGAAGACGAACCCAATGCGCTCACCTCGGGCACGGCTCAACTCGTTGTCATCCATCTGAGCGACGTTCTTTCCGTCGAGGAAATAGTCCCCCGACGTCGGACGGTCGAGGCATCCGAGCAGGTTCATCAGCGTGGACTTGCCAGAACCGGACGCACCCATGATGGCGAGGTACTGCCCGTGCGGCACGATGAGGTCGATGCTCTTGAGCGCCTCGACCAGAATGCTGCCATCGGGTTTGAAGTAGACCTTGCGAAGCTGGCGGAGGTCAGCGGCAGGATGTGCGGTAACGGAATTCACGGTAGCGGCCTGTGGCGAAAGTGCTTTGGAAGCGAAGATGAGCAGAATGGCCCAATTCGAGGAGGTGCAACGACGCAGTATCCGCAGCGATACGAGCGAGTTGCGCCGACGAGGAAGTCGGCCATTCTGCTCGTCCGCAGCCCAAATGACTTTCGCCACAGGCTGCTAGGTGTCATGACAGCGGGAATGTCGACAGGTTGTATCGACGATGATGTCGAATCACCGCGCGGCAAAGGCACTTTCCGCGAGATCGATCGCGCGTCCAAGCCCCGCGGCCTTGTTCAGTGTTTCCTCATACTCAGAGCTTGGATCGGAGTCGAGCACGACGCCCGCACCAGCTTGAAGGTGCACCGTCCAGGGCGCGTGGTCGCGCGACGTCGGAATGACCATCGTTCGCAGCGCGAGCGCAATGTCCATGTCGCCGTCATAGCCGACGGCACCGATGCCGCCCGCGTACGGACCGCGCCGAACCGTTTCTAACTCATCGATGATCTGCATCGCTCGGACCTTCGGTGCGCCGGAGACCGTACCGACTGGCAACGTCGCGCGGAGTGCGTCCCAACAGTCGAGACCATCGCGGAGGCGACCGGTGACCGTCGAGGAAATGTGCATCACGTGGCTGTAGCGCTCGACATCCATACAACGCTCGATCGCGATCGTCCCAACGTCACAGACGCGACCGAGGTCGTTGCGCGCGAGATCGACGAGCATCACATGTTCAGCGCGTTCTTTCTCGTCGGCGAGCAGCTCTCTCTCAAGTGTTGCATCCTCCGCCGCGTTTGCGCCGCGGCGGCGCGTTCCGGCGAGCGGACGATTTGTCACGACGCCGCTGCGCACGCGACAGAGAATCTCCGGGCTGGACGCGACGAGGATGCATCCCGCCGCCTGCAGGTAGATTTGGTACGGACTCGGATTGACTACACGCAGCGCTCGGTAGATCTCGAATGGATCTCGATCGGTCACGCGCTCGAGCCGCTGCGAGAGAACGATCTGAAATGCGTCGCCAGCGCCGATGTATTCTTGGGCCGCGCGGACTGCGTTCTCGAACTCGTCGCGCGTGACCACCGAGTGTGGTGTTTCCGGTCGTCGCGATGGATCAATGTCGATGGCGCCGCACGGCAACGGAACGCTGTGGGTTTCGAGTCGGCCAACGACGTGCTCAAGTTCCGACTGAAGCGCGTGCCACGCTGCGTTGGCACTGGCGTGCTCTTTCAGCGAGGTGCTGGCTATGACGTGCAGCGTTTTTGCCACGTGATCGATCACGACGACTTGGCGGTAGAGGCCGAATTGAAAATCGGGAAGGCCGCGATCGTCATGCGGCGCGCTGGAGAACGGGAGCTTGCCCGGCTCGAGGTATCGCACAGTGTCGTAGGTCGCGTATCCGACCCAGCCTCCGATGAAGCAACTCGGGAGGCGCAACGGCTCCAGCGTCGTGCGCGGCGGCAATCGCTCGGCGGCCGCCAACTCGCGCAGCACCTCGAGAGGGTCGGCGCCGTCACGCCGCGACCGGGCACCGGTGCGATGGTCGTGGATCTCGACGGAGTTAGCCGTCGCGAGCACTTGGAGACGCGGCTGTGCTCCCAAGATCGAGTAGCGGCCAACGCTGCCGCCGGTTTCGACGCTTTCGAAAAGGAATGACGGCGCGGTGCGCGCGTCCGATGCCACGAGTCGTCGGTACGCCAAGACCGGCGTCAGTTGGTCACTCATCAGGCGGCGCGACAACAGCACGAGGCCGCCTTCAGGGGCACTCTTCGTCTGCGCATCAAAAATAGCTCGCTCGTCCGAGGTCATCGGGGCGCGCAGTCTACGGATTTCCCGCGCTCATTCCTTTGGGGGCCTCGCTGCGCCGACTTGGTCCGCCGCTCGCGATCGCACTCGCGATCGAATAGTGCGCTGAGTGGCTCATCGACAGCCACCACTGCACAATCCCTCTTTCCGCAGCGATCTGCTGAGCGCGCCCCGAGAGTAAGAGGCGCGGCTCTCCAGTCGCAAGACGCAGCACCTCCATTTCGGTCCACGCAATGCCGTCCGTCCACCCTGTGCCGAGCGCCTTGAGTACCGCTTCCTTCGCCGCAAAACGAACCGCGTACCGCTCCACACGCTGCCGCACGGCGTGATCTGCATACGCACGCTCAGTCACGGTAAAGCAGCGCTCCGTAAAGTGATCGCCGTGCGCCTCGAGCATCGCAGCGATGCGCGAGTTCTCGACCAGATCGACGCCATGTCCCAAGATCCCGACCCCGGTATCTCCGGCGGCGGTACTTCCGACTGCGGTGTTTCCCGGCCCGGGCCCGAGGTTGAACGGCACACTCGACGCCCCAGTCATCAGATGCTCCTCGTACGTGGGGTATCCGACCGCCGCGCTACCGGCCCCCCCGCCCATCGCTCAAGACTCTTCGTGAGTCCGCTCAGTGGTTCGCGCCACTGCCGCGCATCGACGACGACCGCGCGACGAAACCCGACGATGTCGAGCGTCGCGCGATATGCCGAGACATCGAGGCGCGACTCGCCTGATTCGCCGACCGGTCCGCGGAGTCCGCTGCGGAAGAGATCGACCAAACGCGCCGAGCACAGGTCGTTTCCAGCGGCGAGTACGCGAGCCACCGGATCGACTCCGGATGCAAGACATGCCGCGGGATCGACGCCAAAGCCGATGCCTGCTGCGGGATCGACCGCGTGGTCAGCGATCGCAATACCCTCGCGCTCTGCGAGCGCCGCGAGCGCTGTGACCGCTTCGTCGAGCGCCTCGCCGGACCGACCGCTGTTCTTCCGCTCCGCCTTGCTCGGAAAGAGCGTGCACACCACCGGGCGATCACCCGTCACTTCGGCGACGCCAGCGGCGAACGCGATTGCTGCATCGAGCGCGGCCACCGCGCGATCGAGGAGCGCGGGGTCGAGGAAGTGTCCGGGCGGAATCCAGACATCGAGTCCGGAACAGGTCAACTCGAGCCGCTTAAGTTCGGACTTCAACCCGCGCAGGGCGCCAGCGTCGAAGTCGCGCGGACGCAACGTTGGCTGCGTCGCAGGCCATTGAACCCCGCGATATCCGAGGTTCGTGATCGCACCGAGCGCCGCCGAACAGTCCAAGCCGCCTTCGACGAGGGGCGCGATCGTCGCTGAGAGATCGGGGCGCGGATCGCCCGACATCGGCAACTCACCTCGTGCGCTTGGCATTCGAGCAAGTGTACGGCACAGTGTGAGAAAGCATGCGACACTGAGCCAGTGCATCGTGCGGTAACGACTCTGTACTGGATCGCGCTCGTCGCTTGGATCGCGAGCCTCGTCGCAACCGCGGCGACCGCGATGGCTGCGTTCACCGCGCTTCCAGCGCTCGGAGTCGCCGTGCCCTCTGCCGCCCTTGTCTATCCAGGCGCGGACGACGCCAGCTCACGTTTCGCCGCAGGTTTCGTCGCCCAGCGCGTGTTCGACGCCGCTGACCGCGTCGCACTGCTCGCCCTGCCGGCGCTCGCGGTGACCATGCTCCTGCAAGCATCGTTCTTTCGCTGGCCCGAGCGCTCTTGGGCGAATCGCGCACGAGTCGCCTGCATTGTCGCAGCGATTCTGCTGGAAACGCTGCACCTCGTCATTCTCGCGCCGCGCATGGCAACGACGCTCGCCGACTATCGCAGCGCTGTGATGCAGGGCGACGCCAGTTCGGCCGCAGCGCACAAAGCGGTCTTCGAGCGCGACCACGTCAAGGCGGATCCGCTTCTCCGGGCGACGATGGTTCTCCTCGTCCTCGGTCTCGCGGCGTCCGCGTGGGTCATGACTCCCCGAGTACCCGGCGGCCGCGGGGAAATTCAAGCACCGCGCCTCTTCGGTACGCGCACGGGAAGCCGCTCGGGTAGGCGATCATGACGCCGACTCGCAAGCCGACTCGCAGGCCCAGTCGCAAGCCCAGTCGCGCAGGCAAAGGAGAGGCCGCACTGCGACTGCTGAAGGCACTGCGGGAGCGCTATCCCGACGCCCACTGCGAGCTGTCTTGGAGTGCCCCGCACGAACTGCTCATCGCCACGATCCTGTCGGCACAGTGCACCGATGTTGCGGTGAATAAAGCAACGCCCGCTCTTTTCAAGCGGTTCGCTTCCCCTGCGGCGTACGCGGCTTCGACGCCAGCGGCGATCGAACCGTTTGTTCAGACGCTCGGCTTCTTTCGACAGAAGGCCAAGTCGGTGCACGCTTCCATGACCGCGCTCGTTCGTGACTTCGGCGGCGAAGTGCCGCGCACGATGGACGATCTCATCACGCTGCGCGGCGTCGCGCGCAAGACAGCGAATGTCGTCCTTGGTAACGCGTTTGGATTGAACGAAGGCGTTGTCGTCGACACGCATGTGCAGCGGCTTACGCAGCGCTTCGGGTTGACCAAACACACCGATCCGGTAAAGATCGAACGTGACCTGATGGCGCTTTTTCCGCGTGAGTCGTGGTGTGTGCTTTCGCACCTGTTGATCTTTCACGGCCGACGCGTCTGTAAAGCACGCGGACACGACTGCGCGGACGACCCACTTTGTCGCGCATTTGCAAGCCAGAGCTCCAGTCGCTTCGCACAAAAGAAACACGCCTTGAAACATCCAAGCACTGCCCCGGCCCGTCGGTCGCGGGGCGACCGCTCCCATTCTTCGACCGACGCGTGAAATGGCGTTTCTGCCTCAGGAGATTTTGATGACTCAGAGCACTCGTCGTTCGCTTCTGGTTGCCTCGACCCTTTCCCTCATCGCATTCGGCGCGGCGCTCCCGACCGGCTGCGCCAGCGACAGTTCGACCACGACTTCCAGCAGCACTTCCGCCGAGACGACGATGGCTCAGCGCGCCAGCATCGACAGCGCGGCCAATGCCGCCATCGCCCGCATCAGGGCGGAAGACCCGGGAATCAGCAAGTTCTTTGATAGCTCCGTCGGCTACGCGGTGTTCCCCCGGATCACGACTGGTGCGCTCATCGTGGGTGCCTCCAACGGAGACGGCGTTCTCTTCGAGGGTGGCAGAATCGTCGGTGATGCCCGGGTCTCCTCTGGATCGATCGGCGCCCAAATCGGCGGCCAGACGTTCAGCCAGATCATCTTCTTCCAGACCGCGGGTGAGCTTGCTCGGTTCAAGGAGAGCAGGATGGAATTCGACGCGAGGGCGTCGGCAGTCGCAGTTCGCGCTGGTGCCTCAGCGGGTGCCGACTACGCCCGCGGCGTCGCGGTCTTCACCTTTGGCGAGAAGGGATTGATGGCCGCGGCTGCCATCGGTGGCCAAGGCTTCAGGTACACCGCCCGCTAAGCCCCCCCCCGCCGCGGCCGTCCTATTTCCAGATCGTTGTGTCGGCGCGGGCGAACTTGTCAATTGAGTTCGCCCGCGCCGCCGATAGCATCAGACCTCGCGCTCGTCGGAACGCGACAAACTGGTACTCGGAGATAGGAGACGGTCCCACCGCGGCAACGCGGTCGGGGTCCACGCTACTTCATGCACGAAACCACGCACGATCGCCCGCTCCAGCACGACCCGATCTTCTCGGGAAAGCACGTTTACTTCATTGGCATTGGCGGCTCGGGTATGAGCGGCTTGGCGTTCATGTTGCACGCACGCGGTGCGGTCGTCTCGGGCAGCGACTCGACGCGCTCGGAACTGACGGACAGCCTCCAGTCGCATGGCATCCACGTTGGGCTCGGCGTGCCCAGCGGACTTCTGCCGCAGCGCTCTGATCTGGTGATCGCGAGTGCCGCCGTACCGCCTGACCATCCCGAGGCGTTGCAGGCTCAATCGCGCGGGATCGAGTACGTCACCTACGCCGAGGCGCTCGGACTCGCTCAGCAAGGGCGCACCACCGTCTCGGTGGCTGGTACACACGGCAAGAGCACAACGACCGCGATGCTCGCGCACGTGCTGATTTCGTGCGGACTCGATCCATCGGTCATCGTCGGTGCGACATGCGCCCAGATCGGCGGAGGCTCGCGTACCGGCGCACTGTCCGTCCCCGCGGGTGCCCTCCAGGGTCGGCCCGGCATTCTCGTGTGCGAGGCGTGCGAATTCAATCGTTCGTTCCACCATCACCGCCCCACGATCGCGCTCATTAACAATGTCGAGGAAGATCACCTCGACTGCTACGGCTCGCTCGACGAAATCGTGAAGAGCTTCCACGACTTCGCCATGCTCTTGCCCGCTGGCGTCGACGGAGGAAAGCTCTTGATCGCCGACGAGGGCGGACATCGCCGAGCGATCGCGGCTGGCGTGCACTGCGATGTGTTCACCTTCGGTTTTTCGCCGATGGCACAATTCCAAGTCGTCTTCGACCAGAAGGCCGGGCGAGTTGGATTGCTGCAAGACGGCGCGTGGCTCGCACAGTGGAACCTCGCACTCTTGGGCGACCACATGGCGCTCAACTCTGCGGCCGCAGCCATCATGGCGCACTGGCTTGGTGCCGAGTGGGAAGAAGTCTCGGACGCGCTCGCGACCTTCTGCGGTGTCGATCGCCGCATGCAGAAGCTCGGGCAACGGTCTGTCGCTGGCGGCGAGGTGACGGTCTACGACGACTACGGCCACCACCCTACCGAGTGCGAGAAGACCTTGCGGGCGCTGAAAGCCCACGAGAACCCGAAGCGACTGATCTGCGTCTTTCAGCCCCATCAGCACAGCCGAACTCGCTTCCTTCTCGAACAGTTCGCGTCAAGCTTTTCGGTGGCCGACCTCGTGATCGTGCCGCACATTCACTTTGTGCGCGATAGCGAAGTCGAGAAAACCAAGGTGAGTGCCGACGATCTCGTTGATCGTCTGCGCCAGCGCGGAACTCAAGCGATTCACCTCTATCCCTTCGACGTCATCGTCGAGCATCTCGAGTCGATCTGCGAGGCAGGAGACCTCGTCGTCGTGATGGGCGCCGGACCCGTGTGGACGGTCGCTCGAGATTATCTCAAGCGTGGTACGGCTGCGACGACGACGTCGGCGCGATTGACGGCATGACGATCTCCGTTCGCCCCAGCACCTTGTTCGCCGATCTTGACGTTCGCGTCGAGACCGACGTTTCGTTAGCAAAACTCACGTGGTACGGGATTGGCGGCCCCGCCGATTTTCTCGTGCGCCCTCAGACGCTGGAAGCGCTCGGCGCACTCGTTTGGCGAGCGAAGCGCGAGGGCATCCGCATGCGCACGCTCGGATCGGGCGCAAATCTCCTCGTCGCCGACGAGGGTGTCGACGGCATCGTCATCAAGCTTGACGCCCCGTGCTTTACCGAAGTGCGTTTCAATGCGTTGGGGAGCGTCGACGCGATGCGGGTTGGCGCTGGTGCCGACATGGCGAAGATTCTCAACGACACCGTTCGGCGTGGCCTCGAAGGACTGGCGCAGATGGCGGGAATTCCCGCGTCAATCGGCGGCGCGATCCGCATGAACGCGGGCGGCGCGTACGGCGCGATCGGCGACAGCGTCCATAGCGTCGGTTGCCTTTCAGAAACCGGCGAGGTCAAGGTGTACCCCGAAAGCGAGCTTCGCTTCGGGTACCGCACGACGAACATTCCCGATCCGATCGTGCTCTGGGCGGCGTTCAAGCTGCGCGAGACCGATCCCGTTGCACTCCGAGAGCGTGTCAAAGAGATCTTCGCGTTCAAGAAGAGCACGCAGCCCCTTTCCGATCACTCGGCGGGCTGCATGTTCAAGAATCCAACCGACCCATCTACCGGTGAGCGAGTCAGCGCTGGCAAACTCGTTGATCTTGCCGGTATGAAGGGAGCGGCGGTTCGCGGCGCGGTGGTGAGCGAGCGGCACGGCAACTTCGTCACCGTGAAGCCGGGTACGCAAGCGATGGACGTGGTCGAGCTTGTGAGGCAGGTGAAGGCAAATGTCTTCGCGACGCACGGCATGGAACTTCACTGCGAAGTTGCGTATTGGTCGCGAGGCGGAGGCGGGTCAGCGAGCGCGGAGGTGATGAATTGACGAACGATGCAGCCGCACGTGACGGCAACGGTCGGACACGTATCCGCACACTCGTTCTGATGGGAGGCCCCGACGCCGAACGCGACGTGAGCCTCATGTCTGGAGAACAGGTCGCGGCCGCGCTTCGCGATGCGGGCGACATCGAGACTATCTCGATGGTCGTCGATCGGCCAACCGCGGAGGAACTCGTCGATCATCGCCCCGACGTCGTTTTTCCGGTCCTCCACGGCCCGTATGGTGAGGGCGGGCCGATGCAGGAGATGTTAGAAACACTGGCCCGTACCCGCGGCATCGGCTACGTGGGTTGCCGGCCACGTGCCGCCGCGCTCGCGATGGACAAGGTGCTGACGAAGGCGATCGTCAGCGACGCGGGTGTGCCCACACCGAGAAGCCGAGAGTTGCGTCCAGACGAGCCGTGCGATCTCGAACCACCGGTAGTCATCAAACCCGCTAACGAAGGCTCGTCAGTCGGACTCACCATCTGCCGCACCCGCGACGAGATTGATCGCGCACATCGCGATCTCGTCGCGAAGGGCCGTCGCGTTCTCGCCGAGACGTACATCCAAGGACGCGAACTGACCGTCGGCATCGTGAACGGCGAGACGCTTCCCGTGATCGAAATTATTCCAGCGGTTGAGTTCTATGACTATCAAGCGAAGTACCACCGTGAGGACACGCGCTACGTGCTCGACCCGGTACTTCCCCCCGGCCTGACCGACGCGGTCTGCCGCCACACCCGGACCGTGTGGGAACGGTTGGGCTGTCGCGACATCGCTCGTGCCGACTTCATGCTTGACGAGCGCGGCGCCGTGCCGAGCGTGTGGTTTCTCGAGATCAACACGATGCCGGGCATGACAACGCATTCGCTGGTTCCGATGGCAGCACGCCACCGGGGGCTCTCGATGACGGACCTCTGTGCCGGACTCGTGCGCACAGCTTTCGCGCGGCAGCGGCTCGCGGCGGCGGCGCGGTAGCCCGAAGAACTTTCTCGGAGCTTTCGGCGTCGTTCCCAAGACTTTCCCGGATCGCCACGCGACGAGCCGAAAGAGTACCTTTGTGCCCGTTCCGTCCCCCGAACCCCTGCTGGGGTGATCTCGACCGACCGACATGGCTGCTCGACGAAAGAAGAACAAGACGACCTCGAGACCCGCCTCCGGGCTGGTTTCCGGTTTCGCAACGACCATCGGATCGGTCGTCTCCGGCGTTGGTTCGGGACTCGCTTCGTCGGTAAGGACACTCTTTCCCTCGCGCGGCGCGTGGCGCTACTGGATTGCAGGCCTCGGGTGGGCAAGCGCCATTGGCGGAATCGGTTACTCGGCGTACGTCGGCGTTCCGAAGCTAGAGTCGTGGGCGGAATCGCGCTCGCTGGTCGCAGCCGAGTCGGTCCGCGTGCGCTTTGAGCCGGTTCCGTCCTGGATTCCCCCAACCTCACTCGAGACGATCGCCGTCACGGCCCGGACCGCACTCGGCGGGGCATCGGCCCTCGACCCCACTTCGCTCGATGGCGTCCACCGTCGACTACTCGCTTCTGGATGGTTTGAGCGCATCGAGCAGGTTCGTCGCAGCGCCAACGATGAACTTGTCGTCGTTGGAGAGTTCCTCGTCCCGTTCGCGTTGATTCGCGCGGGCGACGAAGACCACGTCGTCGACGCCCGCGGCCGCCGACTTCCGCTCTCCTACCGCGTGACCGATGGCGTCGCGAGCGGGGAGCGGCCCCGACTGCCACTCATCGCTGGTCCGGCGATGCCCAAACCGGCCGAGCCCGGCGCTGCGTGGATCGGCCAAGACATCCGTGCCGGGCTCAGGCTCGCCGCACTCGTTCACGATCGTCCTTGGTTTGCCTGCGGCGCAACAGCGAGCGCCACCGACACGGCGGACACCGGTCGTGTTGTCGCGATCGACGCCAGTCGCTTCAACCGCGAATCGGTGCTCGAACTCGTGACCGTAGGCGGCATGCGCATCCTTTGGGGGAGCGATCCCGACGCCCGCACGCTGGGCGAAATGCCGCCGGAGCGGAAGCTCGCGTGCCTCGATGCACTCTGGGCGAGCGCGAAGCGCATCGACGACGGAAGCGGACGCGGGATCGACTTGCGATTCGACGTCGTCACGCTGGCTCCGAAGGAATCGGCGAGCACTTTCGCAGACGCGCCGGTCGCCGACGCGCGGCGTTAGCTGCTGTTGGCAAACGCCCGCAAACGTCCAAATGGTTACAGCACCGCGAGCGTTCAACATCGCTCCCTCTCGCCAGCTTCCGAGGCCGCTCCCGCCGCGGGGACTCATCTTTCTCGCTGCGGGCTGGCTCGTGGCGAGTTGGCTCTTGTCGATCGGTATTCGTCCGCCCGTGCAAGCCCACGCCGCCTCGTACACGCCGGGCGTTCGGCTCATGTGCCTTTCGCTCGTCGTCGGAATCTGCCTTGCGTGGCCGCTGGTTCGACTCAGCGGACCAGGACGGGCTTGGCCGATCCGGCAGGCGCTCCTCGACCTCGCTGTACTGCTCGCCCTCGCTCAAGTCGTCGTTTGGCCGCTTCGACTCGTGACTCCGTGGGTGCCTGTCAGGTCGGCCGCCATCGACCTGTGCCTGACCGGTTGGGCGGTTGCAGCGACTGCGTTGGTGGTGATCGGGACGATTCCAGTCGAGCGCGGCGCGGGGACGCGCCGCATAGCGGCAATGCTAGGGATTCTCGTTTTCGTAGCGGCCGTGCCCGCTGCGTCGCTCTTCTTCGGCGGGACCCTCCCCTTCTCGCCTCAGGACCCAAGTGCACTCTCGAATTCTTGGTGGAACATCGCCTCTTGGAGTCCGCTCTCCGCAGTCCACGCGCTGTCGGCGCCGAATCCGAAGCCGCCTTCCGAGGCGGAGTGGCGGCTCGCCCTCACCGGCTGGTGGGTCGCGGTGCCAAGTTGGATCGCGGCGGGGTTGGCGGTTCTCCTCGTCCGCCAGGAAGAGCCCAACAGTTCTACCTCCGCCCTCTGAGGGCGGGCGCGACCGCTCGCAAGACGAGGATCGACCGTCACTGTTATCCTGCGGGCCCGACCTCATCGCCGCCCGGGGTTCCGACGGTCCGATGTCCGCGTCCGACGCTCGCGTCCGACTTTGGGCCTTGGCGCTCGGGCGAAGGCCTTGAGGGTGCCTCGTTCGCCCTGTTCAGCTGGCCGCTCTCTGGCCTCGTAGCACCGTCGCCGGCCCCACCGCGCGACTTCTCGTCCGCTCACCCACTTTTTTGGGTTCCCTCGGTCATGAACTTCATCACTCCCGAAGAGAAGGTCCAGCTCGAGAAGCTCCTCAGCGAGCTTCGCGCGCAGGAAAAGGTCTTGACCCTGCGCATCAGCGACGCTCGCGCCCTCGGCGACCTGCGGGAAAACGCCGAGTACCACGCCGCCCGCGAGGACAAGGCGATGAACGCCGCGAAGATGAAGGAGATCGAGGAGCGGATCGCCACCGCACAAATCGCGGGCGACATGAACATTCCAGCTGACATGGTGTTCGTCGGTGCCGTGGTGAAACTGAAGGACATCGAGGGCGGCGACGAGGACATGTACAAGCTCGTCGGTCAGGCGACCGGTCGCTTCGATCTCGAATACGTCGAGGTCACCACGACAAGTCCGATGGGTGTCGCTCTCATGAAGGCACGTATCGGTGAAGTCGTGCGCGTCGACTTACCGCGCGGAACCAAGCGCTTCGAGATCGTCGAAATCGTGCTGTAGCGCGGTCGAGATCCCCGTTCAGCCTGCTATCCAAGTTTGTAGCCAGCCTCATGAAGATCCACGAATACCAAGCTCGCCAACTGCTCGCAGACGCGGGCATTCCCGTTCCCGCCGGTGCCATGGTGCAAACCATCGACGACGCGGTGACAGAAACCAAGCGCCTGCTCGCGACTGGCGAAACGTTGATCGTGATCAAAGCCCAAGTTCACGCTGGTGGCCGCGGCAAGGCCGGATTCGTCAAGCTGGTGAAGACCGCCGACGAAGCAGAGTTAGCGGCTCGGTTCATGCTTACGAACCGAATGGTGAGTCCGCAAACGCCGCCCGAGGGACTGAAGGTCACGCGTCTCCTCGTCGCGGCAGGTGTCGACATCGCACGAGAGATCTACGTTGCGATTTTGGTAGATCGCGCCAACAAGACAAACACGCTCATCGCAAGCAAGGAAGGTGGCGTTGAGATCGAATCCGTCGCCGCGCGGAATCCCGCTGCCATCCTGAAGGAACCGCTCGATCCCGCAGTTGGTTTGCAGCCCTGGCAAGCGCGGAAGATGGCGTTCGCGCTCGGCCTCGGCGGCAAGCTGAACGGACAGGCGGTCGACTTGTTCATGAAGCTCGCGAAGCTCTTCCGCGATTCTGATGCGAGCCTCGTTGAGATCAACCCACTCGTCGTGACACCACAGAGCGCCGCTTACCCCGAGGGTCGAGTGCTCGCCATCGACGCGAAGTTCAACTTCGACGACAACGCGCTCTATCGGCAAGCGAAGGTCCTCGCCATGTTTGATCCGACGGAAGAGAACGCTGCTGAACTCGAAGCACACCGCTACGGTTTGTCGTACGTCGCACTCGATGGCAACATCGGTTGCCTCGTGAACGGTGCTGGCCTCGCGATGAGCACCATGGACATCATCAAGCTCCATGGGGGCGACCCAGCGAACTTCCTCGACGTCGGCGGCAGCGCCAGCGAAGAGGCGGTGACTCAAGCGTTCCGCATCATTCTTTCCGACGCTAAAGTGAAGGGCGTCATGGTGAACATTTTCGGTGGCATCATGCAGTGCGACAAGATCGCACGGGCAATCGTCGCGAGCGCCAAGACGGTCGGCTTCAAAGTGCCGCTCGTCGTTCGACTCGAGGGCACGAACGTCGCCGAGGCACGCACAATTCTTGAGAGCGCGAAGCGCGAGATTCCATCAATGCACACTGCGACGGATTTGACTGACGCCGCGAAGAAAATGTGCGCCGCAGTCGCCTAACGAGTCGGTTGTCTTTCTCCCCACTGACTCGATGACTCGCCCCCTCGTACTCTTCGATATCGACGGCACCCTGCTCCGCGGTCGCGGCGACGGCGTCGGCGCGATGCTCGATGCGTTCAAGGATCTCTACCCCAACCACGCGGTCACGCTCGACGGCATCCCCGTCGCGGGTCGTCTCGACACGCTGATCTGGGCTGACGCGGTCCGCAGAGTCGGCCTCGACGACTCGCCACCTGCCGAAGCCCGTTTCCGGGGCGTGTACGGGCCAAGTCTCGCACGCCGGATCGCCGCTGGAGCCCACTTCCGGCAGATGCCCGGCGCGCTCGGACTGGTTCAGCGCCTCAACGCGCGGGACGACATCACGATTGGACTCTTGACCGGGAACTACGTCGAAACCGCACGAATGAAGGTCACGGCCGCAGGCTACGACGCCGACCACTTTCGGCTCGGCGCGTTTGCTGGCGATGGCCCCGATCGCCGCTCCTTGCCGCCCGTCGCGATGCGCCGCGTCGCCGAACTTCACGGCCAGCCTGCCCATCCAGCCCGAGTCATCATCATCGGCGACACCCCGCACGACATCGATTGCGCCCATTTCAATGGCTGCCGCGCTCTGGGCGTGGCAACTGGGGATTTCACCGTCGACGACCTCGTAGCGTCCGGTGCCGACTGGGTCCTGCCGACACTCGAAGACCACGATGCCGTTGAGCGCTGGCTCTTCGCGACATCGGCGGACTAACAGCGAGTGACGCCAGCGGTCGCGAGCCGGGCGCTGTCGACAGTGTGCACAACCTGCCCAATTCGCCCCGACCCCGTCGGCGTTCCCTAGGCTTCCCCGATGCCTGCCGAATCCGTCGCACCAACCTTTGGCGCGCTCTGCAGCGACTTCTACGTCAATCAGAAGCTCAGCCTCAAGCTCGACTTGCCTGATCGACGCGAGACAGTCCTCGACATGTTCGATCGGTTGCGCCGCGAGTTCCCGCGCCTCGAACGATTTCGCCGCTTCGAAGGTGAACTCGCACTCGAGACAGCCGAACTCGACCGGCAGTTCACATGGGTCGCGATGCGCCAGACCTCGGTGCGCTCTGGCGCCGTGAATCCGCAGTCGCTCGATGACGCCTACAACCTGCACACCCGCATCCTCGAAGTCGCGCCGTATTACCTCTCTATTAGTCCGCTCGACATCGACTCGCTGGAACTCGTGTTTGGCTTCGACTTTGAAACCGATGCCCCGCGCGACGAGATCATCTTCGAGGCGCTGCTCGCCGACAGCCCACTCTCGGCGCTCGTCGACCGACAGCAGGATTCCGTGGTCGACGTGCAGCCATCGCTCACGATCAGCCTCAGCGAATCGGGCGATCTCTCGGCGAGCTTCGAAGTCAAGTCGCGAGCCGGGCGCGGCGAGATGATGCTCTCCTCGGGTGACCAAGAGCCCATCAGCGTGTTCCTCACCGTGCGGCGACAGGGGCCGATCCGTTCGCTCGACGACCTGAAAACAGTCTTCGCGTCGCTCTGCGGTCACGCCGAGCGGCTCGCCGAGCACCGTGTCATCCCGCATCTCGTCGTCCCGATCCGGAACGCGATCCTTTCGCGTCCCTGACGCGTCCCTTTCGCGTCCCTCGTCCCTGACTGCCGCACGAGCCTGCTCGAGGCCAGCAACGCGGAGCGGCGGTACCGGTTCACCATGCACGTCATGCACGTCATGCACGTCATGCACGTCATGCACGTCATGCCCGCCATGCCCGTCATGCCCGTCATGCCCGCCATTCCCATCATGCCCCTCCTCCCCGTCGCCGTTCTCGCCGCCCTGTGCCATATCGCGCCACCCGATGCCGCGCCACCTTCCCCCAAGATCGAGGTGTCGAGCAGTCTTGCTGCGCTGGCCGCAGCCGACGAAGCTCGAGTCACGATCGAAGTGCACGATGCGAGCGCTGAGTCGATCATCGCGAAATTGAATGAGTCGCGCACAGTGCCCGTTCGCGCGGATTGGCCAGCCCTTGAGCGCATCGGAATCGATCGCACGGACAAACTGGATCTCGTTGTGCGCGGTGTCTCACTGTTCGACGCGCTGTCGACGCTCGCCTACTCACTCGGGCGCGAATCGGAACGTCCTATCGTCGACGCCGCTCCCGGACAGCTCGTCCTCACGACATGGACGACCGCCGCGCGGATGCAGGAACTCGCGATCTACGACGTGGCAGACATCCTGACCGATTCGACGTTGATGCTCACCGTCGCCGATACACCAGCGACCGTGCAGCCGACCGCGGTGACAGCGACGGACGAGACGCTCGAAGAGCGCACTTCGCGGCTGATCGACCTGATCCAGGAACATGTCGACCCCGACGGCTGGAACACGAACGGCGGCGATCGCGGCACCATCTCAACCGAGGCGGCGCGACTCGTTGTCAGCGCTACGCCCGTGATGCACCGCAAGATTCGCCGTCTGTTGACCCAAGTTCGCTCAGAGTCACCGCTAGCCGCCGAAGTGAGCGTGACATTGATCGAACTGCCGCGCGCGTCGCTCGACGCGCTCACACGCGACGCGCAGGCGCTCAGCGCTCGGGGCGAACCGTCGGACCTCGCCGCGGCGCTCGCGCAGAAGAGCGACGCTCGCCGCGCATGGTCGCCGCGCGTCGTGGCGCGGATCGGCGAAACAGCAATTGTGAGGTCAGAGGCTGCGACCGAGAAGGGCGTCTGCAAGATCGTCGCTCGACACGATCGGATCGGTCACGTTCTCGCCGTAACGATTGCCGTCGAAGTCGAGCGCGGCGGACGCACTGCGTCGTTCGAAGGCGTCTTGCCCTTTGCCCGCGGACAGACACCTATCGCAACTATCCTGCCCGGCGGCCCCACCGACTCAGACGCTTGGGTGCTGGTCGTCGGCGCGGCAGAGGTGACGCGGCGCTAGTGTAGTGTTAGCCTCTAATGTTCTGTTAGTGGCTGGGTGTTAGTGGCTGACCTTGACGTACTTCTCGATGCTCTTGACGTCGGGCGCGATTTGCGGCGTCATCGTGAGCGTGAACGTCTCGCCGACCGCAACCGTGATGAGACGAGTCGCGGGAACGCGGGTCAGCCAAATGCGACCGGCGCGGGGCTTTCGCTGGTTCAACGTGTTCACGCGAACTTTGCTCAATTTCGAGAGGGTCCGCTGCGTCTTGGGGTTCATGCGCATGAGCCGCTGAAGCGTCTTCGTCGCCGATGCCATGCGCGGCAGGCTCGTAATCGTAAACGTGACCTTCTTGACGGAGGGAGTCGCCGTAGCCATGACCCAAGACCTTTCTAGTGACCAAAAACGCGGAACCTAGACGCGACACCCAGCGGTGCCTGTTTAGAGCGAGCCGGGCAGGATACTGGAAGCGCTCCGCCCTGGGAAGGGCTCTCAGCTCGGAACGCTCAGCGGAATGCCCAGCCGTTCCGCAAGCATCCGGTAGAGACCCTGAGTCCCGAGTTGGCCGTACCCGGCGGCCACTGCCGCGTCGTAGAGGCGTTTGGCCAGCGCGAGTGCTGGGAGATCGAGGCCCAGCCGGGTCGCCTCCTCGAGCGCGATGCCCAAGTCCTTCACGAAGTGCTCAATGAAAAAGCCCGGTTGGAAGTCGCCCCGAAGAATCCGCGGGACGAGATTCTGCACCGTCCACGAACCAGCCGCTCCGCCGCCGACGGACGCGAGCACGCGATTCGGGTCGAGGCCCGCTTTTGCCGCGTACAACAGGCCTTCGGCGACCCCCATCATCGTGCCTGCGATGAGAATTTGGTTCACCATCTTGGTGTGTTGCCCTGCCCCCGGTCCGCCCTGCCGGACGATCGTCGTACCGAGCCGCTCGAGGACGGGTCGAGCCATCTCGAAGGCCGTAGGCGACCCTCCAACCATGATCGAAAGGGTGGCGTTCCGGGCGCCGACATCGCCGCCAGAGACAGGGGCGTCGAGCGCGTCACTTCCCCGCTTCTGGGCCTCCTCCGCCAGGCGCACCGCGAGCGCTGGCTGGCTGGTGGTCATGTCGATGACGAGACGTGGAACCACCGTCGCTCGAAGCGTCCCCATTGGTCCGAGATGCACCTCCTCGACGTCGTGCGGATAGCCCACCATCGAGACGACAATGTCAGCACCTTCAGCCGCCTCACGCGGCGTCGCTACCCAACTCGCGCCGGCTGAAACAAGCTCGTCCGCCCGCGCCCGCGTTCGACTGTGGACCCGCAGGCGATAGCCAGCGGCAAGAAGATGTCGTCCGATCGATTGTCCCATCACACCCACGCCGACCAATGAAATCGCGGGCGGAGTTGGCGGGAGAGCGGAGCCTTGGTTCGTCATGCCGGTAGCAATACCCCAAACCGTGATTCCGCGGGTAGCAGCTCCAGGATTCCAGTGGCACCGACGACGTGGAATGGACCGACTAAACGTAGCCAGTTTCCGACTCGACGGCATCGATGCGACTCGGCATCCTCTGTGGTCTACTGGCGGATCCACTCCGTCTTCATATCAACGCGCGAACGATCGCAACCATCATCAACAAAGAACACGATGAGCACCTTCACGCATCACGACGTCGCGGCCCTTGAGGGTCGGGTAGACGCAGCGAGCAAGCCGTTTCGAGCCCTTCAAGAGCAGATGAAGCGGATTATCGTCGGACAGCAGGATTTGCTTGACGGACTGCTCTTGGGCGTTTTGTGCAACGGCCATCTCCTGATCGAAGGAGTGCCCGGCCTAGCAAAGACGACCGCGGTTGCAGCCTTGGCGGCGGGAATTCGCACTGGCTTCCAGCGCATCCAGTTCACGCCCGACCTCCTGCCCGCTGACCTGATAGGAACCATGATCTACCGGCCAAACACCGGCGAATTCAGCGTGAAGAAGGGTCCGATCTTCTCGAACATCATCTTGGCCGACGAGATCAACCGAGCACCAGCAAAGGTGCAGAGCGCGCTTCTCGAAGCGATGCAAGAACGACAGGTGACCATCGGCACCGAGACGTACCGACTTCCCGATCCGTTCCTCGTCCTCGCGACGCAAAATCCGATCGAGCAGGAAGGCACCTATCAACTCCCTGAAGCCCAAGTCGATCGCTTCATGTTGAAACTCGTCGTGAAGTACCCGAGTCCCCGAGAAGAACGACAGATTCTCGATCGAATGGCGAAGACGACGTCGACGCCTGCGATCGAGCCGGTGATGCGTCCGGAGTCGATCGCAGAGGCTCGCACCGTTGTCGATGACATCTTTGTCGACGACCGTATCAAAGACTACATCGTGCAACTCGTCGGTGCATCGCGCGATCCCAGCGCGCATCGCGTGCCCATCACGGGGCTCGTGCAATACGGCGCATCGCCGCGGGCAACGCTGAGCTTAGTGCGAGCCGCGCGAGGCAAAGCATTCCTTGACGGACGCGGATACGTCCTTCCGCAGGACGTGAAGGACGTTGCACCCGACGTCCTTCGGCATCGCCTTACGCTGTCCTATGAAGCGGAAGCCGAGGAGAAATCGACCGACGACATCGTCCGCCTGCTGCTTGAGCACGTGCCGGTTCCGTAATGTTGCGTCGTAACACCCCGCGTTTCCGCCTCCAGTCGCAGCGCACCCATGCTCTCTGCCGAACTGCTCAAGAAGATCAAGCGGATTGAAATCCGAACCTCGCATCTCGTCAGCGAGGCGCTCGCTGGCCAATTCAAGAGCGCGTTCCGTGGCCGCGGTATGGAGTTCGAGGAAGTTCGGCCGTACCAGTTCGGCGACGACATTCGCTCGATCGACTGGAACGTTTCCGCCCGCGTCGGCGATCCACACGTCAAGCTTTTTCGCGAAGAGCGCGAGCTGACTGTCGTGCTCGCCGTCGACCTCAGCGGCTCGCTCTCATTCGGCACGAGCGCGCAGATGAAGCGCGAACTCGCCGCCGAAGTGGCCGCCACGCTCGCCTTCTCTGCGGTGCGCTCGAACGACAAAGCAGCGCTCCTCTGTTTCTCCGATCGGATCGAACGATTCGTGCCGCCACGCAAGGGGTCACGTCACGTCCTGCGCATCGTGCGCGAGATTCTGTCGCTGAAGCCGCAAGGGCGCGGCACCAACCTCGCGCTCGCGCTTGACGAACTGCGCCGCGTCCTTCGCCGTCGCGCCGTCGTGTTCGTTCTCAGCGACTTCCTGACCGAGGGCTGGGAGAAGCCGATGCGGCTGGCGCGGGCACGGCACGACGTCATTCCGATTCGGATTGGTGACGCTCGTGAAGATGACTTACCGAATGTCGGATTTGTGGAGTTCGATGATCTCGAATCCGGACGGCGCTTCACGCTCGACACCAGCAGTCGCGCGGTGCGCGAGCGCTACGCGTCGTTCGCGCGCGATCGCAACGAGCGTCGCATCACGGCATTCCGCCGCATGCGCATCGAGCCGATCGACCTCACGACCGGTCATGATTTCGTCGAGCCGCTGACGACGTACTTTCACCATCGCGAATCGAGGAGAGCGCGATGACGCATCTCTCGACTATCACCTCACGGGTTGGCACCAGCATGGCCATCGCGGTCGCAGCGCTCGCCGTCGCGTGCTCCCGCGCGCCCGTTGCACCCGGCCCGGCGATCACGCGGAGTGCTGAAGCGAACGGTGCCACGATGACGGTGACCGTGGACCGTGACTCCGTTGAAGCCGGGCAGACATTGACGCTGACGATCGAGACCACGGGCGACAATGCGGTGCCCCCAGCACTCCCTGCCACGCTTGGCCCGTTCGACGTTCGACCGATACCGCAGCCCGCACGAGCCGACGGCCCAAGGCGCGTCGCGTTCGCGTTGTCGACGCTCGACACCGGCACGCTTGAGATCCCCGCGATTGACGTACCGCTTGGGGCTGGTGACGACGCAGCGAAGCTGCACGTTGATGCGATACCCGTGACTGTCACGAGCCTGCTTCAAGGCGACGACGATCCGAAGAAGTTCCGCGACATCAAAGGCGTCGTCGACATCGACTTGCCGCGCGACTGGCGCCGCACCGCGACGATCGCGGGCATCGGCGTGGCGATCGTCGCCGGACTCGTCGCGCTGTGGTACTTCGTGCGTCGCGGCGCGAAGGCCGCGCGACTCATCCCGGCGCACGAGCGGGCGATGTCGGAACTGTCGGAACTCGAGCGCCGCAATCTGCCCGCAACCGGTCAGGTCCACGAGTACTTCGTGGTGTTGTCCGACATCGTGCGCGGCTACGTCGAACGCCGCTACGGCATTCGCGCTCCCGAGCTCACGACGCCCGAGTTTCTGCGCGAGGCGCGTCGATCGAGCGCCGTCGCAGATGTTCATCAAACACTCCTCGCGGGATTCCTCCGCGGC
Organism: Phycisphaerae bacterium; assembly: GCA_034440475.1. Classification (GTDB taxonomy): domain Bacteria; phylum Planctomycetota; class Phycisphaerae; order Phycisphaerales; family SM1A02; genus JAEUIT01. Next base: position 1,369 of record JAWXCC010000226.1, on the reverse strand, counting down.
GCTGACATGGTGAAGTTTGGTGGCGAGCGACCGAGCGCCGCGCACTGCGCCGACAGCATCGCGCAGGCACGCAGCTTTGTCCGCGAGTCGGCCGCGACAGCGGAATCACCTCTTCCGCTCGCCGACGCTCCACACGCGAAACCGCCGCACCTGAATCAGGAAGCCCCTGCGTGACCTATACGCTGCTCCAACCTTGGTTTCTCCTTCTGCTCCCGCTCGCGCTCCTGCCGTGGTGGCGACGTCAGCGCGCGACGGTGGCGCACCCCGACGCAGCGCTCCTAGTCGCAGCAGGCTCAAGCGCTCTCGCTCGCTTCCGCTGGCTACCTATTGCACTCCGCTCCGGCGCGATCGCGCTCGTCGTCATTTCGCTGGCCCGGCCGGTGAAAGCCGATAGCCAGACGCGCGTCCGCGTCGAAGGAATCGCGATTCAACTCGTGATCGACCGTTCGAGTTCGATGCTCGCGATGGATTTCTCAATCAACAACGAGCCGACCGATCGACTCACCGTGCTCAAGAGCGTCGTCAACGACTTCGTCGCCGGCGATGGCACGCTCGGTGGACGACCGAACGACATGGTTGGCGCGGTGACGTTCGCGAAGAACGCCGACGGTATCTGCCCGCTCACCCTCGATCACGATCACCTTCTTGCTGGCGTGCGCGAGCTCGCCGTCGCGCGGACCGCACAAGAGGACGGCACTGCGATCGGCGACGGGGTTGCGCTGGCCGTCGAGCGACTGAAAGACGTGGCAGCACGGAATTCACCGGACTCTTCGTCAAGCCCGGCGCTGGCCGACGACAACGCGCCCAAGGTGAAGAGTCGCATCATGGTGCTGCTGACCGACGGCGAGAACAACTCCGGCGACATCGATCCACTGGCAGCGGCGGAACTCGCCCAAGCCTACGGCATCAAGATCTACTCGATCGGCGTCGGGACCCGTGGAAAGGCCCCCTATCCCGTGACCGACGTCTTCGGCCGGACGTTTCTCGAGAAGGTCGATGTTAGCATCGATGAAGACCTTCTCAAGAAGATGTCCGAGACGACTGGTGGTCGCTACTTCCGCGCCACCGATACCCAGAGCCTTCGTTCGATTTACGCCGAGATTGATCGACTCGAACGCACCGAGACCGAAGCTCGTCGTTACCTTCAGTACGCCGACTTCGCCGTCGAGCCGCTTCGCATCGCCGGAGTCACGCTGCCCCCACTCCTCGCGCTCGCGCTACTCATGGCGTTCTTTGATCTCCTCCTCGCTTCCACTCGCTTCCGGACACTGACGTGAACGGACTTGAATTCCAAAACCCGCTCGCGTTTCACTGGCTCTGGCTCGCCGGGCTCGCCCTCGTCGTAGCGCGGTATGCCTCTCGCCGGCGC
>JAWXCC010000225.1:0-14139 GCA_034440475.1 Phycisphaerae bacterium | reverse complement strand
GACGAGCCTCGTTCACGACGAGGTCGCGGCCACCGATGTTTTTACCATTGATCGCGTCGATCGCGGTCTTCGCCTGACCGTCGTCGGGCATCTCCACGAAGCCGAAGCCACGCGGGCGACCCGTCTCACGATCCATCACCAGCGACGCTGAGGAAACTTCGCCGTACGGAGCGAAAAGGTCGCGCAGCTCGTCCTCGCTCATCTTGAACGACAAATTACCGACGTACATCTTCATCTGAATCAAACCTCAGCCCGAGCACTCGAAAAAGAATCAGTAAACGCGGCAGGAACTCGGGCAAGGCCGGTCGTCGATACTGCAGGCTCTGTGCATCGGCCACTTAGCCGACCACTCCCTGATGACGCGAAGCATACCGCGAAATCCCGCCGGGTGGCGCAATGGGAACTTTCTCGCGAATTCGTTCAGCGCGACTCAGGCGGTCGTTCGCGTCCCTCGCCCTCGCGGCCAGGCCCCCGCCTTGGCGGGTGCGCCTGCACGAAGCGATCGCGCTCGGCCCGCTCGTCGTCATTGAGACGGCCGTCGCCATCGGCGTCGAACCAAGGCCAGATTGGCGGTCGTGAGAGTCCGCCGCGGAAAAGCTCGCCCTGCTTGATCTGAAGGGCTATTTCGGCGGCATGTCGCTCTGCGGAGTCCAAGCGGCCGTCGCGGTTGGTGTCGAATCGGCGAAGAACCGCCAGTGGCGGCCCACCGGGGTGTCGGCCGCCGGGCTCGCCGCCGAGCTTCTCCTTAAGCTTCTGGTGCAGCCGGTTTCGCTGGGGCGGGGTCAACAACCGAAAGAACCGCTCCAAAAGATCGGCGTCCGCGAGTCGGCGTTGGCGGTCAAGCTCGGCCTGCTGATTTACGAGGTCGTGGATCTGGCTGATATCGGGTTGCTCTTCGCCGAGCGCGTCGATGAGTCGCTGCTGAATGACCGCGCTGCCACCACCGAACACGTCGACGGACTCCTCCCGTTGCCCTTCGATCGCCGCGAGCTTCGAGCGCTGTCCCTCGTCGAGGTTGAGTTCCTTGCCCAGGCCCGCGAGCGTTCCGCCAGCAGGGTCAGCAGGGAGCCTAGGGGCTGGAGTGCTCGGGGTAGCGGGCGCTGAACTGGACGCGGCGAAACCAAAGAGGACCGCGACGTTGAAGAGCAGCGACGCGCCGAGCGCGATGCTGAGCATGCGGCTGGGAATGGGATGCTTCATGGACGCGATTCCCCATGCGAATCATGTGAATCATGCGAATCAAGGGCGAGGTAGAGATCGAGCACGGTCGGACTCGATGGCCCCGCGTCGACAATCATGAACGGCAGCTCCGCCGCCGAGACCCCCGAGGTGGTAACCCCCGAGGTGGTAACCCCCGAGGTGGTAACCCCCGAGGTGGTAACCCCCGAGGTGGTAACCCCCGAGGTGGTAACCATGGTCCGCTCTCCTTTTCGGACCAGTGGTCCCACCGCGGAGCCAACGCGGTATCCGACGACGGCGAGTGCAATCCCTGCGGCAGCAGCGACAGCGACCCGTCCCGCGTAGGCGTAGCGGTGATGACGTCCGCGCGAGCCGAAGCTCAAGCTCTGCGCCGCGCCACCAGTCCCCCCGTCGACTCCCTCCTCGCCAACTGCACCGAAGATCGCGATCGCTCGAGCAATCGAGGCCTCGACGGCCCGCGGGTCGTCGGTTGCTGCCCGATCCGTCTCCTCTTCACGGACCCCGAGCAGCAAGGCCCTGCACTCGTCACATCGCGCCAGATGCACCTCGAACTGTGCCAGAGCTTCGTCGGCGAGGCGTCCGTCGCGCCAGGCCGCGAGTTCAATGAGCTCCGGACACGCTGGCATTCGAGGTCTCGATGGTTGCTCCGTCACGCGCGATGTCCTTCCCAAGCCGATCGCCACCCCAATCCCGATTCAGTCGAAACGGGGGGAGGGTCAACTTCGGCTATAGAGCGCCGCGGCCCGAGGCATCCCCGGTCGGGCTCATGATCTTTGCCCGACATGGGTACCGCTACGCGAACGCCCTTCGTCAGAACGCCACGCGGAGGCGGAGCGAGAAGACGCCGAACGTGTCGACATCCGGGGAGTTACTCGGATCGATGATCAACTGCGCCCCAGCGGTGAACTGTGTATGGCGGGTGACCTGCCAACGCTGGAAGACCTCGAAGACCCCCTCGTTACGCCGATCGCCCGAGGGTTCCGCGATACCCCCCGCGAATCCAAACAGGTTGTCGGGACTGCCGAAGAGACCTCGTACCCCGAGTCCGAGCTGACCCATGTTCCGCACGTTCGCGATAGCTCGGTCAGCGTAGCCGTACCGCCCGAAGACGAGCAGGGATTCGCCGATGTCCTGCTCAAGGATGAGCGATACACCGCTGTCCGACGGGATCGGTGTCGCTCGCATCGGAGCGACCGTATGCGTTCGATGCACCGCCGGTGAAAAAGAACAGGTCGCACGGGATGATCGAGAATCTCGCAGTTGGACCATGCCCCGCCGGGTATGCGACGGACGCATTCGCCGAGAACGCCCGGTTGAGGAACGAGTTGTTAATACTCTGCATGCGCGTGCCGCCGACGAAGTCGGCTGGGTCGGCGCGCCCGATCAAGACACGAAGACGATCGTCGAAGAGGCGCTGGAGCCAGTACGCGTCGCGCATGACCCAACCGCGATCACTGAAGCCCCCGGTGGTATTGGTAAGCGTGCCGAGCACGCCCCCAAATGCAGACGGCGGCTGCACGCCAATTGCGAAGCGGTACTCGCCCGCGAGAACAAGCTGACCTGTATCGCGCGTCCCTCGCCCCAACAGCGTCCAGTTGAGCATGAGGTCGAGGTCGCCAGATTGGCCCCATCGGGTGCCCGAACCGCCACTCGCCTGCTGGAACGGTTGCGTGTACGCAAGACCGAAGCGGATGCCGGTCTCGGCGTTGAGCTTCTCAAGACTGTTGACCAGAAAATCGAGCGGTGCTTCAACGAACGACAGGTCAAAGGTTCCCTTGCGGGCAGCGTAGATATCTTCGAGTTCGCTCAGCGTGTCCGTCGGCGTGTCACCGGGTGAGAAGCCAAAGTCGCCGTACCCGCCCGCGCTGGGCAGCGAATAGTCTGGATTGATGTACGGGTGTGGCGCGCTCGCGGGCACGACGGCGGGTTCGTTGGTCGGCGTTACGCCGGGGTCGGCGCATCCGGGGGAGCCGACTGAGCCCCCAACGCCGCGCAGGCACTCCCCGCCAAGCACACGGCCCATAGATCGGTTGCGGCGAATCGAATGCGATCGAGGCCGTACCGGCGGAGCAGGTGTCTTCTTGACATTGGTCGTTCTCCGTACGTCAACTTCGTCGCCTCATTGATACGGCGCGAATACGTCGCGCACTTTGGAAGGACTCGCTCCGCCTCTCAGACAGAGTCCAAGGACAAGACGTGCCTTCAGACCCGAGAGGTAGCCTGCTGGCACGAGGCCGCGGTCGATGAGGTCGATCTCGGCGCCGGGGTATCCGTACGTGTGCGTAAACACCGGTCCAGTCATGGCCCGTGAGGCGAGAACGACGGGGATCTTCTTGACGAGATCACCGAGGATCGGCGCGACATCTGCATGCACATGCCCCGCACCCATGCCTTCGATCACTGCGCCAGCAAAACCGAGATCCGGAAGCGTGCGCAGAATCCGGCCGTCGTCCCCCATCGGGACCTTGACCAGTGCAATCGGAACCGGCGGACCACCAGCGCTCGGAAGCGAAGGATTCCGCTTTACGCGGGCATAGAAACGAGCGACGCGCTCTGCCACCACGCCGAGCGTGCCGACGAGCGGGGAGAGAAACGCCGAGGGCAACGCGGTGTGAGACTTCTGCACGAAGCGTGCGGCATGAATGTCGTAGTTCAAGACGACGAGCGTGCCGAGACCACGGGCGTCGGGCGACGCCGCCACGATTGCGGACGACAGCAAGTTGGCTGGTCCGTCCGCGCCCGGAGAATCGGCGCCGCGCATGGCACCGGTCATCACGACGGGCTTCTCCGAATCGATCAGAAGATCCAGGATGAAGGCAGACTCTTCGATCGTGTCCGTGCCTTGACTCACGACAGCGCCGTCGAAACCAGACTTGAATCCATCCTCGATCAGCCGAGCCACTTCGACCAAGTTCGCGGTCGTGAGCGAAGAACTCGGCAACTTGAAGGGCGATCGGGCGTCGATCTGCGCGATATCCGCCAGCGCTGGCACTGACTTCACGAGCTCCGCCGCGCCGAGCTTCGGGGCGATGCCGCCAGAGTCTGTCGGTACCATCGTGATGGTCCCGCCAAGCGAAAGGAAGAGAAGTCTGGGCTTGGTCATTGGAGGTCACATCTAGGAAGCTGTTAGGGACTCAGGCCTTCGCTGTCGTCTTCGACGATCCACTCGGAATCTGCTCGGGCCTGTAGTTCGGCAGCCAACTACACCGCACGAGCGCGAGCAACTCCAATCCCGCGAGGGTGAGGAAGCCGACCTGGAGCGCCCTGAGGCGAGTCTCTGAGTTGATTCGCACTGCCTCGCCAATCTGCGCGGGCGTGACGTCGGCGCTCTCGAAACGCTCCTTCAGCCGCTCGTTACTCAGGAAGTTGATGCTGTCGAGATCCACTTCGGCCGTCATGTTTTCCGTGATCAGCGGATTGTTATTCACCGAGCGCAGGACGCCCATACTCAGGACACTCACCACGAGCGCTCCCATGACTGCGGTGCCGACGGCGGCCGCAAGGTTCTGCGTCACGCCGCGAAGCGAGCCAACGTCGCCAGCGAGTTCCTTCGGCGACGATGTCACCAGCACGTTGAACAAGAGCGTGACGAGCGCGCCTTGTCCGAGACCGACAGTGATGAGGCCAAGGATGACTGGTGCCACGCTCCAGTTGTTCCGAACGACAACGGCGAGCCAGAGCGTGCCGACCAATACGAGCGCGAATCCGAAGCGGGCGATCTGTCGTGGGGTGAATCGGTCGTAGAGCCGAACGATCAAGATGGCGGTGAAGAACACCGTCAGCATGAATGGCATCATCGTGATCGACGTCGCCATGCTGGAGCCACCTTGGATGATCTGGATGTACAGCGGCACCGTAGAAGTTGATAGCCGCTTCCGACATCACGATCATGAACAGCGCGATCACCGCCGCCCACTCCCTCCCCGAATCGACGACTTGGAGGGCCAAAAGCGGCGTCTTTCCCGCTCGCGCGGTCCGGTGCGACCACGCGAAGAACGCAAGAACAATCGTTGTTCCGACGACGATCATGATCGGCGCTGGCGACACCCCAACCACATCGAACGGGGCCGACGGACTTGCGAGCAGCACGCCCCAGTTGCGAATGTTGTTGAAGCCGAAGCTGATGAGGATGACGCCGACGGCAGAGAGGACGACACCCAAGGCGTCGATCTTGACCTCTGGTTTCGGTTCAGCGGACTTGAGTTTGAAGCTGAGGAGGAGGATGGCGGCGGCGTGCACGATGAGCAGGCCAAACGCGAGGCGCCAGTTGATTGCCGCAACGAAACCGACAATGACGAATGCGAGCACGCCCGCGATTGCACGAGCCGAGCCGAGCAAACCCACAGCCTGTATTTGCTGCTTTCCGCCGTAATGACTAGCAATGAGCGCCACAAGCGTCGGCACCAAGGCGGCGCCAGCGAATCCAGCCAAGCCTTGGGCCGCGACCATGACCGTCGCGCCCGATGTCATTCGCTCGCTTCGCAAGCATCTATTCCGAAGGGCTGCGGGCGTAGTCAGTTCAGCCACACGACCTCGCGGGTGGCGAGGTCGTACATCGCGCCCACGATCTTGATCTGACCAGATTGCTCCAACTCGCGAAGGATCGGGCTATCGGTTCGGATCTTCTCGACCGTGAGTTGCACATTCTTCACGGTGACTTCGCGTACGAACTCGTGGTTTGAAGAGTTGCGCTCGCCCGATACGTTCTGGACGCTTTTCACTGCGGGGCGGATCGCTTGAATGACCGTGGTGAGGTTGCCGAGCTGGACATCGTCGCACGCGCCCTTGACGGCACCGCACTCGCTGTGTCCGACTACAACGATGACCTTCGCGCCAGCAACCTTGGTTGCGAACTCCATGCTGCCGAGAATGTCAGCTTGGACGTAGTTGCCTGCGATGCGCGGCACGAATACGTCGCCGATCCCCTGATCGAACACGATCTCAGGCGCAGCACGCGAATCGATGCACGAGAGCACCACCGCGAATGGGTACTGACCGCTGGCGGTGGTCCGCGCCTGCGCCACATAGTCGCGGTTCTCACTCTGACCCGCAACAAATCTCTTGTTCCCAGCGGCGAGCCGCGCCACGGCTTGGTCGGGCGTCATGGCCTGCTGCTCCGCCTTCGTGGTGGTGGCAGACATCGGCGCACGTGTCGCTGAATTGTTGGCGCAGCCCAAGAACGTTGCGGAAGAGACGAGAACGATCGATGCGATGAGTTTGGTGAATCGGGGCATGAGGGGATGGTACCTATCGCCCCAAAAGTCGCGAGCGCACCGCGAGCAAGAGCCGCTCGATTCCGTCGAGCTTCCCTAGCTCAATCAGCCTCACCCGCATTGGTTCCACGTCGGGGGTGATTACGCCAGAAACACCGCGGAGCGCGAGTTGGGTGAACTGATCGGCGTCGCTCACGTTCCATACAGTGACCGGGAGGCCAGCGGCTGTGGCACGTGCTAAGAAACGCGAAGACGCCAACCTTGAGTCGACGACCAGCAGGTCGACATCGAGACGACGGAGGTCCCCCGTTGATGCCGTTACGATCAGACCGATGCGGATCGAAGGATCTGCACGCCGCGCCACCGCGAGCGCTCGCATCGAGAGTGATGTGACGATGATCTCGGGCACTGCCGTCGACCGCTTCAACGATCGAGGCTCGTCTTGCCGAGCCTTCACAATCGCAGCGACTGCGGCGGCCAAAGCGCGCTCGTCGCCACTGACTTTCAGCTCGATGTTGGCGCCGCTCGATCGCGAGTGGCGTTGACGACTTCTTCGATAGTCGGAATTCGCTCGCCAGCGAACGCCACGCCAAACCAAGTGCCGACGTCAATCACGCGAAGCTCCGCGAGCGTGATTTCATTGACGCGTCTCGGATCTCCAACGAGCCGACGCAGGTCTGTGTCGTGGAATACGACCACGATATCGTCGGTGGTGTGCATCGCGTCGATCTCAATGCGATCGGCCCCGAGAGTAATTGCGGCTTCTATCGCTGCAAGCGTGTTCTCCGGCGCGACCGCTGCGGCACCGCGATGCGCGGTGATCTCCACTTTGATAGGTACATGAATCGACTCAAGGATGGTCACAGTGCCAAGAACGGCAGCGACTGTGGCCGCACCCATCGTCGTGAGCAGAATCAACCGCGACCATGGCGACGGTTCGAGAAGAGAGGCGCCCGGATCCGACCGATCGATACCGTCGCCGCCTGCCGCCGATCTCCAGATTGCCACGATGACCAGCGCGTCTCCGCCGCGGGCAACGAGCGCTGTGATTGCAGTCACTGCGGCATAGAGCAGTAGCACCGCCGCAGCGGCAAGCGCGGTGGCACCGACGCTGGCGAACTCCTGCCGAAGCACTGCCTCGCCAATCGCGCGGGCGATAGCGAGACCTGCGAGCCCAACCGCAGCACAAGCGGCCCACCAACCCATTCGCACGAGCACGACCAAACGGAGTTGCCCGCGGAGAAGCGACACGCTCGTTCGCATGGCCTCGCGCGGGGCGTACCGCGATTGCAAGCACAGCGGCATCGAGACCGACCACGGCCACGAAGGGTGCCACGAAAATCGCGCCGCTCACAACCTGTCGCACAGAGAGTTCGATCAGTACCGGCAATCGGCGAATCGCTCCGAAGAACGCAAGAACGCCAGCACCGCGACACGTCGAATTCGCGGTATAGGACGCGATAATGGTCGTGGCCGCAACGAGATGAATGGCAAGGACGATCGCGACAGCGCTGCTCAGCAGCACTGCTACTCCGATGGGTGACAGGATGAATCCAACGAGGTCCTCATTCGCCACTGCGTATCGGCCGGTGCGGCGGACCAGCCAGTCGGTCGTCGCCGCCCCGATGGGTAGCAGGACGAGCGCCGCCACGAGCTCCGCCAGCGTCAAGGCAATCAGTATCGGAGACCGCGATTGGCGCAGCCGCTGGAAGGTGTCGACGAGGATGATGGGAATGCCAGCGACTGGGTCGACGATTGTGGCAGGTGCATCGCAGCTCCGTGCGGGCGCGGCGTCGTGCGTCACTCGTCGGCGTCGCCCCTGCGTTCGGGGTCGAGGAGTTTTCGTAGGCGGGTGAGCGCTTTGTGTTTCGCGCTTCTGACAGTCTGGGGATCGACCTCGAGCCGTCCCGCCACCTGCTGCACCGACAACCCCTCGTCGAACAGCATCTCCAGCACGGACCGCTGCTGACCAGTAAGACACTCCCATGGGATTGTCGGCCCGTGGTCTGGGCCGGGCGCAGGCTCCTGCGGCGCGGCGGGTTCAGGCACCGACGCGACCGACGTCAGCCTGAGCGAACGCCGGCGCTCATGCTCGTGGACGGTGGTGCGAGCGACGAGTGACAGCCAAGTTGCGAGTGACGCGCGAGCGGGGTCGAAGGTACGGAGGATGCGGCAGTCATTGCGCAGCAGCCGAACGTAGACCTCTTGCATACGATCATCGATCTCGTCGGCCGACACCCCGCGCACGCTGAGGGCTCGCCGCACCGCCGCGCGGATGAGGGCCGCAGAGGAGCGGACGAATCGCTCCCACGCGAGTCGATCGCCTGCGATGCAACCGGGAAGGTCGACGTCCAAGAACGGCTCTCCGCGCGTCAGCCGGGCAGAGACCTCCGCCGCAGCGCATCTCGCAACGAAGGTGGCTCGGTCGAATTGCGGTCAAGTTGTAGTCGCGATGCGACGCGATCGCGCGGTACGTCAGCCCCATTGGCCGAGTTGCCTATCAGCCGGTGGCGACAGCACGACACGCCGACCGATTAACCGCCCAAGAAAACCGCGATCGCGCTCAGGACAACGCCAACCCCCACCATCGCAAGACCGAACCGCCAGGTCGAGCCGCCCGCATGACGGCCGAGCGCACGGCCAGCGAGGAACAGCATCACGATCGCTGCGACGTTCGACGTTCGGAGCGACCAGAAGCGATCGGAGATCAGGACGAGCGGAGCAATCAGCGGCACCGTCGACGCAACGGCGATTCCGCACACCCACGCGGCGGCAATGATGTCGCTTGACTGAAGCCGCGGTCGCGCCGGTGGCTCCATCGCGCGAAGTCGCCGCGCAATCACAAGTCGCTCCGCCGCCGTCACCACCGGATCGATCGCGTGCGGCAGCGCTGCACGCACGACGCCGGCGGCGGAGACATCGTCAGCCGCTGATTGCACAGCGTGCACTAGCCGCAAGAGACGCCCGCGCTCCAGCATTCGGCTGAAGACGTGCACCGCACCGTCAACGATCCCCCACGCGAGGTTGCAACCCAGAATACCCAGAACGAGCGGACCAACCTCGATCGTGCGCGACGACGCCACTTCCACCGCTGCGGTAAACGTGAGCGTGATGATGACCGCGTACAGCACCTCGGTCGAGCGCGACATACGATCGACGGTGTCGTGAGACAGATCGTGCTGCTCGTGGCCATCGACGGCACCGTTCATTCACCCTCTAACGTACCGCGCGCCCAAGACGGTGCGCGCACTCGCAGGGCTGGCTACTGCCTACACCCCAACCGCGAGCGCGTCTCGATCGCTCAGCATCCCACCGTCAGAACGCGTCTTCACCGTAATGTCGCGCTTCCAGCTTCGATCACAGCGCGGTTCGTTTCGAAGGTCGCGCACGCTGTAACTCGTGGCCGCTGGCTCAAGCGTCACGCGACTAACACCGAGAAGATCTGGCAGATCCGCGAGAAAAGGCTTGAGATCACCGTTCGCATCGGGCAGCACCACTTCTGCATCGAGCGGATTCTCGATCCCTTGCGCCTTCGCTTGTTCGAGCGCCTCGAATGCCACCGAGCGCGCCTGCATCACCTGCGGCCATCGCGCATCCACGGTGGCCCCGAGCGACGCGAGACCGCGGTAAGTCTCCATGTGCACGCAGCGACCGTCAGACTTCCACAGCGCGCGAAACGCTTCGTCGGACGTGTGCGGCATGATCGGCGCGAGCAGTCGCACCAGCGTGTCCGCGATCTCCCACATCACCGATTGCGTCGCGCGACGTCGCGGCGACATCTTGGCATCGCAGTACAGTCGATCCTTCGTCGCCGCGCAGTATGTCGCCGACATGGTCTCGTTGCAGAAGTCGTAGATCGCGAGATGCGCGGAGCGGAAGTCGTACGCCTGATACGCGCCGAGCACCGTCTCTTCGAGCTTCACTCCTTCGCCGAACGCCCACGCATCGAGCGACGTCGGCGCCAGCGAGCGCGGCTCGACGTAATCGCCCTTCTCTTCCGTCGTCCTCGGTTGAAAGTCATCTAGGTTCGACAACAAGAAGCGAATCGTGTTGCGCACCTTGCGATAGCTCTCGCCCGAGACGCGGAAGAACTCAAGATCAGCCTTGATGTCGTCTTCAAACGCGAGACTCGACACCCACCAACGCGCCACGTCAGCGCCGACATCCTTCAGAAGATCCTCGACGTCGATCGTGTTGCCAATCGATTTCGACATCTTCTTGCCGTGCTTGTCAACGATGAAGCCGTGCGTGAGAATGCGCCGCATCGGCGGTTCGCCCGTGACACCAAGCGCAGGCAGCAACGACAACTGGAACCAACCGCGGTGCTGATCGCTCCCTTCGAGATAGAGGTCGCACGGGAATCCGAGCTGCCGCTGGCGCATCACCGAATGCCACGAACTACCAGCCTCGAACCAGACGTCGAAAATGTCGTGCATCTTCTCGAGGGTCGCGACGTCAAGTCCTTGCGGCGCATCGGGATCTCCTCGTACGTCGTAACCAGCGAGAAGTTGGTTGGGCGTCTCCTGGAACCACGCGTCGCTCCCCCGGGCCGCGAACGCTTGCGCGACAGCGCGCACGCTCGCTGGTGTCATGAACGTCGAACCATCGTCGCGCCTGAACGCGGGGATCGGCAATCCCCACGCTCGCTGGCGCGAGATGCACCAATCGGGCCGGCTTTCCAGCATGCCGCGCAAGCGATTCCTTCCCCACGCGGGGACGAATTCGACGGTGCGCTCGATGGCATCGAGTGCCGCGCCGCGCAGCGTTGTGCCCGCTGACAGCGCTCCTGCCGCTTTGCCCGGTCGATCGACGCCGATGAACCACTGTTCCGTCGCGCGGAAGATCACCGGCGTCTTCGAACGCCAGTCGTGCGGATAGCTGTGCGTGAACTTGTGGTCGAAGAAAAGGTGCCCGCTGTCGCGCAGATGTTCCACCACGCGCTCATTCGCCGACCAGATGTCGATGCCGCGCAGCCACTCCGGCACCGTGTCGTCATAGGTGCCATCTTCGAGCACTGGGCAATAGATAGGCAGCCCGTGCTTCAAGCCAGTGCGATAGTCGTCGGCACCGTGGCCAGGTGCCGTGTGCACGAGACCAGTTCCGTCCTCCAGTGTCACGTACTCGGCGTGCACGATCGCGCCTTCGCGCGGTACTCCGGCATCAACAGCGAACGGATGGCGATAGCGCAAACCGACGAGCTTCGCGCCGTCGGCTTCAGCAAGCACCTCGACCTTCTCTGCTTTCGCCGCCTTCGTGACCTTCTCAACAAGCTGGCTCGCGATGATTGTCTCGGCGCCATCGATGCGCACGAGGCTATATCGATTGCGTTCATGCACGGCGATCGCAAGGTTCGCTGGCAACGTCCACGGCGTCGTCGTCCAAATCATGAATGATGGCGTCACATCCAGCTCGACGCCGAACGCCTGCTCGACCGCTGCGCGATCAGCCGCTTCAAAGTCAACGTAGACGGAGAGGTCAACGCGATCTTCGTACTCGAGCTCTGCTTCGGCGAGCGCCGTCTTGTTTGCGATCGACCAGTGCACTGGTTTCTTGTCGCGGAACACGAAGCCTCGATCAACGAGCGACGCGAACACTTCAAGCGTGCCCGACTCATACGCCGGTGCCATCGTGTAGTACGGATTCGCATAATCACCGAGCGTCAGCAGCCGTTGCATCTGTCCGCTCTGGAGCTTGATGAACTTCTCAGCTGACTTCGCGCACTCGCGCCTGACCGCCATGCGACGATGATCGGGTGCGAGCTCGTCGAGTTTCTTCGCCTTGCCGCTTTCGACGAGTTCGGTCATCACCTTGTGCTCGATGGGCAGACCGTGGCAATCCCAACCTGGGACGTACGGACAGTCGAGCCCCTGCATGAGGCGAGTTCGAACAACGATGTCCTTCAGCACCTTGTTCAACAGGTGCCCGATGTGGATCGAGCCGTTGGCGTATGGCGGCCCGTCGTGAAACACGAACCGCGGCTTCCCCGCGCGACTCTCGCGTAGCTTCTTGTACACGCCGATCTCGTCCCACCGCTTCTGCGACTGCGGTTCGGCTTGCGCCAAGTTCGCTTTCATTGCGAACGGCGTCTTGGGCAAGTTGAGTGTGGCCTTATATTCGGGCATGGGGGGAACATCGTACGTCCCCGCTGCTATGCCTTCATGCCCCACACACGACCACGAGATTCATGCGTCCGGATGCTCGCCGGGCTTCACTGTTTCATTGAGGTACTTCTGAAATTCGCCCGTCTTATAGCTGACGAAACAGAAGACGTGATGCAGCGTGAACCACTCGATGTCGGTGGGATCTTTGGCAAGGTCGGTGCGCAGTCGATTGAGTTCGGCCAAGACCGTCTCAACCCGAATGATGGGCTTTTCGGTGGACATTTTTGGGGGGTTTCTCCGGCAAAAGATTCGTCGAGGTTAGTGCGCGTGGTCGTGTACGTGCGGATGCGATCCGTCAATGTGGACGTGCGTCGAGGCCTCAAGTCGTCCGAGGCCGTACGCGAACCCCAAACCAATGACGAGTGCGAGCGAGAGTCCGACGCGATCGTGACGGTGAAATTGGAGCTCAGGGAGAAGATCGCTCGACGCGATGCAGACGAACATGCCCGCTGAGAATGCGAGCGCGATAGCCGCCATCGGCTCAACATCGCTGCCGGTCGCACCGGCCCAGAAAAGTCCGACGCCTGCGGGTACGAGCGCAGCGAGCAGTATGTTTGCGAGCACGCGCACGCGGAGCGGCGCACCGGCGCGACGCATGAGCGTGGCAAGTGTCATCGCGTCGAACGGCTTATGCAGCGCAATGACGAGGAACGTACCGAGCCCAGCGAGTACGGCGCCAGCTGCGTCGGCATGCGCCGCACCAACCGCAACGCTCGCTGCGAGTGCGACGCCTTCGAGGAGGCTGTGAATGCCCAAGCCCGCGAGCGCACCGAGCCAACCTACGCGTCCACCCTGCCCGGCCGCTCGTTGCGCGTGCGGATGTCCATGAGCACGGTCAGCATGATCATGTTCCGCGTCATCGAGGACCGGCTCGTGCTGATGAAAGTGCGAGAAGCGCTCAAGAAGGAAGAGTGTTAGAAACCCTAACACAGCCCAGAGCATGATGGGATCTACGAGGTTGTGATCGACGGCCTTGCCGCTCTCGGCTTGGAGCATGAGCGCGTGCGGCAACATGTGGAAGAAGCCGACGCCAAGCATGATTCCAGCGATGAACGACAAGACGAATTGCAGACTGCGGTGGCTGAGCGTGACGAGGCTCGGCGCGAATCCGCCCACGAGCGAGGCGGCGACCACGACGGCGCAATAGAGGATGAGAAGGGTCGTTGGCGTCATCGGAGTACGGGGGCAGGACTCGGCATGGCAGCGAAGGGTCGGAGGGTAGCGATCCGTCGGGAAGACGGGGTGCGCCCTCGATCAGAACACCCCCACGCTCCGCACGCCCTGACCACGCTGCCCGGCGTGGCGGTTCCGTGAACCGACCGCTATACTCCCCGCCTTCCCAAACGGGGTGGTAGCTCAATTGGGAGAGCGCCTCGGTCGCATCGAGGAGGTTGTGAGTTCGATCCTCATCCACTCCATTTCCCCTTTCTTGCTGGCTGAAGCCAGCAAGGGGGAAATGTCGTTGCTTTTTTAGTCACGCCCCTGCGGGCGTGAGGGGCTGCTTGCATCCAGTCCATTTCCCCTTTCTTGCTGGCTGAAGCCAGCAAGGGGGAAATGTCGCTGCT
>JAWXCC010000224.1:0-11306 GCA_034440475.1 Phycisphaerae bacterium | reverse complement strand
GGAGCTGCGTCGCGAACTCGTTGATCGGGAAGGGTGGGTAGATGCCGACCGCTTTCGCCGTGCGCTCGCGGTCTACCAAGCGCTTCCGGGCCCGGAAGCCCACGAGCTGTGCTGCTGGCTGGGCATGATCGCGGGCGGCCGCGCCGGAGCGCTCGCTGCGGGACTTGGCTTCATGTTGCCCGGGTTAGTCCTGATGCTTGGCGCATCGTGGCTGTACGTGAGCTTGGGAACGGAGTCCGGCATCGGAACCGATCTGGCGCGCGCCGCATTCGCGGGTGTGCAAGCAGCAGTCGTCGGACTCGTCCTCGTTGCGACCATTCGCCTCACGCGCTCGATCGTCCCACAGGTCGGACGCGAATCGGGGCAACCCCGTTCACTGCGCGCATGGGCTTGGTGCTTCGCCGCGCTCGGGGCGTTCACCCAATCCATCGGTGCGCCATTCTGGATCGCGCTTCTTGCCGGAGGGATAGGGCTGTCGTTGGCGTCCCGCCGACGCGCGACTGCCGCTGGGGTCGCGCTGCTCATAGGGCTCGCGTGCGCCGCGTCGTTCCGCAGCGCGCTTCCAACGGTTCATGAGCCGCAGAGTCAACATGGTGAAGCACAGGTCACGCCGACAAGACTCTTCGCCGTTGGACTCACGGGCGGCCTTGTGACCTTCGGCGGCGCATACACCGCCATCCCCGTGGTGCGCGACGCGGCGACTGGAACGCACGGATGGATCGACGAGTCGCAATTCCTCGACGGACTCGCGATCGGCGGCGTGTTGCCAGCCCCACTGGTGATCTTCGTAACGTTTGTCGGCTATCTCGGTGGCGGGCTGAGCGGCGCGCTCTTGATGACGCTCGGCATGTTTCTGCCCGCGTTCTCCTTCACGCTCATTGGCCACGAGTTCTTCGAGCGCCTCGTCGCGCGCAAGGCAATCCACGCGTTCCTAGACGGCGTTGCCTGCGCCGTGTGCGGAGTCATCGCTGCGACTGCGGTGGTACTGTTTGTCGAACTTGCTGGACTAACAAACGCCAATGCTGCGGCGAAGCCTCACGCTGCGGGACTTGTCGCAGTCGCGCTCGTCGCGTCCGTCGCGCTGCAGCGGCTCCGTTTCCGGTTCGCGGTGCCGCTGGTCCTCGTCGTCGCAGCGCTCGCCGGAATGCTGCTGTTTGCCGAATGAGTGGTGAGCAGTCCGGTTGTGACAACCGCCCACGCTGAGAGCGCGGGCGGTTGGAATCGTCCAAGTCGGCCGTCCGTGGCCAACGCGTCGCGTGATTGCTCACGCTGCGCGAGGACGGTCCGTGTCGTCGTCTGCACGTCCGAAGACGTTTAGGTCGCGAGCGAGGTCCTCCATTCGCCGACTCACATCGTCGAGCGCTCCCAGCGCCAGACGGATCGGATCGACAGGATGCTCGGGCAACCGGTTCCTGAATTGCTCGACGTACTCTGCAAAGAAATACGTCGCGGGGGGCTCGACTTCCGTGAAGTCATCGCGGTCGATACCGACGAGCCTCAGACCAGAGCGATTGACCATTTCCAGGCTCCTTCCGTGGTGCCGTGCGGCGTCCGCCGCCTGATGCGTCATCCTGACACACGAACGATCGGCCGGTCATCGACGCGACTTTCGTCGCTGGTTCGATTCGTCGGTGATTGAGGAGTTCGCGCGAGATCCCGAACGCGCAGCAAAGCGCATCGCTCGCTGCCACCTCGGCAATTCTCAGACCGCGCCAACTTCGTCGAACTTTCGCTTCGCTCGCGCCAAACGTCCGTACACGACCAGAGCGCCCGCGATACCCAGCCCAGCGACGCCCGAGAACAGCATTCCCGCAGCTTGGAGCCGATCGTTGGCTGGCGTTTGCGGTACGAGTGACGAAAAGGTCACGCGACCGGGCACAGCGGCGCTACCCGCAATTGTCGCCTTCGGAAGATCACCTCGGCCGCGCAGCAATTTTCCCGACTCATTCGCCATCGTCGTCGCCACCGTGTCGAGCGCGATCATGGCAGTCTCCGCATCAGGTGCCGACGCGACGAGTCGGATCGAGCCAGGGCCATCCGAGTCGACGTGAATCCCGTCCATCCACGCGGCGATCTGGTGCGCCCCACCGAGCGTGCTGACGCCGCGCTCGAAAAGCCGGCGCTGCACGACGGAACGGAACGCTTCGTCCTTGAGCGCCGCCTGATGAGCAGCCTGCCACGCGGTGCCAGCTTCCGGCGTGATCCGCTCGCCATCGCGCAGCTTCGCGACCAAGTCAACACTGGCGACCGACGGCACGGGCCAGACGGCGGCGGCCGCGAACCAAGAACCAACCGCGACTGCTGCGGCAGCGAACATACACCAACCAGACGCGATCAACGTGCGGGACCGGATCGATCGACTGAGCTGCCGCTGCTCGCTTGCCGCGAGCATTTCTTGAACGTGACGAAGCTCCTCGCGCTGACGCTTGAGTAGTCGTTCCTCTTCCTGTGCGCCAATGTGCGCCGACTCCGATGCCTCGCGCTTTCGCTGGCTGTCGCGTGTCGCTTGAGCGCGACGGAGCACCCGCGCCTGATCGAGGCGCTCCTTCCGCTTTTTGAGGAGTTTCCCGACCTCGGCGAATCGACGTGACTTTTCCTCGATGCGCGACTCAAGCGTGCGCTGATTCGAGTCGTCGACCGTTTTTGTTTCGCTGATCTGCGTCGCCAAGACTTCGGAGCGGCCCAGCGCCTCGGCCGCGATGAGTTCGGCCTCGTGGAGCTTCGTCTCCAACGACGTGATCGTCGCGGAAAGCACGTTGACCTTGCTTCGCGTCTCGTCAAGCTGACCCTCCAACTGCGCTTGACGATCGGCGCCCGCCGCCTGCGACCGAACCCGCTGCTCGAGTTCGCGAAGCTTGCGCTCCTGCTCACTCGCGACCGACATCGCCGCCGCCCCGCGTTCGAGCTGTGGCGCCTGATCCGCGACCGACTGGGCGAGCGCCGCGAGCTTGTGGCCCGCAAGCTGGAGACTCTGCCGCGTAGCGTCGAGCTCTGCAGTGCGCTCCGCGATTCGACTCTCCAGTGCGCCGACCTGCGCAAGTTCAGTCTGCTTCGCGCGACGCAGCTCTTCCTCAAGACTTTGGATCGCCGCGTCGCGAGCGACCGCTGCATCGGAGGCGAGTGCGAGCCGTTCGAGCATCGCTTCGGCGTCGCGCTCGAGTGTGAGCTTCGCGGCTCGTACGGATTCACGCTCAGCCTCGATCGCCGCAACACGGTTGCGCGTCGTCGTCAGCTCGTCGCGATCTTTCGCTGCGTCAGCGGCTGCTCGCGACTCCCGCACCGACAATTCGTCGCGCAGCGCTGCAAGGGCCGCGTGCTCGTCCGCGAGCCTGCGCGACTCGATCATGAATCGCTCGCGCTCAGCCGAGATGAGCGCACTCTGCTCTGCCGCAGCGTGTGCTTGCGATTCAACATCGTGGGCCCGGTCGGCGAGACGCTGCCGCTCCGCATGCGCAGCTTCCGCCATTGCTCGAAGTTGCGCCTCGCGCGCGGTCAGCATGGCGTCCGCCGCGTGGAGCGCTTGTTCTCGCGCGTCGACTTCCTGCGATCGCTGGTCGTGGCGCTGTATCTCTTCCGCGCTCACGGTCTGGACGGTACGAAGCCGCGCGATTTGCCGTTCGACGTCCGCGATGAGCGCGAGCACATCTTCGTGCGAGCGCACTGGTTCTTGCGCCGGCTGAACAACATCACTGACGACGGGCTGATCCATGGCGGAGTCCTCTACAACGTGACCGTGCGGCGACGTCGACCGCGAGTGAATGCTCGCGCCGATCGAGGCGCTGCTGGCCTTATCGGCCGGCGGAGCGACCGACTGAATCCGTACCATTGACGCGATCGGTAGAAACCCACCGCCGCACTTCGGTCAGCGCTTTCCGAGGGCCCAGCGAAGTTCGGGACGCCGAAGCGCGAACGTCGCAGCGATCATCACGCAGCCACCAACGGTCATCAGCACGCTGAGTTCCCGGACCGCAGCCCACCAACCGGCGTGCACGGCGGGAAACACGATCCAGCGGACCACGACGATGGCGCCACCCATCGCTGCGCTCGCAGCGAGCGTGGCGAGCCACGAGGTCGCGACGTCTCGATCGACGATTGGACCGACGCGCCGACGAAGTATCGCCAAGAGCACCGCGCACTGGATGACTGAGCATCCGGCCGTGGACCACGCGAGCCCCGCTTCGCGCAGGGGCGTGAAGATCAGTGTTAGATTCAGCGTGAGATTCAAGACGACCATACCTACAGAGACCTTCGTCGGTGTTACTGAGTCGCCCGCTGCGTAGAACGCGCGGGTGAGCACATTGACTGCGGAGTAACTCCAAATCGCAGGGGCGTAGCCGATCAGGATGAACGCGACGCGCTTCGTGTCCTCAATCGTGAATCGCCCACCTTCCAAAACCGTCGCGACTGCGGGGCGCGCCAGGATCATCAATCCGACGCTGGCGGGCAGACCGATGTATATGACCAGACGCAGTCCGCGACGGAGCGTTGCCAGATACGCCGCGCGATCGTTCGCTTGTCGCGACAGCACTGGAAAGATCGCGCTCGCGACCGCGATACCAAAGACGCCGAGGGGAAATTCGTAGAGGCGCTGGGCATTCGCGAGCGCTGCCATCGCGCCTTCTTGGAGCGGGAACGGCACGCTGAAAATCGTTGGCCCCACGACCGTGGGCCAACTTGCGATCAGCCCGTCGAGAAACGTGTTGACTTGAAGCACGCCAAGCCCGAGCATCATCGGAACCGCTTTCGCGAGCGTTTGCTTCAGGGACTTCCACGCTTCTGCATCGCGCAGGTTGACGCCGCGGAAGCTGAGTCCGAAGCGGCGCGCCGCCCAAAGTGCCCACACAAGCTGCACGACCCCCGCAAGCACGATGCTCGCGCCGACATACATCGCGTGAGTCGCTTGACCATGGACGCCAGCGTGCGCCCCGTTACTGAAGTACGGAAGAAAACCGAGAGCCGTGCCGACGATCGCAAGATTGAGAATCACCGGACTCGCTGCGGTTGGCCCGAAGCGATCATGTGATTGAAGCACGCTGCCGATCACGGCGACCATGCACACGAGCGGCATGTACGGCAGCATCACCATCAGCAACTCGTAGCCAAGTTGGCCCAGACGCAATGACACCGGCGCGATGATCGTGCCGCCGAGCGAAATCGGCTGTCCGACGAACGTCACTTCCGCGGCAGGCGTGTGCGCGTGAAGCCAGAAGAGTCCAATCTCCAGCACGATCACCACGGCGTTCAGGACCAGCGCCATCCAGACCAGCGTGAGCGACGCAAATCGCCGCGCGCGTTCGGGATCTTCCTGATTGAGCTTCGCGTAGACCGGAAGAAACGCTGCGGTGAGAGCACCTTCGCCGAACAGACGCCGAAACAGATTCGGCACCATGAATCCAAACGAAAATGCGTCCATCACCGCGCCGACGCCGAAGGCCCGCGCCAGCGTCGCGTCTCGCGCTAACCCCGTCACCCGCGAGACGAGCGTGAGCAGCGTAAACGTACGTGCGTTTTTTTCGAATCGGTCGCCGGACATCCTGTCGCCGTGTTCGTCCGAAACTCGTTTCGCAGCTCGTTCACTCGCGAGCCCGCGATCGCCGCATCCTGCGGCCAATGACTATCAACTCTCTGAAACGAACGCAGCGCTCGAGACTCGTAACGTCGCCGACGAGCTGCGCGGATCGACCCGTCGCCCGTCGATGACGACGTGGCACGTGCGATCGCCCTTCGCGAATTCAACGCTGGCTCGTTGCGGCATCATCTCGCGCGACGTCTCGCGCCAACCGTTCTCGCTGAACCGCTTGGAAGTCTCGTCGGTCACGACCACCACGTTCTTCACGTCACCCCAAAAGACGAACCAGCCGCCCGAAAGCGTGCCACCTGAGCGCTTCAGTTCCGACGAAAAGACGACCTGCATATCAACCGGAATAGGCACGTCGCTTTCAACCAACATCGTGGGCGTGCTGGAGCAGCCCGTGACGAGGGCTACGCCGAGAACGAGCGTGATCGAGCCGAGGGTGAGGCGTCGCACTTCCGCAGTTTAGAGCAGGTGAACCGATTGCGTTGGAAGGTCGGTCACCGGCACGCTGCGACCGCGCGGGCTGCGGCGAGCCGGCCCGATCGCAGCGCGCCGTTGATCGACGCATCGGTGCAATGATCGCCAGCCACGTGCACGCCGCGGATCTCGATCGGACGCGGCGGAATCGCATCTCCGGGGTGTTGCCGAGGAACCGCGCGGGCGATCCGGTCGAGCCGGAGGAGCTCCCACGATGCCGTTGCGCCCGCGCCAAACCAACCGTCAAGTTCGCGCCTCATCTCCGACGCGATTTCGCGTTCACTCGTGACGCCGCGCGATATTGAATTGAAGCCACCAACGTGATTCGCGCAGAAGAGCCCTCGCCTCGGCGGCGCGTACTCCGGCGCGACCGCCGACATGGAGCACGCGTGGTGAACCAAGCCGCTGCCCGCGGACGAGAGGTGTAGTGCTCGACCGGCGAAGTTCGGATCGGGCGTCGCGAACCACGCGGTCATCGTGCTCTGCCACCGCAGCGGCGGTAGTCCGGGAAGGAGTTCGCACGCGACGGTTGAGTCGGTCGCGACGACGACCGCGTCGCCTTCTGCGTGCGAGCCATCGCGCAGGCGCACGCTGTTTCGCGCGACTGCGTCGACCGCGGTGCCAAGGTGCACGCAGCCAGCCGGGAGCTTTGAAGCAATCGCCTCAGGAATCGCACGCATACCGCGCGCCGGGACAACGGCGCTTCCGCGCGCGAAGCACGAAGCGTAATAGCGCATGCGGCCCGAGTCGGTGTGCAACGAGCGGTCGAGAAACACGCCGCCGAAGAACGGGCGAAAGAATCGGTCGATGAACCCCGGGCTGATCCCCTGCTCGAGCAGCCACTCTTCCGACGTGCGCCCGTCGGTTCCGGCGCTCTCGTCGACCACACGTTGAAGCGTGAGCGCGATCGTTGCAAGCGCTCGCAGTTCCTTGAGCGTCGTGACGCCGCGAAAGAGCGAAGCGAACGCAATGATCGGATGACGCACCGGATCGGCGACGGTCACGAATCGGCGTCCGTCCCAAAGCCGGGCGCCAGCAAAGAACCGGCGAAAATCGAGTTCCGTGTCGTCGAAGAGCTGTGCAGCTTCGCGATACGCCGTGAGGTGCACTTGAAAGCCACGATCGAGCGTGAATCCGTCGACGATATCGCTCGTCACGCGACCACCGACACGGTCCGACGCTTCGAAGATCACCGGCTCATGTCCGTGCGCCGCCAGTTCGCGGGCGCACGAGAGCCCAGCAAGGCCAGCGCCGACGATGAGTACGCGGCGAGCGGCGAGTCGTGGTTCGGTAGTCATGGTCGTGTCGGGAGTGGTGCGGCGGTCATCTTCTTTCATGGAGTCCCGGGCCGCACAGACTATCGCGACTGACGACGCGGTTGGTCGCGTTCGTCGTGCTGCGCCCGCGATTGCCACTCGCCGTCGAGCGACTCATCGGTGAACGGCACCCGCGTGGCCCGTGACAGTTTGTGCCAACGCGCGACGAGCGATGTGAGGGTCTCCAGGTCAGCGAGCGTTCGAGGACCTGCGGGGAAACGCCTTCTTGCCCCTCGCCACCAACTGTGGCTGCGCGGACAAGAAAACGGCGATCGCCCCAAACGCAGTGGGCGATCGTCGGCGTTACAGCTCAAGCAATAGTTACATGCCGAAATATGCGGCCAACAAGGTTTGCATATCTTTAAAGTCGAGCGAGCCAAGGTAATCCGCGAGCTCCTCGACGTTTTCAAGAGACAGCGACGCAGCAAGCCCCCAAGGTGTGGGTCCTTCTTCACCCCCTCCGACGGAGAAGCTGCCGCAGGACCCCCAAGCGCCAAGCAGAATGCCAAGGTCGGCTGCACCGACGCTGCCGCTGCAATCGAGGTCCGCTCCACCGGTCCCCGACCATTGCCCGCTCAAAGTGCATAAGTCCACTGCGTCGACGTCGCCATCCGCGTCGAGGTCGCCCAAGCAGCTCGCCACGTACTCATACGCTCCCATGTCCATCTGCACGTACTGCACGCGGGACGTGGCATCGAGATCAAGCGGATGGCTCTCAGCCTGAACGTTGTCCTCGTCGACATCGCCGTTGTCGTTCGGTCGGGCCGCCTGGTTGCCCAGTTCAATGCAAGGAGACATTCCCTTTAGGCGGTAATGGCCGCCGCCCGCATTGATGAAGGCTGGCGTCAGATTGATGTTACCCGTTCCGCTTGAGATTCCTGCGACGTCGCTGTAGGTGGTCGAGAACGACCCGCCCGTCCCAGCCCTGTACTGCTTATCGAGAGCGCTCGAGTCGTTCGACGTGTTGTCCCAAATGATGCAGTTCTTGATCGTCGCTGCCGCGCTGCCAACAGTGTCCCGGATGTAGATGCCACCGCCGATGTCAGCATCGTTCCCGGCAATCGTGCACTGGTCGATTTCGACATTGCCTTTCTCGATGGCGATGGCGCCTCCCTTGGCACCGGAGCCGCCGGAGTCAATGCCGGAGTTGCCGGTGAACTTGCAATTTGCGATCAGTGATGCGTTGTTGCTGTTCTCGAGGTACACGGCGCCGCCGATCGTCTCGGACCCACCCGATTCAAGGCTCGTGTAGTTGCCGACGAAATCGCAGTTGGCGATTGTCGCGACGATGTCCGCCGTGGTGTAGACGGCGCCGCCGCAACTCTGCTCGGAGAATGCGTAGTTGCCAGTGAAATGGCAATTCGCGATCTCGATCTCTTGCGGATCGCCGCCGGTACCCTTGCCAACCGCGTAGACGGCGGCACCGCCCGCTATATCGGTGTTGCCATCATTCGTGGGATCGGCGAAGTTGTTATCGAACTGGCAGTCCACGACCCTCAGTGAGTTACCTAGCGAAGAGATCGCCGCGCCCAACTGCGTGCGAATTCGTAGACCGCCGTTGTTCACGAATTTGCACCTTGAAACCACGGCTTTGTCGAGCGAGCCCGTCACGATTGCTCGCGATAGAATGAGACCTGCGCCGCCGGGCGTGAAGTAGAGATTGCGCGCGTTCTTGAAGGTGAAGCCGTCGACCACTGTGTCGCTATTGACCGGCGATGCAATGATCATGAGCAGCTGGTTTGCGTTGTCGGAATAGTTCGGGTCGTTATTGCTCAAGTCGCCGGTAATGATGGTGACGTTTGCCGCCGGGTCTGCTTGGCTGGCAAGCGTCTCGGTCCCCGTGAATCCGCCGAGCAACTTGACGTTGCGCCCGAACGTGACCGGAGTGGTGGAGTCGGTCGGAACACAAGTGCCTGCAGCCACCCAGACCTCCGTGTAGCTAAGGCTAGAGCCAAAGACGCCAAGCCCAGCATCGAGGGTAGTCGCGGCATTGGCCCACGTCGTACCGCTGTGTGTGCCGCCTACTACGTTCTTGTTCACGAAAACGACCGCCGCCGGCGCAGCCTGAGCGATGAAAAGGGATACGAGTCCCAACGAGAGGGAACCTGTGAGTGCGCGCATGTCGCCTCCAGTGGTAAGAAACTAGCGACCAGCCGAAGATCGCCGTGTCGCTACCTTTTATCAAGCGATGTCGACGCGCCGAGTAAGATCCCAAGGTCGATTGCGCTAACTTCTCCGTCGCCGTTGAGGTCTGCGCTGGAGTTTCGTTCTCGCCAATGACTCATGACGAAGGCGACATCTTTGGCGTCGACGGAGCAATCTCCGGTGAGATCTTCGTCCGGCGGATCGATGGGATTGAGTATGTAGGACTTGCCGCCGTTTGCCCGCACAAGGATCTGGCCGGAGTCGTTCATGCTGACCGCGTTCTCAATGTAGAATCTTCCCGACACATCGACGAGATCCGCCAAGTCGATGAGCTGGCCGTTGACCCAGATCTCGCCAATGGATCCGTAGTCATAGCCGATCCCAACAATGATGCCGTGACTATTGATTGACTGCGGGTTGGTCTGGCGGAAATACGGATGACTAGGGAGCTCCTGCGGGATTGATCCCTTCCAGATCGTCGGTCGTGCCGCAATGTGGGTCCACTGCGGGAGGTGCAGGAGCGTGCGACCTGCGACTAGGCCATCGTTGTTCACGACGGTGCCCTCGCTCGAGACGCCGCCGCGCGCGGGAGGCAACTCTTCGATGACCCCGTTCACCCACCGAAAGCCAACACTGCCCTGCGGGATGAACGAGTACCCGAAATAACCGGTGACGATGCCCGAGTCGGAAATGCCGGTGGCGTTGCAATAGTTCCAACGGCCCGGATCGATGTCATGAAACACGCCGTCCTGCCACACGAAGCCGAACCACTTGTCGTCCACCGTCGCGTGCACTCCTACGACCTGAAGAAAATTGTTCACTGCGAAGGCGCTGGACCAGGCGTCGCGGGGCTGCAGCGGCAGAACGACGACCTCTCCGTCCGGCATCCAGACGACCGCCTGCTGGACAAGCGGCCAGACGTATCCAACAGCCACGCCGTCGTCGTTGACGTCGTACGCTTTTGCGTCGCCATATTGAAGCACTGGGAGATTCGTGCCCGGCTCCTTCGGCCCGCCGATCGACGCCACCTCCAACAGGTAATCGGGCGGGCAAGCTCGGCGATAGCCAACCCAGGTGGCGGACGAGTTGATCGCCAATTCGAAGTATTGACCGTCGGACGGATCGGCACACGGGTAGTTCTCGATCGGCGTCGCGGTGTAACGGCACTGCGCCCACGCAGGGGATGCCGCCACGAGCGCCGCTGCGAACGTCGAGACGGATGCCAATATGCCCAAGCCCGCTCGAACTGGCTGATTGCGCGCCATTGCACTGCTCCTGAGGGTCCGCTGCCGCACCAGCGAGAATACGACCGACACCCATCGATGGCTCCTGCTGATCCGACGGCAAAGCGAATTTCGCCAGCTTTCCGATAGCGCGAAGCGTCGAGCGGGCTGAGCCGACGTTTATTGGCTGTCAGACAAGTGCGAGGCTGGGCAACAAACTTGGGGACGAACACGGGGCCCAACGCGTACAGACCATGTTGGGGGACACATGGGACAGACCCATGCGCCGGACCAGCGCTTGCGCCCAACCCGCCAAATCCAGATGCGGCCACAAGGTGCACCACGCGCCTCGGCCTAATGTCTTGTTCGACCGTTCAGCCGCACAAGCCGACCGCCGAGTTGCACTCGAATGGGTGTGGCCACTGTGGACTTGAGGTCACCAGCGCCACCACGTCGTACCGCCAGTTCTGGCAATAGTAGAGCCGCTCTTCCAGCGTCCCGTCGCCCGCCGTGCTGTTCCAGCTCGTGTTTGCGTCGCGCTCGCGCAGGACGAGGTCGTCGATGTAGCTT
>JAWXCC010000223.1:0-10774 GCA_034440475.1 Phycisphaerae bacterium | reverse complement strand
GGTCACGTACACGCCGCCTCCATACGGAGCTGCAAGATTCGCGCGGAGTGTGCAATTCCAGATGTGCACCGTCGGGAGTGCCTCGGTCGTCGACGCCGCGGAATCACTCGCGGCGAGCGAAACCACGAGCGAGAGAGCGAGAGAGCGTCGTCATGATCTGAGAGCTCCATTGGCTGAACTACGCCCGTTGTCTCGACCATCGACCCGAACCCGTTATGAAATCCTCAAGTTCGTCCCATGTTCATACAGAATCGATGGCGGTCGAGTGCACCGCGTCATCCAATTCTGTAGGTTCGAAAAGCGATCCACAAGTGCTCGACGCGCTCGAAGCCGGAGGGTGAGCGGACTTGTCGTGACGCTGTGGCGACCTCCCGCCCTCGATCCGTACAGCTCTCGAAGTCTTTCTCGCTGCGCGGTCTCGTGCGAGTGCGCGGCGGATCTATTTGAATGTCGTCGATTTCTCACTTCGCGCCGCGAACGGGCACACTCGACCCGCACGAATCGCGCTGCTATCGCCGCTTTCCTTCAGGCTTACGACGGCGGCCCGATGGTCGGTTCGCCTTGGTTCCAATCACAATGCCAGCCTCGTAAGCGACGTCGTTGAAAGGCACGACTCACACGTGTTCCGCAACGTCATACGCATGCGGAACCGGCGCGACGATGGTGACGCCGTCGAGCTTGAGATCCTCCATGGCGATGGCGATCGACTTGGTCATGCCAGGCGCGTCGGCTCGCTTGACCTCAACACCATATCGCTTGCCTTCGTTGAAAAGAAGAAGATCCACAGAGCGACGGATCAGACGGGCAGGCAAGCCAAGCGATGCCGAAATGCTCGCTGCATTCAGCGTCTGACCGTTCAAGATCGAAGTAGTTCGCGCTCGTCCTCGAGAGAAGCGTGCGCGCCAAGGTTGTCTTGCCGCACTAGCGGGGCCCCACCAGCGCCACGACGGGAAACCAATTCAGCGAGCGGGATACCTCGGCGGCGAGTTCAGACCTCGGCAGCTTGCACTCAGACCACCATAAAAAACGTATCGCTTCCATTCTTTTTTCATGGAAGCCACGAACGTCCAGAGGCGGACCTTCACCTCGTCGTCGGACGATGCCTTCGCTTTCGGTAGCAATCCAAGTCACCGGCGGCCCTTGCCCAGAGAGGCGAACTCGCTCACCGCTCGGCGTGCCCGTGATCCTCCGTCAGCGCGTAGAACCCCTGCCCTTCGTTCCGCAGCTTGCCCGCGCTCGTGAGTGCTTCCCACACTTCGAGCGGATACTCGCGCGGCGGAATAATCGCGTCGATCTCGTTCTTCTTGCCGCCGGTCATAGGGCGCGGGCTGAGTTTCGATTCGGCATCGAGCCGCGTGAACTTGAGTCGGTTGCGGAACGCGCGGAGTGCGAGCCGCTGGGTATCCGGGTCGACGAGTGCCGACGGCGCTACCGGCGCAGCGCTGACCGCGGCAACTTCCTCGCCGCGCAATTGGCGGACAACGGTCTGAAGGCCCGCAATGTCGCGACCAGCAACAAGTCGCCCGATCGCGCTGGGGTCAACCTTTGCCTTCAGCAGCAGCTTGTGCATCGCCCCCCAGTGCGGGCCGGCGGTTGCTGCATCGATCTGAGCGAGTGCACTCGTCTTCGAAGCGAGTTCATCAAGGATGGCTTGCGGCGTGGCGCGCTGCGGGGCTCCGCGCGCGGATGGATCGGAAGCGTTCGACATGTGCGTAGGCTACTTGCCGACGTCATCACGATTGACCTCGCGCACTTGAATCGCCACACTTCGTGCTCGTGAGCTCCCGTACCGTCATCGGTCTCATCGCTGGCCAGGGCACGTTGCCAATCCTTTGCGCTCAGGGCATGCGCGCCGCCGGCCACCGCGTCGCCTGTATCGGGCTCCGTGACCAGTTTGACCCCGCGCTTCGTCCGCTCTGCGACGACTTCGCCGAAACGGGTTTTCTTCGACTCGGTCGTTGGATCCGACTCGCCCGCCGCATGGGCATCACCGACGCGGTCATGGTCGGTCGCGTCAGCAAAGCGACGATGCACGATCCCCTGCGCGTCTTCCGCCATCTGCCCGACTGGCGGGCGGCGCGACTTTGGTATCGTCGACTCAGGCACGATCGACGCTCGAGCGCCGCACTCGCCGCCCTCGCGGAAGAACTCCTCGCCAACGGGATTCGCCTCATCGACTCGACGACGTTCATCCCCGAACATCTCGCTGGCACCGGCGTTCTTGGCCGCAAGCAACCGAACGCGCTCCAAGAGTCGGATGTCGCGTTCGGGTGGCCACTGCTAGCCCGGGTGCTCGACATTGACGTCGGTCAAGCGATCGCCGTGCGCGAACGCGACATCATTGCTGTCGAGGCCGTCGAAGGCACCGACGCCATGATCGATCGAGCGGGGCAGCTCTGCCGCGCGAAGGGCTGGACGCTTCTGAAAAGTGCGCGACCAAACCACGACATGCGCGCCGACGTTCCCACGATCGGCGTTCCCACGATCGAGCGCGTCGCGAAAGCTGGCGGCGGCTGCATCGCGATCGGTACCGGCCGTGTCATTCTGCTCGACAAGCCCGCTGTCCTTGCGGCAGCTGACCGACTCGGCATTGCGATCGTCGGACTTGCTTCTGAAGCAGCCGTGGCTTCCGCGTGAAGAAGCCTCGTCCAGCGCCGGACGGGCATGAACGGCGATTCGTCTCCCGCGCGGGCGCAAAACTCGAGCACGCGCTGGTTGAGTTTGCCCTCGACGTGACGCGCCTTCGCTGCGCCGACCTCGGTTGCAACGTCGGCGGATTCGTTGACTGCCTGTTGCAGCGCGGCGCCGCGAGCGTCATCGCCGTCGACACCGGATACGGCACGCTCGCATGGACGTTGCGGAATGATGCGCGAGTGCAGGTTCGCGAGCGCACGAACGCGCTGCACGCCGACCCTCCCGACGAGCGCGTCGATCTCATCTCGATCGATCTTGCGTGGACGCCGCAGCGCCTTGCAATTCCCGCAGCCCTCCGTTGGCTCACACCCGAGGGCCGCGTCGTCACCCTGCTCAAGCCGCATTACGAGCTCACTGACGACGAGAAACCATGGCTCGATCGAGGCTTTTTACCGCAGGAAAAGGCTCCGATCGTGCTTCATCGCGTCCTCGCTGCGATGCCCGACTACGGAGCGGAAGTGCTCGCTTGGACGAAGTCGCCACTCGTTGGCGGAAAGTCAAGTCGCGCGGCTGGCGTGCCGGGGAACATCGAGTACCTCGTACTGTTGCGCGCGATGGCGGTCGTGAAGGCGAACGCGTGAACTGGTAGAATCTCGGTCTTCACTATGGCCGAACACGACGCGGGAAAATCTGGTTCTGACGGCGCTCCGGCGAACGGTTCTCAGCCTGCTGGAGACGGCCCTGCGCCAGTGGGCGGCGCCTCGTACGACCGCGTGTTCTCGATCGACATCGAGCGCGAGCTGCACGATTCGTACTTGACGTACGCGATGAGCACGATCATGGATCGTGCCCTCCCTGACGTGCGCGACGGGCTCAAGCCAAGCCAGCGCCGCATTCTTGTCGCGATGCACGATTTGCGACTTTCGCCGGGCAAGAAGCAGATCAAGTGCGCGAAAATCTGCGGCGACACTTCAGGTAACTACCACCCGCACGGCGAATCGGTGATCTATCCGACGCTCGTGAACATGGGGCAAGACTGGAAGACGCGCGTCTTGCTCATCGACAAGCAGGGCAACTTCGGTTCGATCGAAGGCGATCCGCCCGCCGCGATGCGATACACCGAAGCGCGCATGACCGGCGCGACGGTCGCGATGCTCGAGGACATCGACAAGGAAACCGTAGACTTCCGCTCGAATTACGACGACCGGCTCATGGAGCCGACGGTTCTTCCCGGCAAGTTCCCCAATCTGCTCGTCAATGGCTCGTCCGGCATCGCGGTCGGCATGGCGAGTTCGATGCCTCCGCACAACCTTCGCGAAATCTGCCGCGCGATCGTCGCGACCATCGACGATCCAGCGATTCCCATAGAGAAGCTCATCGAGCTCGTACCTGGTCCCGATTTCCCGACCGGCGGAACCATTTGCGGCCGCCGAGGCGTGGTCGAGGCGTACGCGACTGGCCGCGGTCGCATCGTCGTGCGCGGCAAGGTGCACCACGAGAAGATCGGCGAAAAGACGAGCGACAAGTCCGGCGAAAAATCCGGCGGCCGCGACGTCATCGTCATTGACGAAGTGCCGTATCAGGTCGTTCAAAGTTCACTGATTGAGAAGATCGTCGAAGCGAGCAAGAGCGGGCGCATCGAAGACATCTCCGATGTGCAGAATCACTCCGGTCGCGATGCCCGCACGCGTATTCGCGTCGTGCTGAAGCGCGGTGCCGACCCCGCAGTCGTCGAGAAGCAGCTCTACGAGTTCACCCCGCTGCAATCGTCGTTCTCGATTATTAACATCGCGCTGGTCAACGGCCAGCCCAAGACGCTCACGCTTCGGCAGCTGATCCAGTGCTTCGTCGATCACCGTAAAGAGGTCGTACGGCGCCGCACGCAGTTCCTGCTTCGTCACGCGAAGCAGCAAGCGCACAAGCTCGAAGGCTTGATCTACGCCGTCTGCGACATCGATGAAGTCATTCGAATTATCCGCTCGGCGCGCACGCGCGAAGAAGCGATCTTGCGACTTCAGACACGCTCGTTCCGCATCGCCGCCGACCATCCGCGTGCGGCGGTGGTACCGCAACGGCTGCTCCAACGTGCCAGCGCCGACGGCGCTGGCGTCATGCTCACGCGGGTTCAAGCCGAGGCCATCGGTGCACTTCGCCTGATTCAACTGGTCGGACTCGAGATCGAACGGCTCGCGTCGGAACTCGAAGTGCTTCTCGACGAAATCGACGGTTACGAGCTCATTCTCGCCGACGAGCGGCTCATTCTCGACATCATCAAAGAAGACTGTCTCGAGATCGCTGAGCGCTTCGGCGACGATCGCAAGACGACGATCGAAGAGAGCGAAGTTGACGACTTCCAGCTTGAGGAGTTGATCCAAGAGCACCAAGTCGTCGTGACCATTTCGCATCAAGGCTACGTCAAGCGGCTGCCGGTCGACACCTATCGATCGCAAGGTCGAGGTGGAACGGGCGTACGACATCAGAAGAGTGGATCCGAGGCAGCAGACGACGATTTCGTCGAGCAGCTCTTCGTGAGTTCGACGCACGACGTGCTGCTCTGCTTCACCAACACTGGCCGCGTCTTCCGCATGAAGGTCTGGCAGGTGCCCGAACTTTCCCGCACCAGTCGCGGACGCGCGATCGTGAATCTGCTCGAGCTGAAGGAAGGCGAGAAGATCCGCGCGTTCCTAACGATCACCGACTTTGAGAAGAGCGAGGACTATCTCTTCTTCGCAACGACCGAAGGCAAGGTGAAGCGCACGAGCCTCAAGGACTATCGCAACGTCAACCGCACCGGAATCATCGCGATCAATCTCAACGAGGGCGATCAACTCGTCGGGGTGCTGCAAACGAGCGGCGAAGATCACATCCTGCTCGCGTCAGCGTCGGGCAAGGCAATTCGATTTGAAGAAAACGACGCCCGCGTGATGGGCCGAGCCGCCGCAGGCGTCAAGGGCATCGAGTTGTCCGAGGGCGACAAGGTCGTCGGGCTTGTGCGATGTGTCGAGGGCGCCGACCTGCTCACGGTGACGCGCAACGGCTACGGTAAACGCACCCCGCTCGCGGAGTATCTCGTGCAGTGCGAAGACGGCACGACGCGCCCGCAGAGCCGCGGCGGTCTCGGACGCATCGACATTCAGACGACCGAGCGCAACGGCCCAGTGGTCGACGTGCGCGTTGTCAACGACCGCGATAGTCTGATGTTTATCTCGGCCGGTGGCATGCTCGTGCGGGTTCCAGCGTCGGAGATATCGACCATTGGCCGCAACACGCAGGGCGTCCGCGTCGTGCGACTTCGCGAAGACGACTCGCTCATCGCCGCTGCGACTGTGGCAGACGGCGAGACGGCTGAATCGACCGCCGCTACTGCGCCGCCTGCGACAACGGACGCGCCGCCGACACCCAGCGAGTGACCCTCGAGACGGTGCCCCGCCTCGGAACAGCTCTCGCCACCCGACGCCCGCTCGTCAGGTACGCTATTCGCATGGCCGTGCAACGCTGGTCGGACGAGATCGCCATCGTTGAGTTCGCCGATGAACCGCAGTTCTCGGAGGACATCGCACTCTTCGCGCGCATGCTGGACGACGAGCAAGGGCTTGAGCCCTCGGCCGTCTTCGACATGACGCGCGTCAGCTACCTCAACTCGTCGAACGTCGCGCAGCTGCTGAAGCTTCGTCGACGACTCGGAGGTGCGGGACGCTCACTCCGGCTCTGCGGCGTGGCGGACCCGGTCTGGGGACTGCTGATGCTGTCAGGCCTCGACAAACTTTTCCACTGCGCGCCCGACGTTGCGACTGCCCTTGCCTCGTTGCAACTCGAGAATTGACGTGAAGCGCCTTCGACGATCAGGCCACGAAGTTCGGCTTGAGATGACGCCGATGATCGACGTCGTCTTCAACTTACTCGTCTTTTTTATCTATGCGCTCGTTCTCATGGTGCGCGTTGATCTCCTGCCGATGGAGCTCCGCACGTTCAGTGCTGGCAAGGAAGCGAAACCAGCCCCCGCGATGACCATCTCGGTCGATCTCGACGGCGCGATCTATCTCGATCGCGTCCGCATCGCCGAAGAAGACATCGTGCCCAAGCTCGAAGCAGCCAAGGCCAAGGAGCCGCGGACGGTCGTGTACATCGCGCTGAGCGACGGTGCAGGCACGGTTGACCGTGCGCCGCTCTTGCAGGATCTGTGGGATCGCCTGCGCGGACTCGACATGCCCGTGAGTCTCGTCGGCAAGCCGAGCGAACGCGCCAGATCGCCAGCCAGTTCGCCCGCCCGACCTAGAGCGGCATCACCTCTTGATGGGGTGCAACCATGACCGCGGCACCGACGCAAGAACTCGATCGCCGAGACGTCGAGGCACCAGTCGGACGTCCGGGAACGCTCGCGATCGCCATTGTCGTATCGCTCTTCATCCACGCGTTCCTCTTCGTGCCCATGTTCACCGAGGCCATGAGGGGCAGGTCTCTCGCGATGGCACCGCGTGAGGATTTCAATCCCGAGGCGCTTCGCGATCGTGAGAACGAGCGCAAGCGCACTCCGGAAGAGGAGCGCATCGAGAAGGAAGAGGAGATTCGGCTCGGCATCGCTAAGAGCGCGAATGCCACCGTCAACTGGATTGGCTACGAGGACTATCAGGAGCACCTCGCGCAGCTCGCCGAGATCGAGCAGGCGGCGCTTCGCGTGAACATTGCCGGTGACGAGGGAGTGGCGACGGCTCCTACGAGTGGCCCTCCTGGTCCAGATGCCACTGCGGTCGCGAGTGCCCCTGCCCCGGCAGTAGAGGCCACCCCCGAAACTGCGACACCCGACACTCCCGCCGCAGCCAAGCCCGAGAACGAAACGACCAAGTCGCCGCCAGCCCCAGCCGAACCCGCGACAGCGCCCCCACCACCAGCAACTGAGCCGGTCGATCATCCAGCGCCGACACCGGAGTCGCCGCCGACGCCGGAGCCCGCGCCCGTGCCAGAGCCACGCTCCGATCCTGTCCCGACACCTGAACCTGTGCCGACTCCCGCACCGATGCCGGAGCCATCGACGATTCCTGATCCAAGCGCACCGCAGCCGCCGAGCGACCCCGAGCCGGATCCCATTCCCGTCGCCACGCCAAGCGCGGTACCGCCGCCGACCGCCCCGGCACCTGAGCCCGCGCCAGACCCGGCCCCCGCGTCAGCACCAGAACCGCAACCGGAGCCGCAAACCGGACCGGAACTCCCGCCCGAGCCAACTGCGAAACCAACCCCAAATCAGGACCCGAGCGAGGAGCCTTCTGAGGAGCCCTCCGAAGCGCCCGCCGCTGAGCCATCGAACCAGCCCATCCGCCCTCCGAGTTCCCCATCGCCTCCGCCGGCGGCAGCTTCACCAGCAGGAACGAGCGCTCCCGATCCGGTCGGCACCGGCGACATCTCGGACAGCGAGAGCGACCCGACATCGCTTCAAAGCGTTCCGGCGAGTCAGTGGAAGAACGGCCGGCCCATCGCGGCTCAAGGTCTCGCGATCAAGACGCGCAAACCGCGTTTCACGACGCTGACGATGGTCACGGCGAACCCGCGTAATCCCATCGTCGAAATTCGCTTCGAAAAGGACGGGAAGCCTTCGAAGATCACGTTCCTGCGCTCGAGCGGACATCAAGACATCGACGGTCCGATCCTAGACGCGATCACCGGCTGGCGCGCCAGCGGCAAGGCGCTGGAAAAGTTGAAGGCAGGCGACTCGGTCGCGATCAAACTAAGGTTAGTTCTGGTCGGTTGACATCGGTCCACCGCATCAACCCCAAGAGCCGAGCAGGATCGCAAGATCGTCAGATCCAGTCGTGCCGTTGCCGTTGATGTCGGCGTTCGGTGTACCCCATGCGGCGAGCAACATGGCTAGATCGGCCGCATTGACGACACCGTTCGTATCGAGATCGCTTGGAAGATTTGAGAGTGGCGTTGTCGAGAGGCGGAGCGTCCAGTCGAGCGTCTTCTCGACAAACGTCTGCGCGCCGCTGATCGTGACTCCGAACGAGACTGTGAGGCGATACGTCCCTGGGCTGAGCGTGCCCGCGCCGATGGAGCCCGTCACGGCGGTGAAGCCCACCGACTGTTGGCCCATGTTCGAGATCTTGAAGAACGCTGTCTGCGGAACCGTGAAAATCAGCGGGTCGGATGTGAAGCGCGCGTCGGCGAACGAGACGTTCACCGTCGCGAAGCCACCGTACCCCGCAGGCTGCGAGGCTTCAGCTTGGCCGTCGAGCGTGATGAATGTTTCGGCACCGCCCTCGATGATCGCTCCATCGAGCGAAATGACCCCTGTGACGAGACCACTCCCCGTGCTCCCGCCGCCGGTGACTGTCGTCGCGGTGACGGTTCCCGGCGCCGTGACGCTGCTATCTCCCGCAGGCGAACTCGCGCTTCCGTTCACGAGTACGGAGCCATCAACGAACACGACGCCCGGAACCGCGTCGGCGAACACTGCTCGCTGGCAGACCAATGTCGAGACAATCAAACATGTAACCGCAGGCAAGTGGCGCATAGCTTCTCCTCTGGATGACCCTCGACGAAAGATACACGACTCCGTCGAGCGCACGAACTCATAGCGTACAACACGGACGCACGTGACGCACCAAGTTGCCCATTTTCCCAGTCGTCCCCATATCGATCGCCCCATGCTTCAGGCTGACTGCATGGCTCCGCGCTACTGGTACCGTTGTTCGAGCGCGTTATGGATCAAGAAACCGCTGAGTACATCGTTAGGACCGCCGAACACCTCGCCTCACTCTTTGGCGAGACTGGACCCACCTCGATCAAGAAGGAGATTCCCTTTGTTCACCCCTACTACGCCGCGATGATCGCGGCGTCACCGTTCGCAGTGCTCGCGACCAGCGGGCCGGGTGGACTCGATGCGTCGCCTCGGGGCGACCCACCCGGATTTGTGGTGGCGGAAGACGAAACCACACTGCTCATGCCGGAGCGCCGCGGCAACAATCGGGCCGACAGTTTGCGCAACATCGTGAGCGATCCGAGAGTAGCGCTCTTGTTCTTCATTCCGGGTGTTGGCGAAACTCTTCGCGTGAATGGCCGCGCGAGCATCTCGATCGCACCCGCGGTGCTCGATCGATTTGTGGTGCAAGGTAAAGCGCCAACCTGCGTACTCATCGTGAAGGTCGAGACGGTTTTCTTCCAGTGCGCGCGCGCGATCCAGCGCTCGCGCCTCTGGCAACCAGCCTCACCGGACGCGCGG
This sequence comes from Phycisphaerae bacterium, assembly GCA_034440475.1. Classification (GTDB taxonomy): domain Bacteria; phylum Planctomycetota; class Phycisphaerae; order Phycisphaerales; family SM1A02; genus JAEUIT01. The sequence continues at coordinate 927 of JAWXCC010000223.1, read as the reverse complement.
AAGGGACTGCCCACGCCGGGCGCGATTCTCGCCGCGCTCAGCGACGCCGAAATCGACGGCGAGAAGTACGACCGCGAGTTGCCGGATCGACAGCGTGCGACGCTGTATTGATGAGTCAGACCGAAGCGGCACTCTCGGCGATCCGCGCTACCTCAACCGCTCGCGCCACATCTCAATCCGGCCGTGATCCGACAAGTCGTAACTCAGCGGCGTGATCGTGACGCAGTGCTCAGCGAGTGCTTCGACGTCCGTGCCGGGGCGGGCGTAAACAAACTCCATACCGTTTCCGCACGGCCAGTAGTACACCTGTCCGGCGGGGCCGACGCGGCGCTCGTAGCCATCGACGCCCGCAGCGGTATTCATGGCGACCACCTTCATCGCAGGCATTCCAGCGTTCGCTGATTCGATCCGCGGCACGTTGATGTTGATCACGCTGTGCGCGTCGATCTCGTGCTCTAACACTCGATCGATCGCCGCCCGAGCGATTTCGGCGGCGCGCTCGAGGTGCGTTGCCGCGGCGCGACCGTAGTGCAGGCTGACTGCGATTGCGGGGACACCAAGAAACGCGCTCTCGACTGCGGCGGCGACCGTGCCGGAGTAAATCACATTGATGCCCACGTTCGCGCCATCGTTCATTCCACTGATCACGAGATCGGGCCGCGCCCCCTTGCCAAAGCGCTCCGGCCAGATCGCCCGCGTCGCGACCTTCACGCAATCGGCGGGCGAGCCCTCAACGGCAATACCCGTCATGCGATCGTTCACCCGCAGCTCGCGCGTCATGAGCGGGGCGTGAAAGGTCATCTTGTGACTCATCGCGCTTTGCGCCGTCGCTGGGGCGACCACAGTGATCTCGCCGAGACCGTCGAGTGCCTGATGAAGCGCCTGAATGCCAAGGGCCGTGATGCCGTCGTCGTTCGTGAGAAGTAT
>JAWXCC010000222.1:0-17559 GCA_034440475.1 Phycisphaerae bacterium | reverse complement strand
GGGGGGGGGGGGGGGGATGGTACGAACCGCTCTTACTGCACGACGTACACCGCGTCGAGCGCCTTCTTGACTCGCTTCTGCATGTCCGAGAGATGCGCGAGAGAGTAGGTATCAACGTTGTCGAGCTTCGCGCTCTTCATCATGGTCTCGAGCTTGGTGTTGAGCTGCTCAAGATGCCACAGCGCGAGCTGGCGCACGGTCCGCTGAACCGCCGCCTTGCCGTTAGCGATCGCGATCAGGCGATCCGTCAGATCCGCCTGCGCATTGCGGCGGAATGGCGAGATCATCTGCTTCCGGTCACTCCACCCCTTGCCGAGGTTTGACGCATCCACCTCGCGGTAGATCTCGTCGGTGAGCGCCTTCATCAACTCGGGAATCGTGAACGCGTCTTCGCCCGTCTTGGCCCGGAGCTCGTTGTCGGCGATGCGTCCGAGCGTGACCGGGTTGAGCAGCAGCGTGAGCGCCAAGTTCTGCGTCGCGGCGATCTGATCGTTGATCGGCCAGTCGGACGACTGCGCGAAGAGCGACGGGCCGTCGCCCCACTTCTCGACGGAGAGCTTGTTCACTAGTTCAGGCGTGATGCCGTACGCGTCGTCGAGGAACGCGTTGTCCATGATGAACTTCATGGCATCGCGCTGCTTATTCACAGCGACCGGAACGAGCGGGTCACCGGTGTTCGCATCGCCCTTCCGCACGCGGTTGACGTGAGTTCCGCCAACCCATGAGCCCATGACGTCGATCATCTGACGCTGCTTATTCAACGTCTTCTGGTAGCCCTTACGCGCCTTCTCCCAGCTATCGCCGTTCTTCACGTACTTCTCGAGCAGCGTGGATCGCAGATTCTTCACGAGCGCGATCTGCGACAGCGCCCACTGGTGCGGGTCACTGGAGAAGTCGTAACGCCGCGCGAGGGGATCGGGGCCCATCGTGTCCTCGTCGGTGAGGTACATGTGTCCCGGTTCGCCGACGCGGGCCGCCACCTTCGCAGGATCGTCAAACGTGTAGCCGTACTCGATCGCCCAGAGGTCATACGGTCCGATGCCGATCATCGAGTAGTCGCCCTGTACGCCCTTCTTGTCGAGATTGAAATTCGTGCCGATGTAATCCATCACCGACGCGGCATACGGCTTCTTGCCCTTGTACTCGGGGCTATTGATGTCATCGAGACTGATCATGCTCGATGCCTTGAAGTTGTGGCGAAGTCCCAACGTGTGCCCAACTTCGTGCGCGACGAGGTGCGCGAGCTGCACAGCGACGAAACTCTCCGGCACGCCGTCGAGCATTTCTTCCTTCGGCGGACCATCCTTCGGGGCATCAGGCTTCGGGGCATCAGGCTTCGGAGTGCCGTCCTTGGGTGCATCGGGCTTGGGGGCGTCAGGGTTGGGAGCGTCTTGGGGATTGAGACTAATTTCTCCGTACGCATCCAAGATCATGGACGCGAAAGCCATGTCCATCGCGAGGCCCTGCGCGGCGAAGCACGACGCTCCGCAGTTGTGGCCGGCCTGAGCGTGCGGAGCGTTCGGTGTCGCGTCGCCGCCCGAACTCAATCGCGCTGCCTCTTCGAACTCCGGACGCCCAGCGATCAGCGGATCCTTGCGGCTATCCGCGGGGTCGGTATCGCCCATCGCCGCCCGCGCAACCCGCGCTTTCAACGCCGCGTCGCGTTGAACCGGTGGCAATAGTTGCAGCCGCGGATCCCATTCTGGGTGTGACTCAAGCCAGACAAGCGACTCAGGCGCAAGGCTCATCGCCATGTCCATGGGACGGTCTTCGTACCAGTTGTAGAACGCGCGAATCCAGCCATCGGTCAGCACGATGTCAGCGTCGAGAATCTGACCCGTGAGCGGATTTGCGCGGCTCGGCCCGATCGCGGTTGCGACATCGTTGTTGAGCCAGCGGATGAAGTTGAAGCGGACATCTTCGGCGTCTTTCTCCATGTGAGCGCCGGTCACTTCATCCTGCTGATAGACCTCGACGGCGTTGTCGATGCCGACCTTCTTGAATGCCTCGTTCCACTGCAAGATGCCGTCGCGCACATAGCGGCGATAGCGCACCGGAACCGTGTGCTCGATGTAGAACACGATTGGTTCTTTCGCGGGCGAGAGCGACAGCTTCGGATCGCGCTTCTGCAAGTCCCATCGGTTGATGTAGCGGACCCAATTCGTATCGGTGCCGTAGAGGCCGAGATCGCGGTAGTCGGTGACGAAGTAACCCACGCGGTCGTCGGCCACGCGCGGCTTGTACGCGGCGCTCTCTGGAATGGTGGAGATTGAATAGTGAATTGTCTTGAACGCACCACTCTGATCGGGCGCTTCGACCGCGACTTCAAGATTCTGCGGGAAGGACTTGGCCTTCGCGATCTTCACAAGTTTGGCGTTCAGGTTTTGACCCGTGAGCTGCGCCGCGTTGCCCACGAGAAGATTGTCAAGATCGATCACTGGCTGGCCGGTGGGTCCGGTCGCGGCGATTGGCACTTCAAGCAACACCTTGTCGGTGAAGATGCGTCGCACTGAATCTTTGCTGACTTGTTCACCGTTCGAACGCACGTCGAGCTGCGGCTCGATCAGCGCGAGGCGATTGCCGTATTGACGCCAGAAGACATATCGCGCCGGTCCTTGAAGCCCCGAGAAGATCACACCACCTGCAGGGGTCGCGGCGACTAGGAACTTCATGCGCTCCCAACCCTTGGGAAACTCAGCGAGCAACTGATCGTCCTTCTTGTTGCTGTAGAGCCCAAACAGACTCTGCCCGTCAGGGCTCGATGTGACCTTCTCGTAACCCTTCGACACTTCGGCGAAGGGAGGAAGATCGCCCGGCTGCGGTCGGGCTGGCGGCGCGCCTTCACCACCAGGCGGCGCGGGCGGCGGCGTCTGCTGCGGCGATGCGACAGCAATCACCGAGGCGACGAGTGATAGGGAAAGGAAGGTGCCGACGAGCGTTCTCTTGTGCATGGCTGTTCCGGTGTTCATGGTGATTCCGGTCTTTGATGGCGGTGCCAGTTGGGCGAATCTCAAGCCAACGAGCGCGACTTTGTACGAATCGGGGCGCAAGACCGCAGCGAGGATTACACACCGCGTACGGCGCGGTTGCGGCATCGTCGCAGGAACGCGACGACAGTTGGGGGCAAGAGCCCGGACGGTGAGCCGATTCAACGTCGATTGCGGGCGACCGATGTGGCGTGACCGGGGACAGGTGGGACGGAGTGCATTTCTGGGCGTCCGCAGGACTCGCGCTAGGAATGCGGACGGCCCGCAGCACATGCCGCGGGCCGTCAGTTCTCAAACGATCGCTTCCTAATAAAGCCGCCGCTAGCGTCAGGGGCAAGCGCCCCACCCACCGAGCAGGAGCGCGAGGTCAGACGCGTCGGTCGTACCGTTGCCATCAAGGTCGCCGCTGGCGTTGCCCCAGCCACCGAGCAGGAAGGCGAGATCCTCGGCATCCACCGTACCGTTACCCGTCAGATCGCCGACGCAGGACCCGCCGCCGCCGCCTGGGATAACGAAGTACTGAAGCCCGGGAACTGCATCGAAGTTCACCAAGCGCGGCTCGCCAAGGTTGCCGATGCCGCCACCGACTCCGCCAAGAATCTGGTTCGAGAGGAAGTCGTGGCCGCCAGCATTCACCGCGACGCACACCTTGATGTCGCCACCGGCATAGTCGCCTATCAGGGAGAGCGGCAACGCGATCTCGATCCCCGTAAGGACGCCCTCGCCACTACCGAAATCAGTACCGCCGAGCACGCCCGCGACGTTCGAGTTGTCGAGGGCGATGAGCGTACCGTTGCTGCCATTGAGCACCGCACCAGCGCCAGCGCCACCCGAGCCGATGTACTCGCCGGTGCCGCCGCCCTTGGTCAGAATTTGCGCGGTGTTAGCGTACGTGGAAAAGCTGTCTCCACCACACGTTGTGGTGATGTAGTAGTCCGCGGCGAAGCCCCGGTCGAACGTCAAACCAATGCCGGTGCCATCGTCGCCCATGCGATTTAGTCCGTTGAAGTCGACGTCGGGATTGTCGCCGCGAAGTCGGTTCTGGCCGCCTTCTTTGTAATCAATGAAAACTTCGAGCTTGTTGAAGTTGCTCTCGAGGTTGCCGGTGATAAGCAGCCGGAGGAAACCGTCGTTGTCGACGAACCCGTAGCCGACATCGAGCTCGCTGCCATTCGCGCGATCGATGAGCCCGAGGTTCGAGTCACCAAACTGCGTCTGGTTGTCTTGCGTCGACAAGGGTGCCCCATAGGCCTTGTCGTTAGGCGCCGTCCATGACGACGCTACCGGCGAGCGAGAACGAGGAGACGGCGGAAGCCGCAACAGCGGCGACGATGAGGGAGGTCTTCATGATGTGCGTTACCTGGAAACTGAGAGACGGTGCGTGAACGAACCGGCGCGTGCCGAACGCTGCTCCACTACGTCGAGCGCCGCTGCAACTCTCCGAGTGAAGCTGAGAAGAAAAAGCGCAGACCAGCATCTGGTCCAGCCGGGAATTCTGATCCGAGAAAAGCCCGCCGCACACAGAGAAGGCGCATTCAAGCGAAATTTGTGCAGAAGCGGCGAATGCATTATCGGGCGCCGAAGACGACACGAACGAACTCGACCGGGTTCGCTTACCCCCAAGCGCCGAGGACGACCGCGAGATCCGCACCGTTCACCGTGCCGTCGCCGTTCACGTCACCCGGGCCAGCCGTGCCCCACGCGCCGAGGAGAATCGCGAGGTCGGCACCATTCACCGCGCCGTCGCAATTGAGGTCGGCAGCCGCGCACGGCGGCGCGACCTCACCCTGCGAGTAGACGAGTCCGGTGTACGGACCGACTGAAAACACCGCGCTGTACGGCATGCCGTCCCACGGCGTGCTCTCGGCCGTCACCTCGTTGGCAGGCCACGTTCCGAAGCCAGAGTCGTAACCGTTCCAGTCGCTGTTGAAGCGGCACTTCCACTGTCCAAGTCGCGGAAGTCCTACGCGGTAATTCGAACGCCCCGTCGACGAGAAGTTAGAGATCGCGACGACATCATCTTTCTCGCCACCGTTCATCCAGCGATGCCATGCGAGCAGCTTCCATGAATCGTTGACGTGGTGAACGTTGGTGTTCTCTCCCGTCAGTCCTCGCGTCACGCCAGCTGTATTGCGGCGCAGCGCGATCATGTCCTTGTACATCGCACGAATACCGGCATACGTCGTGCGCTTCGTCCAGTCGAGCGGATCGTCGGCGTCGAAGTATCCGTTCTCCAGAAACTCTTGCCCCATGAACAGCATCGGAATCCCTGGCGAGCAGAAGGTGACAAAGGCACCGAGCGTCGATCGCTTCTTCGAGAACCACGAGGAGCTGTTGCCGGGCCAGATCTCCTCCGGGACGCGCTGCTTGCCGTTGGCGACCTCATCGTGGCTCTCGGTGTAGACCACGCGTTGAAACGCGCTGTTGTTGTAGTTACTCGTGATCGCGTTCTCCACCGACCACATGTTGCGATCGGAATCATTGGATGTGATCACTGCGGTGCGGATGTCGTGCACAAAACCATCCCACTGACTATCGAATCCCGCGCCACCTTCGCCAGTAGACTTCGTGATCCACGAGTTGCCGTCGAGGTCTTCCGCGATCTGCATCTTCCCCGGCTGCGCCGCATTCACTTCGTCGTTGATCCATTGCATCAACGACCAACCCTCAGGAATGTCGGGGCCCTGTTGATCAACCTTGCGGATGTACTTTGTTCCATCCCAGCGATTGCCGTCCATGCGGAACTCTTGGAGCCATAGGAGCGCGTTGTCACGGATATACGAACGCACCTCGCCACGGCCAAAGTCAGGACGCGTGTCGCCCCACGGCGTCACAGCACGAGCGTCGTTGAAAAAGAAAATCCCGCCGAGGTTGTTCACGCTCCAACCGTCGAACTGCCACATGTCGAGATCGCTCGGGCCCCAATGCGAATACACGAGATCATGGAAGACCGCGATGCCGCGCGCGTGCGCGGCGTCGACAAATTCCTTGAGGTCGTCGGGCGTGCCGTACGAACTCTCCACCGAGAACGGATACGCCGGGTTGTAGCCCCACGAGATGTCACCCGCGAACTCACACACCGGCATCAGTTCGATCGCGTTGATGCCAAGATCCTTCAGGTCATCGAGTCGCGCGCGGCATTCATCGAAGGTCGACGGCGGTGTGTCGCCCGCTGCGACGTTGAAGGCACCGATGTGCAGTTCGTAAATCACCGTCTCGTTGAAGTTCGGCGTCGTGTAATTCTGCGTCGTCCAGACGTACGAGCTTGGGTTGTAAACGATCGAATTGCCGACCGAGTTCGTGAGGCGCCGCGCGCGCGGGTCGTTCTTCCAAAGCGTCTGCCCGCCGCTCTTCGTGACAACGAACTTGTATTGAACCCCAGGAAATATGCCGGGTACGTCCACCGACCAATAGCCGTTACCTTCATTGAAGAGCGGCTTGTTCGTGCTATTCCAGCCGTTAAAACTGCCCGCGACATGCATACCCGTCGCGAACGGCGCGAAGGTGCGAAACGTGACACCGAAGCCTTGCCCCGCAATCGAGTAAGGGATCGCCCCGACGCCGGGCTTCGACGACGGTCCAGATTGCGCGATCGCGAAAGATGTCGCAAGAACGGGAAGAGCAGCAGCGAAGATGAGTGAAACCGTTCGTCCAAACATGATCCGATCGTAACTCACGGCTCGCAGACTGCTCGGGAAACGTTGAGATTCCAGTGAAACCAAAGTAGTCATCGCCGACGGGCACGGTCCCGACGCGCCGTGAACGCTTGTCGAACGGAACATCAAAGGGGTTCAGGCACTCAGGAGACTGGCCAGCACCGAGCGACCAAAAGCCAATTGCCTGTCCTTTGCGTCCTCTACGCCCCTCTGGTGAGTCCTTCTCGACCTTGGCAGCAACGTTTCGCGGTTTCAGGTGCCGTCAGATGGCACGAGCTCCGGCCATAACGCCCGCCACTTCGTTGTTAGTTCGGCCGCCGCTACCGGGTCGGCCGCCCGCACGTCTGCGAGCGTGCGACGAATTTGATCCGCAGCCGCAACATCGCGCTTCGTCGCGACGAGCGACGTCACGAGGTACTTCGTCACAGCGACTGTTTCACCGTGTGCACGACCGCGATAGACTCGATACTCGTCGAGCGCTGACTCAAGCATTCCTATCGCCTCGGCGTGGCGCGCTTGCAGTTGAAGCATGAAACCGAAGCTTGCGACCGCGTTGAGAGTGCGCCAGTGACCACTGCCGAACGACTGCCGCATCAATGCGAGTATTTCGCGATAGACTCGCTCCGCATCAGCGAGGAGTAAGGCCCGCTCGGTCCCTTCCGGCTTGAGCGTTGCGAGGCGGAGGTACCCGACGGCCACCTCTGACGCTGGCGCCAGTGCGTCGCGGTCGGTAGCACCAAGCGCCGCGGCTGCGTCCTTCCAAACCTGTTGCTCCGTGTCGATCGCAGCACGGAGCCGCTTCTCCGCGCCGATAGGATCAGTTTTCGACTCTGCCTTGGCTCGCTCCACCTCGACGAGGGCCAGATTGTGACGTAGCACTAACTTCTCACGTGTCTTTGGAGGCGACTCCGACTCACGAATCGCGAGCGATTCACGATAGACCGCTTCAGCCTCGTCACGCTGACCAGAGTGTTTCAGCGCCCCGCCAAGGATGTTAAGTGCGGCAGCGAGTTCCGAACGTTGCGCCCCGCTTCGTCGCAGCTCATCGACTGCGGATCGCGCCAGCGCGAACGCTTCGTCCGACTTGTCATCTCGCCAGAGCGCCTCCGCTTCCAGCAAGTTGATCGATGCGAGCGACGTACTCCCGTCGCCAGCAAGCGTCGTCGCTTTCCGCGCGCCTTCGAGCACGCGGGTTGCCGCCTCGACGGCACCGACTCGTACGAGCACACCCCCCAGCGCCGTCAGCATTCGTGCTTGAAGCGCCGGCCGATCGGTGAACTGCGAGCGAGCCGACTCTCCCGCTTGAGCAAACACACTGCCGATATCACCGACCGCTTTGCCATCTTCGTCGACGATTCCCTCCGCGAGGAACTCAACGACCGACGTCGTTTCTCCGGCCGCACGATCAGCAGCGGCACGACCAAGCTGCGCTTGGCGCAGTCCGATCAGCGTCCCTACGAATCCGAGCACGATCGCCACTAGCAGCGCCGCTGCCACCGACACCGGTATCCAGTGGCGCCTCGTACCGCGCAGCGTCCGATCCCACCACGGATCTTTGCGTGCTTCGGAGAAATCTTCGCCGCGAATGAAACGGCGAATATCGGCGGCCATGGCCGCAGCCGAACTGAATCGTCGCCGCCGGTCGATGTGCATCGCCGTCAGCGGCAGATAACGCACGCGACCCTCGAGCCGACGTGCGAGCGATTCGGGATCCGTTTCGCCGCGAAGCTGCGCGAGTTCGCGCTTGGTCTTCTCTTCGAGCGTGCGCCAACGGGTTGCGGGCTCGGGTCGCGGCGTATGAATCAAGATGTCAATTGCCTCGCGCACAGCGCGATTCGCGATCGCGGCGCCGTCGAGCGGCAACACACCAGCGAGAAGTTGGTAGAGCGTGACGCCGAGCGCGTAAATGTCGGACCTCGCGTCGATGCCAGCAACCCCACCCTCCGCCTGCTCCGGACTCATGTACAACCACTTGCCGACCGCGACGCCAATTTCGAGTGACATCGTGCGCTCGCTCAACCGAAGAGCTGGATGCAGCGGTTTCGCTACGCCAAAATCAATGATCTTCGGTTCCGGCTCACCGCGACCGCCGTCCTCGGCGACGTCGACAACCAGGATGTTGTCCGGACTCAGGTCGCGATGGAGCAGGCCTTGCAAGTGAATGTAATGAACCGCGTCGCAGACCTTCGCAAACAGATTGAGCCGCTCCGTGAACGAGAGATGGACGCGATCGCAATACGTCGTGAGCGGCTGGCCGCGCACGTACTCCATCGCCAAGAATGGACGTCCGTCCGGCGCGAATCCAGCGTCGAGAATCTTCGCGACATTCGGATGCGCGAGCAGACGGAGACTCTCGCGCTCGACCTCGAATCGCTTGATGGTTCGCTCGTCAAGCCTGTCAGCGCGAATCAGTTTCAGCGCCACCGCGCGATCGAACCGTTCGTCGACGGCAAGCCACACTTCGCCGAAGCCGCCTCGACCAAGTGTGTGCTTCAGTCGGTACGGTCCAATGCGCTCAGGCGCCGGCTCGTTGGGAAGAACGGACTGCGCGGTGTCGGCACCCGCACCGCTCGACAGGCGCGACGCCGCGTAGTCCGACGTTTCGGCATCAAAGTTTGGCACGAGTTTGGAGCGAAGTCGTCGCGCCTCGGGACGATGAGCGTCGGGAAGCTCGGTGATGACGCCCTCGACGCGCTCGGCGCCACCTTCGGCGGAGGCATGCGTGATCTCTTCTGCGATCAGCCACTGCGCCAGCGGCGAACTCGGCGCAATCAGACCCAGTGCTTCCTCGCATAAGCGAATGCCCGCAGGCAATCGCAACTTCCGACGCTCCAGCGTGTCGATGCGAACGAGTACGAGGACGGTCGACGCGCCGAGTCCGCTGAGCGATAGCGGCTTCGGCAAAAAATCAGCGAGGCGCGGCTGCTCTCCGGTACCCCACGCGGCCTTCAGTCGTTCCGCGGCTTCACTCTCTGGTTGATTCGATTCGTTGGCCACAGGACCCTCGCGAGCACGGCTCGATATGGATTCACGACGGAAGTGGCAGTCGAGTCCGAGGAAAAGCGACGGTGAGAGTGCCACGTGACGGATCAAGTGGCAACATCGCGCCCGAATCTAAATCCTGCGCCGCCCCATCACGCGCGGCAGCCAACTGACGATGTCCGGCCCGTACACCGCGACGAGGCCAGCAACGATTCCATCGCCGGTGTGCTGTTCAACCTCGTCGTCGGACCATCCAAGGATCTGCCCCGCCTCGGCGATACCGCGGCGCGAGGCGACAATCTCTTGACACAAACGCCACTCATCTGCTGCAAGAAATGTTCGAAGCGGTTCGATAACCGCACGAAGCAGCGCTGGCCGCGCCCGAGTAAGCATCGCGCGAAGTGCTTCCTCGGTCGATGCGTTCGCTCGCGCTACCTCCGCACACGTGAGTCCCTCGATGAGGATAGCTTCGAGGATTTTCCGCCGCGCAGGTTCGCTGGCTACCGATGCGATGACGTCGCCGAGAGTTGCACGCGGGAGACCGTCGGGTGAATCAGCGGCGGCGTAAACGCGCGCCGCGACGTCCTCGAGCGGTGACATTGCGTGCCGCTGCGCCGCGCGTCGGCGATCAATGATTTTGTGATCGACGGCTTGGCGGAGCCGCGCCCACAGATGATGGTCGTCGGTGGCAGCCTCGACAGCTCGCGCTGATTCACGAGCGATCACGCTCTGCACAATGCTCTCCGGATCGAGATCTACGCGCGCTGCGGCAGCGCCGAGTTGCCGCCTCGCCCACCACACGAGTTCGCGATGCAGCTCAACGATTGCCCCAGCGCGGGCAGACTCATCAGTACCGCGCAGTGCGGTCAGTCGATCGACCTCCGTCGACTCAACTCCATCGGGCCGATCTGTAGTCGCGTCTTTGGGCACGTCGTGAGGGTCCTTATACCTTAGGTCGCAGCGGAGATACTGCCACACGCGGTATCTTGACGATCATGGGCCGGTATGTCTCGACGATTCTGCCGTTCGTTCTCGTTGGAAGCTCGCTACTTGCCAGTTGTGGCAACGATCCGCCAGCAGCAGTGCCACTCCCGGCAGTACCGCCGCAGTTGATTGCCGATCCGGCGACGACGGGGGCGATGAAAGACCCCAAGTTTGCCGACTATCGCGCCCGTGTGCGCGCGCTTCGCGCGGCGTCGAAGGCGATGTCGGAATATCTTTCGTCCATCGGCGGAAAGCCGAAGGACGACGCGCAGCGCTCGCGCTACACGGCCCTTGATGAAGCGATCGCGAATAAGAAGGAAGCAGTCGGCGAGGTGATGGCTGATCCGGCGTGGACCGAAGCTGACCGCAAAGTGCTGCGTGTGCTGTTCGCAGCGCCCGAGTCTGTGCTGAATGACTAACACCACAGCCGTAGAAGGAGCGATTCTCGCTCCTAGAACTCCCGACTCACTGTGCGCTCCGCAAGCTCGTGCAGTAAATCGCGCACTGGGCTGGGCGGAAGGCATGCCAGCTCGCCGCGCGCGCTGGCGACGATCGCCGCTGCGCGTTCACGGGCCCTGACGATCGCGCCGCTGCGCTCGGCCATCGTTCTGAGTGCCGAGTCGTCGCGCCGCTCGATCGCTTCGAGCACGAACGCTCGCTCTGCGCCGCTCGCCTGCGCCAAGAGCAGAATCAACGGCAGCGTCATTTTGCCCTTGTCGAGATCGCGACCGAGGCTCTTGCCAACGACATCTTCTTTGCCAGCGAGGTCGAGCAGATCGTCTTGAATTTGGAATGCGGTGCCGACTGCCATGCCGAATCGGTCGAGCGCCTGGACGACGTTTGGTGCCGCACCGGACAGCATCGCGCCGAAGCGGCAGCACGCACCGACGAGCACCGCAGTCTTTCTGCGGATAATCTCGAAGTAGGTTGGTTCGTCGAGACTCATGTCATCGCGATGCGACAGTTGCACGAGTTCGCCTTCACACAGCGTGTTCGTCACCTCGCCGAACTGCAAGTTCAGGGCCGGATTCCCCGCCCGCGAACACAAATGAAAGGCGTTCGAGATCAGATAATCACCGAGCATCACCGCGGTCTCGTTGCCGCGGAGCGCGCTGACCGTCTCGCCCTTGCGCCGCGTTGTCGCGTCGTCGAGGACGTCGTCATGGACCAGCGTCGCCATGTGAATCATCTCGGCAACGCTGGCAACGACGAGATGCTGTTCCGTAATCGTCGAGCGCGCGAGCGGATCGCGGCCCGCGGCAAGACCCGTCAAAATCACGAGCGTTGGGCGAAGCATTTTGCCGCGATAGCGCTCGACATGACGGCAGAGCGTGTTGACGGCGGGGAAGTCGCTCGCGAGCTGCCGCTCGAAGATCACTTCCGTCTCGGCGAGGCATTCGCGGAGAACGGCAGCGATGGACGGCTGATGAACGCTTTCGAGCATGTCGTCATCATAAGGTGACCGGGGGTTTGTTCGAAGCGGCCGTCACACTTCGGCAACGAGGTATGCAATCCAGCCTTCGCACGCCTCACCGCGCCGGGTCGGTCGAAAAACGCCGTTGCCGCCGCCGGTCTTCGTATCGGTGCCTTCCCAGTAGACGGTCACCGCGCGGAAGCCAGCTTCCTTCAGGCACTCCTGAAGTTCAGGGAGGGTCCACAATCGCCAGTCGTACGTAAACGCACGCTTCAGCATCGTGCCATCGGGGAAACGAAAGTGAATGTAGTTCATCACTTCGCCAGTGATTGGGTTGTACGTGTGTTGATCCCAGACGTAGGTGAACCCATCAAGATGCCGCTCTTCTTCCACTTCCGCGAACGCGTCGCTTCCACCATAGGCGTCAATGATGAACAGTCCGTCTTTCACCAGCGCCGACTTCGCGCGACGAAAGTACGCAATGAGTCGCTCGCGCGTCTTGAAGAGAAAGTAGGAGAAGTTCCAGGCCGCGACGACATCGACTTCGGGTGTCCGCACCGTCATGACGTCGGCCTGTCGCACATCGAGTCGCTTCCGCGCCGCCGCGTCGAGCTTTGGAAGATTCCGTTTCGCCCCCCAGGCCAGCACCTTCGGATCGAGGTCGACCGCGATCGCGCGATTGACCTTGCGATGCAGCACCCACGCGACGCTCGCCGCATACGTGCCGCAAAAGTCTTCGCGCAGCGACGAGGCGAGTCTTCCGCGATGCGCTTTCATCGCGCGATCGACGAACGCGCACTCAGAGTCGACGTTCTGGACAGCAAGTTCGTAGAGATCGTGCGGATCGCTGGTCGCTGCGGTGCGCCAGCCGCGCTTCGCGCGTGGTGTTTTTCGGGGCATAGACGCCTGTGGCGAACGTGCTTTGGAGAGCGAGGATGAACAGCCCAAATGACTTTCGCCACCGGCTGATGGGGGTGCGGAGTGTAGTGAAACACCCCTACCCCGTTGTCCACGCTGAGAGCAGGATCGCCAAGTCAGCCGCATCGACACTTCCGCTCAGATCGAGGTCGCTGCCAATCCCGGACCCAGTCGCACCCCACGACGCGAGGAGCTTCGCAAGATCGGCGCCATTGACCGCTCCGTCGCCGTCGAGGTCGGCGCTCGGCGGCGCGGCACACGCGTTCATGGCTTCGGCGACGCACAGCGCGTCCCACGCGACGAGGCAGCACACCGGATCGGGAATACAGACAGCCGTACAGCACGTCGGGTCGTCGCAACTGGGTGCGAGGTGCGCGACGAAGCACGACTGAGCACCGGGTCCGCACGAACTGGCGGCGCAGACGCCCGCTGCTTCGACGGCACAGGTTGCGTCCCAGGCAGTCGCGCAACAGTAGAGGTCGAGCGAACACACCGACGAACAACATGCTGCATCGGCGCAGAACGGCGATGGGTGCGCAACGAGGCAGTCGCCTGCGTCGGGCGCGCCACACACGAGAACACCCGTGCATCCGGCCGCGCAGGTCGTGGTCGCCAACGAGACACACGCGGCGTCCCACGCGGTGACGCAACAGTAGGGGTCGGCGGCACAAACGCACGAGGCAACCGACGCGACCGTGCACGACGGTCCACCAATCGTGCAGCAGTCGTGCGGCGGCTGACCCGGATCGAGCAGGATGTCGTCGATCGTCGCGCCGTTCGAGACGCTCGAGCCAGACACGAAGCGGAACCGCACTTCCGCTCCGCCAGAGAGCGGAGCGAGGTCAATGACGGTCTCTATACAGTTCGTGGTCCCCTGCCCTGTCGTCGGCTGCCACGCGAGCGTCCACGCTCCATCAGCGAGGCGATAGTCGAGCCGCGGCCCGAGCGAACCCTGATTCCTCGACCACTTGAACCGAAGCGTTGGCGCAGGCATCGCTGTGAGATCGAGGCAGCGCGTAATCGCCGATGAGTACGGAAAGCCAACACCGAATCGCATCGCTGGATCGGCGCTCGACGCACACAACCCTGAAATCGTCAACGTCGGTGCGGCCCCTTCGCAGCTCTCAAAGATCTCAGGAAAGAGCGAGCAGACTGACGCTGTCGAGTAGAGCGTGCCGAAGTTCGTCTGGAGCGCGTCGGCGCAGTTGGGGGTGCCGCCGCCAGTTCCACAGTCGCCACAGCCAAGCGCTTCGACTTCGCCGACGCATTGCGCGTCCCACTGTGTCTCGCAACAAAATGGATCGACCGCGCACACGCACGCCGAAATCACATCGTCGGCGCAACCCGCTGGTCCGGTCTCGCAGCACGTGTGGGTCTCGAAGCAGCAACCTGTGACACTCACCGTGAGATCGTCGATCGTGATCGCCGTCGCGCCGGTATTGCCGTGATCGAAGCGGAAGAGCACGCCTTGACTGCCGCTGACGAGCGCAGTCAGCGTTACTTGCGTGCAGATGCCTCCGGTCGTCGAGAGAACGCCGAGCGTCGTCGGCGTCGAACCGGTGCAACTTACCGTCGTCGCGTTTGTTAGTCCGGCTTTGAGCGTCGTCCCGGTCGCAGCGAACTGCGCGTAGATGAAAGTGATAGTGACCGACGAGCAGCCAGCGTTCCCCACGCGAACGAGCACCACCGGATCGTCGGTTGACGAATCCAGTTTCAGAGCGTTTCCAGTTGGACAAAAGTTCGATCCGGTGACACTCGCGCCGTTCAAGCACCACTGCACACTGAACTGTCCCTGCGTAAAGTCGGGTGGCCCGCTGAAGGCGTCGAAGCCGGTCGCGTAGATCGGACAGGAACTCTGCGGCCACGCTGCGCTCGACATCGCGAGCAAAGCACACAGATTGACTATGGCGGTCGGGTGGAGAACTCGCATCCTCGTGCTACGAGTGTGCCGCGTGCGACACCGGGTGCGCGGCCGCGAACCGGACCAGCGGTCGATTCCGGTAGCACAGACCAATCTTTTAAGCCTCTCGCGTCCGAAAACCAACCGCTCGCTCGCGTTAGCAGCCCGTTAGCTCCACGCTCCTAACAACACCGCAAGATCACTGGCGTTCACCTGGCCGTCGCCGTCAAGATCGGCGGGCCCACCGTTCGCGCCCCAGGCACCGAGCAGAACTGCAAGATCCGACGCATCGACAGCACCGTCGCCGTTCAGGTCGCCCAGCAGCGGCGGGCAGGTGCTCACGGTGACCTTGACTTCATCAACCCCCGCTTCGACGAGTGATCCTGCACCGAAGTCACTCGCGATGAAGCGGATGCGCGTGTTGGCGCTAGGCGGCACGAAGTCCGCGACACGGAATGTCTTCGTCACCCAAGCATTCGCGTTTTCCGAGACGAGTTCGAGTTGCGTCCACGTCGCGCCGCCGTTACTTGAGATCTCGATCGGCATCGAGTCTTGGCTTGGATTTCCGCCGAGATTGTTCGAGTACCAGCGGTCGTAGCTGATGAAGGAATCGAGATTCGAGCAATCGAGCACCGGTGAGGTCAGCGTGGTTTGTCCGCCATCAACATCGGCGGCGCCAGCACCACCACCGAGCGGTCCTTGGCCGGTGACGAAACAAATCGTGCCCACGATCGAACTGTCGTCCTCCGGCTGCGCGCCCGTACCGTTCGGATCGGCCCGCACCCACTGACCGCTCGTGGCGTTGTCGGCCGGACCGCCGACAGTCCAGCCGAGGTTCGTCTCAAACGAATCAGTGAAGGTCACCGTCGTCACGATCGCTGGCGCGGAGAAGAACGAGCTCGGTG
Organism: Phycisphaerae bacterium; assembly: GCA_034440475.1. Taxonomy (GTDB): domain Bacteria; phylum Planctomycetota; class Phycisphaerae; order Phycisphaerales; family SM1A02; genus JAEUIT01. Next base: position 1,813 of record JAWXCC010000222.1, on the reverse strand, counting down.
CGTTATTCGGTAGCGTCACAACACCGAGGTTCGTGCTCACTTCGATGTACCACTGCAGCGTGCGGCCACATGGCGTCGCCGGAAGGTTCGCAGTCCATTGACTCGGTCCCTCGGGCGTCAGCGCGACCGACGAGAACGCCGCGCTCGGCAGGTCACGTGCGAAGAGCTTCGCCCCACTCGGTAAGAGCTCTCCGCTCAACTCGCGAATGCGCACGGAGACCGGTACGGTCTGACCGGCAGGCAATGGTGTTGGCGCGCCGCTCGGCAACGAGATCGCCGCCGGCGCCGAGAGGTCGGTGAGGAACGAACTCACAGCCGCAAAGTTCTCTTGCCCCGTCGGGATGATCTGGTCCGGCGGCAGGATGAATCCAAACGTGCCCGTGTCGCGGAGCTCAATGGTGTACGCGAGCGCGTCGCGGGCTCCGTATGCCCAATCCACCGCGTTGCCAGCAGCGAGATACAGCGTCGGTCCGATCGGTCCCGCCGTGTAGCTCGTTCCCGAGGCGCTCAAGATCGCGCTGCGCATCCCGTTGCCCATGGACTGGAAGAGGGCTGCGTCTGGCGCGAGGCCGAGCGTCCAACCCCACGGCGACAGAATGAGCTGTGAATACGAATGGAAATCGATGCTCGCGAGAATGTTCGGGTGCGCGATGTAGAAGTCGCGGAGTATCTGAGTCTCAGGCTCGGAGAATGGAAATGGTCCGCGATAGGTGTCGGAACTCGGATCACCGCTCGAGCCAGAACCGCCCCACGCGAATTCCCAGTTGCGATTGAGGTCGACGCCAAAGGTGCCGTCGCCGTTATTGCGGCGATTCTTCCGCCACAAGCGATTGACGTCCCAGGTGAACTGGTAACCGTCAGCGTTGACCACCGGGATGATGAACACTTCGAAGTGCGAGAGCATGTTTGCGATCGCCGGATCCGTCGACGCGTTGTCGACGAGCTTGTTCGCGATGTACATGACCGTCATCGGGCCGATCCACTCGCGCGCGTGCTGACAAGCGTTGAAGAGGATCGCTGGGGCGCCGGGCGGCGCTGACGAGATGCGGACGCCGCGAATGGTCCGGTTCTCAAGCGTCGTGCCAAGAACCACCGTCGAGACGAGGTCAGGGCGCTGCACCACAAAATCGTCGAGCTTCGCGTCGAGCTGCGCGAACGTCTTGTAGTCGGCGAACCATGCATCGTTTCCCGCAACACCGCCCTCTGGTGGCGGGCTCGCGCCACCTGCCGCGAGGCGCGACTTCTCATTCGCGATCGCTGCGCCGAGATCTTCAATCAGCACCTTTGGCGCAAGGCCGGCCCGCCGAAGCGTCGAAAGTCCGGCGTCATCGACACGCAGATCAAGCTCGCGTCCGACCGCCGCGCCGTGCGACCAAACGTCAGTCGTGACGGCGAGCGCGATTCGCAACTGACGCAGGTCAGCGGGCACCACACGCACGACGCGATCGCCCACGTAATCGGGGGTGCCAGCGAAGACGGAGGTTGCCAAAACGAGCGGCGCGACGAGAACGGAGAAACAGTGGCTCATTGTGTTGGAATCTCAAAAGCGGTTCGAGGCGGACACCGGGCGTTGACGCCCGCGGCCCGCCCCGCGATCCTCGCAGTATGGCACAGCCTTCAGCCCACCCGAAACGGGACGTCCCAAGGTTCGGAGAAACTTTCCGGCTTCTGTCCGCCGCTCGGACCTTGAGATCGCTGACGGCGTGGGTCGTTCTCCTCGGTGGAGGGATCGGCGGCGGCATCGCTGGCTGCGCCAACGATCACTACTACCTGCATCGGCCCCAATCGGACGCGCCGTCCGACGCGGTGCTGC
>JAWXCC010000221.1:0-4895 GCA_034440475.1 Phycisphaerae bacterium | reverse complement strand
TGTCCGTTGTGTTCATGATGCCTCCTGCCGCAGTGCGGCGCGAGGTTCATCGGCTGGAGGGTGTCGGCGGCTTGAGCGGAAGGGGCGCTGTAGTGCTAACAGCATGGCGCCGAAACTATGACGCCACACCCACGGCGCCGAAACTCGCTCCTCGCTCACGCGGGAGCAGCTACGACTCGCCGCCGCTCGGATTCCAACCTCCGAGCAACATTGCGAGGTCGCCCGAGCCGACGATTCCGTCCATGTCGAGGTCGTACTGAAATTCGTCGGTGCCCCACGCCGCTAAGAGCATTGCGACGTCCTGCGGGCCGATCGCGCCATCGAAGTCGAGGTCACAGGACGGCATCGCAAATCCCTTGAAAACGCGACTTTCGCCGGGGCCGACGACAACGGCGATGACTTCACCGAGCCACATGCGCGCGCCTATGAGAGTGCTTGAGACGATTTGAGTGTCGACGAACAACGAACGGAAATCTTCTGTGCTTGTGACCACACCCTCTTGGCTCGTCTCTTCGAGCATGCACTGCAACATTGGGCCCCGCGCCGCCGGTTCCAATCGCCAAGCGACCCGCAAATTGCTCCACGCTTCTGTCGCCGTAACGTTGGTCAGCGTGATCGTCCAACTGAGCCCACACTCATCTACCGTAACGTTAGTCACGATCGGCGGCGGCGATTCCATCGCGATTGGTGGAGCCATGGACGGACATGCTGACGAGTTCCTCGCCCAGTAGCAAGCGATTCGGCACCGCAACCCGGCATTCGCCCGAAATACCAATGAACCTACTCGGTCCCTCCCTGACCAGCGCATCCGGCTACAAAGCCGCTCGCCCAAGCCCACTGAAAATTGAAGCCACCGATTCTGCCGTCCACGTCGCACAGTTCGCCGATGACGAAAAGCTTGGGACAGATCCGGCTCTCCATCGACTCGAGCCGCAGTTCCGAAAGCGGTACGCCGCCCGCGGTCGCTTCCGCGTAGGTCCATCCGCGATCTCCACTCGGCTCAACTGGCAGCGCTGTCATCGTGCCCACGAGTCGCTTCCTCGCCTCGCGGCTGAGTTGGCGCAATGGTCCGGCGGGATCCACGTCCGCGAAACCGCACAGCGTGCGGACCAGTCGCTCAGGCAACCGCCCCTTCATCCACACGAGAGCGGTCGCTGGCGGATGCTCCACCAACTCGCGATCGAGCATCTCAGCATTCGTCGAAGGCAGAAACGAGAGTTCGAGCCGCGCGCCGGGATCGCTGCCACGGGCGTCGAGCAAGTAACGACTCACGTCGAGGATGCTTGGCCCGGAGAGCCCGAAGTGCGTGCACAACGTGGAATTGACGAATCGTTCACGAACCTTTCCGGTGGAGGAGACGAGTCTCACTTCGGTATCGAGCGTCAGCCCCGACAGCTCGCGGAGTGGATGCCCCTCGGGGAGCGTCAGCGGGACAAGCGACGGAAAGATGCGCTCGGTGATCGTGTGTCCGAGCGAGCGCGCGAGGAGGTAGCCACCACCATCCGAACCGGTTTTCGGCAGGCTCTTTCCTCCGGTGGCGAGGATGAGGCGCTTCGCGTTGAGTTCTCCCCAAGCGCCACGGACGACAAATCCCTCAGAGGTTCGCGCGACGGCATCGACGCGTCTCGGATGGAGAATCTCGCCGCCTACGTCACGAAGCGCAAGCACCAGTGCGTCGAGCACAGTTCGTGCGTCGTCAGTCACGGGAAACAGCTTGCCCGTCTCTTCGCGTTTCAACTCGACGCCGAGCGATGCGAAAAACTCGATCGTGCGCGGAACGTCGAAGCGGCGCAAGACCTTGCGGATCGCGGGTCGAGTTGATCCTGCATACGCCGAATCGTCGACGACGTCGTGCGTCACGTTGCATCGCCCGCCGCCCGCCACCAGAATTTTCGCGCCGAGAGTCCGCGCGCCGTCTACAAGGACGACACGTTGACCAGCGCGCGCTGCCCAGATGCCCGCCATCAGACCTGCGGCACCGGCGCCGATGATGACGACGTCCGGCGCCTCCATGGACTAACGCCCCGGTTGTACCGCTAGTGGGGGCGCCGAATCGAGCGTCACGCTGGTCTCGATTGCGCTCGCTTTGTCGGCGGCGTAGTTCAACTTCAGCTGCGCGCCTGGCTTTCCTTCGACGATGAACCGCACGAAACGCGAGGATCGCCCACCGATGCCATCGTCAAGCAGCACTGTCGCCGGGCGGAACCGCTGCTCCGACATGCCGCGGTCATACCGATCGCGGAGCGTGCCCGCAGTCACGACCTTCGTGTCGCCTGAGAGCGTGAGGCGATCGGGCAATCCGATTCCTTTGGACGCGGCGCGTTCAGTGCGAGTCGGAATCAACTTATCGTTTGCGACCTCAACGTCGACTTGCCAGAGGTTACTTCCCAAGCTCGTGGTTGCGATGGAGGCGAAGCGAAGCAGCGGAAGCTGCGAGGCGTGGAAGAAGGTGAATGCGAAGTTGCGGTGGCACTGCTCCTGGAGCATGAACGGCGGCGGAATGCGCGAGGAATACTTCGTACTTCCACCCACGAGCACCTTCCCAAGTGTGGGGTGATTTACTTCCGTGAGCGGCGTAACCGTCTGATCGAAGAGAACGCGCTCGCGCCATCGGCGCGACTCGTCGTCGCTCGGCGCATTGCCACTCTGGAGAATAAGTTTCTCGTTCCACAACTCGTTCGTGAAAGAGATGGCACCAAGACTCTCAGCCAACCAGTTCACAAAGCCGCCATGGACGGTGTAGAGATCCGACCAGATGATCATCGAACGATAGAAGGGGAGCATCTCTTCGCCCGCCTTCGCGATTGCGTCGTAGGTCGTACGGTCGCGCTGCGGATACGTGTTCTCGCGCTCCTGTGAGCCGGGGCCGCGGAGAATCATGCCACCAGCGTTGTGATAGGCCTGCCCGGCCATGATGTTCGGATGGGCGAGGACGAATCCAGCGACCGCCTGTGATTCGGGTAGTGACAACGGAAATTCACCGGCACCGCTCTGCACGTGGTCAGGCTGCCAATCGGTCGGCCAGTTGCGATTCGGGTCGTATCCACCTGGACCATCCTCGTTCACTTGTCCGTCGCCGTCGTTGTCGATGCCCTCGGAGCCAGCGAAGCTCCAAGATCCGCGGCGGATACGACCATCCTTCGTCACCTCGGGCGTGACCGGCTCCATGCGATTCGGGTCGAGTTCACTGCGCTTGTGTGAGCCGTTCGGATCAGGCCGCCACATGACGCCAATCTCACCGTCGCTGTTGAGGTCGTCGGGTCCGTCCTCGTCCGCCACGCCGTCGCGATCATCGTCGACGGGCTTCTGGCCACCGCGGCTCGAGTTCGATGTATTTGGCTGGCTGAACCAGTAAGCACGGCCGTCGGGATTGGCGCTGAGGACGAAGTAGAACGCGGTGCGATCTACAACGTCGGTCATTGGAGCGATCGAGCCGTACGCCGACACGAGATACCACATCGAATACAGCACGGTTTCGGCCGCTTGAATCTCGTTGCCGTGAATGTTGCCGTCGATGTACATCGCGGGTTTCGACAGGTCGGTACCGGTCTTCGCGTTGTTCAACGTGAAGGCGAACATCGGCCGACCTTGCACCGACTTTCCGATCTCTTCCATGCTCAACAACTCCGGATAGGCATCGCAGAGTTTCTTTCCGATCGCGAGGAGCTCGTCGTACTCGTAGAACCGATCGAACGCGACCGGAACTTTTGACGTGATCTGCTGCTGCGCCTGTACGGGTGACGCGAGCGGCACCAGCGCCAGCGCGAGAAGGATGAGTGTGCGAGACAGGTTCATCGAGTTGTCCTAACAGTAGGTTCAAGTAACGTCGTTGACAGAGGCGGAAAGTGCTTCGTTGTCGGAGCGTGAGAGCGTTCGCTTCACCGCACGACTGGTGCCTCGTCCACGATGCCGTCGTGAATGTGGAAGGAGCTTGAGCCGAAGGGACCACAACCAACCGTGACGTCGATCGCCTCGCCAGCATCCGAGCGAACAATCCACGACAGCGCGGTACGGTCTCCGGGATCCAAGCCGTCGATGAGGCGCACGCGCTGCCCGCTAACAATCTTCTCGACCGGTGTCGAGATCCGCACGACGATCGGACTCGCCGTGCGGGTCACGCGTCCCATCTTGCTGACCGTCGGAAGTCGGCCGCCGTTGGAGACCGATGTCTCTACGCGCCACAGTCCGTCCGACAACTTCGTGACGGTCGGAACGGCGACATCGACTTTTGGAAGTCGCTCGACCAGCCCAGCGACGAATGCGAGTTGCTTCTCAGCGATTCCATCGAGTTCCGACTGCGGTGGATTCCAACGGACGAGGGGATCAAATCCACCGATCTCCACGCGCCCGAAGAGCGGATGATCCACTTCATGCCACGCGACGAATCCTTGACCGCCGCGCATCGTGTCGAGATACGCGAGCCACTCGACGGCATCTTCATCGGCGGGCTTTGCGTCGCCAGCACCCGGTCCGGCGACAGCACCCGGTCCGCCTCCGGGCCCGCCTCGCCCGCCGCCTCGTCGTCGTGCACCGCTGGCCGGGTCACCGCCGGGACCGCCACGTGGGGGACCACCGGCTGGAGGACTCTGCGCAGCCGGTGCTACCTGTCGAGTGTTAGGCGTGGTCTGGAAGCCTGCGTCGGCGTGAGCGTGATCATGGTCATGGTCATCATCGACAGACGCGCCGACGCGATCCGACACCGCGACGAGGGCTCGCCACTGGGCATCGGCCTCAGTCTCAACACTGCGTTGGGTCTGTGCGAGCGTTGACTTTGGTTCGGTGTTCTTCAGCGCATCGTTGTTCGGCTCCGCAGGCTTCGCCGCTTCGGGCACTGCGTCCGGCTTGGCTTCTGGTTTAGCTTCTGGTTTAGCTTCTGGCTTGGGTTCTGGCTTGGG
>JAWXCC010000220.1:0-15748 GCA_034440475.1 Phycisphaerae bacterium | reverse complement strand
TCGCGCTGATGCTGCCGTACTCCGTCGTTTTCTTCGTGGTATGGACGAGCTTTCTGCTTCTGTGGTGGCTCACTGGCTTCCCGCTCGGACCAAACGCGCCGCTCACGTATGTGCCGCCTCACTAAGACGGAACGACTCATCACCCGGCGCGACTCTTCGTCGCCTTCTACCCGCAGGACCACTCGCTCGGCACAGCTCCGTAGCTCGCGATGATGCGCGAGCGGATCCCGCCCCTGCCCTTCCAGTCGGTGATGACCTGCATCCACGCGGGACTCATCGCCTCGGCGAGATCGTCGCGGATCTGGTTCGTCACCGCCTCGTAGAAGATGCCTTCGTTGCGGAACGATTGGCAGTAGAGCTTGAGGCTCTTGAGTTCGACGCACACCGCGCTCGGCACATAGCGCAGCGTGATCGTGCCGAAGTCGGGGTGCCCCGTCTTCGGGCACACGCTCGTGAACTCCTCGTTCACGTGCTCGATGAGGAACGGCGTCTCGGACGGAGAATCGAAGAACTCAAGAAGAGAGGGGTTAGGCATGGGAGCAGGAGGAGCAGGCTCGCGGCGGCGGATTGATGAATCTGGGGGCGGCCGCCATCGTCACGGCTGATACCGCGTCATGATCGCTACGACCTTCGGCTGGTCCGGGTTGATTTGAAGCGACCTCTGAAAGCTCGTACGGGCCTCCACTCGCGCGGCGTCGTCGCTTCGCCCACTCGTCAGCCATTTGTTCAGCGCATTCGTCGCGACACCGTTGTAGGACGGCCAATGACTCGGGTCGATCTGGATGCCCTTTCGGTAGGCGTCGGCGGATTTCGCGTAATCGCCGGTCCGAAAGAGCGCCCAACCGAGGCGCTCGTACGCGTTGGCACTTGGGGCGACGCGGATGAGTTCGTTCGCCGCGTTTACCGCCTCGACCAACCGCTTTTCCGCAGCGTAGAGATTGATCAGGCTCGTCAACAGGTCTGCTCGAGGCTCGACGAGCTCGAGCGCCGTCTCGTAGGCGGCGATCGCTTCTTCATTCCGCCCGAGGCGCTCGAGTGCGACCGCGAGATTCACGCGAGCCTCGCCATCGGCCGACGCCAGTTCGACCGCCTTCTGCGCGAAGACGAGCGCTTCGGTCGCTTGCCCTTCTTTCAGATAGGTCATCGCCATGCCGACGTTCGCCTCGATGTTCTCGGGGCGAATCACGAGTGCCCGGTGAAAGGCGCGGACCGCCTCTTTGTAGCGATGCAATCCGGCGAGGACTCGCGCGTGACCGAGCTGGGCGTCAAAGTTCTCGGAGTCGAGCGACGCTGCCCTCGCATACGGCGGTTCGGCCTTGTCGAGATCTCCCATCCGCTCGTACGTCCGCCCGAGTCCGAGATGGGCGTCCACCAACGTGGGATTCTCGGAAAGCAGATCCCGAAAGAGAAGGAGCGCGTCTTGGTAGTCGCCGCTTTCCGACGCGGCGTTCGCTTCGACGAGCACTGGCTCTTGCGCAGCCGTGGGCTCGGTCACAATCGTGGGGCGCGGTGCTGCGGTTTTTCCGCCGACTCGCCCCGACTCTGACCCCGCTTGGGTGCTTTGCGGCGCGCAGCCCCCCGTAACGAACATGGCGGCAGCTAGGACCGCAGCAAGCGACGCTCCCCCAATCGCGGTCCATCCAATCCGTCGCATGTGCATCAGGCGAGTTCCTTCTCGGTGTCGGAGACTTTCCGTCGACGCTCCGCTCGTCGGGCGACGCGGAGCATAGTCCTGAGTCGCTCTGCGTTCACGGCGTCCCAAGGTTGGCCGTGCTCGTCAGACTCCTTCGCGGTCTCAAGGATCTTCGGCACAAGCGGGAGGTCCGCATCACGCATGATCGTCTGGAAGCACTCGATTGAGCAGGTTCCGAGTCCGATGTGCTCGTGACGGTCGGCTCGCGATCCGGGTGGCGACTTCGAGTCGTTCACGTGAATCACGTTGAGCCGCTCTTTTCCGCAGAGTTTCGAGAATTCTTCAAGCGTCGCGGTCGCCGCAGCCGTGGTCGACATGTCGTACCCCGCACTCACCACGTGGCAAGTGTCGAAACAAAACCCGATTCGCTCGGGAGCGGCGACGAGTTCGCGGATTCGACTCAGATGCGCGAAGTCGTAGCCGAGATTGGTGCCGCTACCGGTCGTCGTCTCAATGCAGACGCGCACTCGATAGCCCGGCAACGACTTATGAATTGCGTCGAGCGACGTGGCGATGCGCCGGAGCCCCGCGACTTCGTCGGCGCTCGGGGGGCTGCGGAGCAGATTCGGACTCCGCGGCGCTCGAGCGGCGCCGAGGTGCGCACCGGGATGCGCCACCGAGTAGGCAATCCCGAGCATCTCGCAGCGCTCGAGCTCGTCGCGCTCTAGTGCGATCGATCGTTTCCTCGCCGCAGCATCTGGTGACGCTAGATTCACAAGATAGGAATTGTGACTCACGACGCGCTGTGGAAGATCGTCCCACCCAGCGGCGAGTCGCGCGTCGTTCCATGATTTGATCGCCTCCGCCGTGAGCGGCGCTGCGTTCCACTGCCGCTGGTTCCGCGTGAATACTTGAATGCAGTCGAGCCCGAGGCGCAACGCCTCGCTGATGGCAAGGTGCATACCACCCGCTACGGAGAGATGCGATCCGACCATGCCGCGAATGGGTGGTGCTTGTGTCATGCGAGTCACCTGTTCCTTCGTTCCACAAGGCGTCGGAGTTGAGCTTCGCGGGCCTCTTCCATGCGCGTCTCGCGCTCAAGGGACTCACCAGCGAGGCGCAGAGTATGGATCGCCAGTCGTAGCGCCCGGATCGTCCGCCACGCCAGATCGACCGATGCGGTCCCAAGAATCCAGCCGTCGATGCGCCAGACAACCATCGCGAGTGGAAGCGACGACAAGTTCATCATCGCGTCGACGAAACCAATGATGAGCGTAGGCCCGAAGATCATGACTCCCGTCGCGCCGGTGAAGAGCGACCCTTCGACGTCGCCGGTCATCCAGCGCTCGACGCCGCGGAGCCGTGCCGCAGCAAATGCGAAGAAGCAGATCGTCGTCGCGATCATCACGACTAACAGAATCGTGTACGCGACATCGAGCGCCGCGGCCATGGCTATTGGCTTGGTGATTGCGATAAAGAGCTGCACCAGAACCAGTGCGTGAACGAGCAGCAGCAGCGCCGCCACGAGCACACACACGCGCTGGCGTCGATCGAGTGGACCATCGGCATCTTCGTGCCGTGTGAGTCGCTTCGATGCGAGGAGCACTCCGACCAAGGCGAGAGGCAGAAGCCCGGTAGGAAACCCGAACAGTGCAACACGATCGACGAGACAACCCACCGCCGCCGCGAGCAAGAGCACTGCGGCAAAGATCGCGAGAACTGCGATCGGCGCGAGTCGCCACAAGAGAGCGGCAACCGTTGGGCGCCCGGCGTGCATCAAGAGGATCGCGCCGCGCTGTCGCAGCGGATTCCCCGTAAACGCTCCGCACTCTGGACATCGAGCCCCGAGTGGTAGCCCGCGAACGTCGTAGCCACAGCCGGGGCACTTGGGCGCATGCGCGAGTCGCGGTGCCGACGCTGGCGCTCGGCGCCGATCCTTTGACGGCGTCTCAACCTCGGGCACCAGCGGGATGGGTTCGTCGTTGCCGCTCACGTAGAGTGCCTCAGCGCGATGATCGCGACTTCGCGCGAACGTTGTCGAATCGCTGCTGCGCGCGGTGGGCGCGAGCGTCGGTCGAAATGCGAGATGCGCCCACCTCAGCGGCGTGCCACGCGAGATCAAGCGAGCGCCACGCCAGCCAGCCAGCGATACCAGCGGCGCACGCGTCAGCAAAGTCAACCGTGCGGAGGAAGAACAACGTCAACATGTACGCGGCGCTGGTAATGAACACACCGAGCAACGTCGGACCTGCATGCGTGATGAGCCCGGCCTCGGAGGGTTCGTGACCGCACCACCCCGCCGCATTCGACAGCCGCAACGATGCGCCGATGAGAAACGTAACGACGCCGATGATCGCAAGCACATCGAGCAGCGCAAAGAGCCCAAGCGATCGTTGCATCGAGGCCAGCATTGCGAACGCGCCAGCCGCGATCAGAGCGCCGAGTGGCGGAAGCACTGCGACCCATACAGCCGCTCGCGCGTCGCGCGGAGGAGGGGTGAGAAACGGCGATGCCAGCACGATGCCCGCGATCGCGTTGGCGCCCCACGCGATCACGATCGCCCAGTCGTCGAATGTCCCTCCCCACCAATGTGCGACGACAACACCCCCCGCAATATATGCAGACATCGCCACCACGATCGCGTGGATGAGGACATGCACCGCATTCACGGGCGATTCATCCATGAGCGTGCGCTCGCCATGTCCACGCACCACGACAAGCGCGTCGCGCTGCACGACGCTATCAATGCAGCGTGGACATGTGAGTTCACCACCTCGCGGCGTGAATCGCTTCCCACACACTGCGCAGCCGAACACCGTTTCGGCAAGCGGAATCAGCTCTGGCGACTCGCCGCCTAACTTATGACCCAACTTATCACCCGGCTGAGGACCTACCTGACCCGCGCCCTCCTCTGGCCCCCGTGTGCCTGCCCCCCGTTTGCTTTCCATGCTGCACCTTCCTTGGCCAAACCGCCCGTCACACCGACACACGACTAGCGTGCGCGACCGCTTGACGAAAGATCGCGAGACCGGGCGGATCACCTTGGCGAAGTGCGGGGCTCAGCCGCGTCCACCACGGATGATGCGTCCAGCGCGTGTATCGCTCCGGATGCGGCATGAGACCTAATACGAGTCCCGTCGCGTCACAGATGCCTGCAATCGCGTCGATCGAGCCGTTGAAATTGTCACTCGCGACGTAACGAATCGCCACCTGGCCGTTCGCTTTGAGCTGGGCCAGCGTGTCTTCATCCGTGACAAATCGGCCTTCACCGTGGGCGGATGGCAAGAGATCGGTCCCAGGAGCTGGTCGGAGTCCGCGCGTCCAGATACAGCGGGTTTCCGCAGGAACTTCGAAGCGGGTCCAGCCGTCGTGGAAGCGAGCGTTCACATTCTGCATCAGCGCGACGGTCGGAGCTGCGGGTTCGTCCGGCCACCGGGCACCGGCGCTCGGACCCGGAAGGAGCCCCGCCTGGACGGCAATTTGGAATCCGTTGCACGGCGTGATCATCGGCACGCCGCGCGCGATTGCGGCCGCAAGCGCCGGATAGACGGTATGACGCATGAGCTGCGCCATGACTCGCCCAGCCGCGATGTCGTCGCCATAGGAAAAGCCACCCGGGAGCCCGATGAGTCGAAAGCGGTCGACGAGCGCTGGCTCACGCGAGAGTCGCTGAAGGTGAATCGTCTCAACCGTCGCGCCAGCAAGTTCGAACGCGCGGCACAACTCAAGGTCGCAATTGATCCCAGGCGCGGTGATGACGAGTGCCGGAAGTTGCATATGTCGGTGTCTCAATCGATCGTTCACTGGCTGCGCGATCCCGACCCAGCATTTGCCCAACGCTCGCGAAGTCGGTCGAGCGGAATCTCGGCGGTGTCGCCCGCGACGTTGAGCTTCAGTGTCATTGCGGAAACGAAGCGCCCAATCAGCGCGTGCGGAATGTCGCCGAGGAATCGTTCGAGTTGTGTGAGATCGTCGTACGACACTTCGAGCAGATATCTCGAGGGCTCTTCTGCGAAGCACTTCGCGACGATCGGCACGTCGAGATCGCGCGGAGACGGCGCTTTCACCGGATCGAGCTCAAGCCCAATGTTGCCGGCGAACGCCATCTCGGCGGCGGCGACAAGCAATCCGCCCTCGCTCAGGTCGTGCGCGCTCTTGATGATGCCGCCCACGATCGCGGCGTGGATCGCTTTCGCGGTCGCGGGACCTGCAATCAGATCCGTCTCTGGCAGCGCACCGTCGTTGAGACCCGCAACAAGCTGGAAGTGCGAGCCGCCGAGCCATCCATGCGTGGTGCCGACGAGCACAAGTGCGTTGCCAGCGCACTTCGCGTCCATCGTGACGCAATTCGCAACGTTCGGCACGATCCCGAAGCCCGAGATGAGCAGCGTCGGCGGAATCTGAATCGTCTTGCCCGATTCAGTGACGAACTGATTGTTGAGCGAGTCTTTACCCGAGATGAACGGCGTTCGATACGCCTTGGCGCCGTCGTAACACGCTTCAGCGGCGCGCACCAGCGAACCGAGATTGCGCGGATCTTTGCAGGACGGCCAACAGAAGTTGTCCAAGATCGCGATGCGCGTCGGATCGGTTCCAACACACACGAGATTGCGCACGCACTCGTCGATCGCCGCCAGCACCATGAGGTACGGATCTGCCGCGAGCCCGGTTGCGAGACCGTTCGCGATCGCGAGTCCCCTCGCACTCGTCGGCACCGGCTGGAGCACGGCCGCGTCACCCGGTCCACCGCTCACGCCCACGAGCGGTTTCACGACTGACATCCCCTGCACTTCGTGGTCGTACTGTCGAACGATCCAAGCCTTACTCGATATGTTCGGATGTTCGAGCAGCGTCTCAAGCGTCTTGGCGAGATCGCTCGCTTTCTCACTCACTTTGAATCGACCACTCGCGACGAGCGTCGGCGCTGGCGGAGCGTAGCGCTGCGACGCGGCAAACGCGGCATCCCAGGTTGCTTCGCGCACGGGCATCGGATTGCCTTCGTGGAGGAAGCGCATATCCATGCGACCGACTTCGGTTCCGTGCCAACGGAGCACAAGTTCACGCTCGGGAGTTCCAAATCGACCGAGGTCACACCAGTCGACCTGATGCTCGGCGCAGACACGCTTCAACTCATCAAGATTCTCTGGCGGCACCGCCAGCACCATGCGCTCTTGCGCCTCGCTGATCCAGACTTCGGTCGGACTCAAACCGTCGTACTTGAGCGGCGCTCGTTCGAGATGGACTTCCGCTCCGATCGCACTCCCCATTTCCCCGACGGCGCTCGAGAAGCCACCCGCGCCGCAATCGGTGATACCGCGGAAGAGCGGACCATTCGGACGATCGCGGGCCGCGAGAATGCAATCGAGTAGCTTCTTCTCCGTGATCGCATTACCGATTTGCACTGCGTGGCTGAACTCGTCAGCGTGCGTGTCGGTGAGTTCGGCGCTTGAGAACGTGGCACCATGAATGCCATCGCGGCCAGTGCGACCACCGAGCGCGATGATGCGGTCACCTGCCTCAACGTGTCCTCTGATCTTGTCGCGCGGCATCAGGCCGATGCAGCCGCAGTACACCAGTGGGTTGCCCACGTATGCGTTGTCAAACCACACAGCGCCGTTGACCGTCGGGATTCCCATGCGGTTGCCGTAGTCGCGCACTCCGGCGACGACCTGCGTGAGCACGCGCTTCGGGTGCAAGCAGCCCGACGGCACTTCGGCCAAGGTGGGATAGGCGACGCAGAAGACATCGGTCGCCGCGATTGGCTTCGCGGCGAGACCTGTACCCATGATGTCACGGATGCACCCGCCGATCCCGGTTGCGGCGCCTCCGTACGGTTCGATCGCCGACGGATGATTGTGCGTCTCGCACTTGAAGCAGACTGCCCAGTCGTCATCAAACGCGATGATGCCAGCGTTGTCGACAAAGACGCTGAGGCACCAGTCGATGCCGCCACCCTGCGCGGCCGGTCCCATGAGTTCGTGTGTTGCTGCCGCGACTGTCGACTTCAGCAGATTCTTGATCACCACCGTGCCGTCGGGCTGAACCTCGTGACCGGGGCGATTTCGAGCGACCGTTGCCAGCGACCACTGCGCGTCGCTGGTTGGCGGACCGGAGAGTTCGCGATATCGAATCGTCGACTTCAGCGTCTTATGAACGCAATGCTCAGACCAGGTCTGCGCGAGTGTCTCGAGTTCGATCTCGCGCGGCTCTCGTCCCAGTCGTCTATATTCCGCTTGAATCGCGTGCATTTCTTCGGGCGACAGAAACAGATGCGCGTCGCGGCTCAGCGTTGCGAGCTGTGCGTCGGTCAGCTTGACGATTGGCACTTCACGGATCGCGAGCGTGTAGGGTGCACCGTGGGGAAACGACGTCGGCAAGTACGGAACGTCGTGAATCGCGTGGATCACGGTGTTCGCGAGGAGCCGCTCGGCAATCGCTCGAGCAAACTTCGAGTCGACGCCGTGCAAGTCAAAGCGGTCGCCTGTCCGCACCTCGACGTTCTTGCCGAGCATGGCGAAGATCGCGAGCTGCGCGCTTTCGGCGGCGGGATCGGTCACACCCGGAAGTGGGTGCACCTCGACAACTGCGACACCGGGTGCAACTCTTGACTTCGCTGCCGCGGCCGACGCGTGAACTTCCGAGCTCTGTGTCACGCAGTCAGCAAGCAGTTCGTCTGCGATGCGCGTCACATCAACTGTCGAGAGATCGCCTTCGATGAGGTACACAGCAGCGTGGTCGACGCGACGTGGTCGCTTCTCAAGGCCAATCGATTCAATCTGCCGGAGCACGAGCTCGCCACGTGGGTCGGCTTGCCCGCGGCGCGGCCGCACCTCGATGCGATGGACGGAGATGTTGGAACGAACGGTGATTGCTGACGGCATCGGATCTCGCAAGCGAGCCATGGTAGCACTGGCTGTTTTCGCATCGCTCCCGCGGAAGAGCCCAAGAAAATAGCGGGCCGACGCCTACCGCGCCAGCCCGCTCCCCGTGCTTGGAAGACACTGCTAGGACGCAGCCGTCTGTGTTGGTCGTTGGTCAGAACCCGAGTTGGAACTGCGCCCGCGCGACCAGTTGATCGCTCGATCCACTGACGCGCCAGCCATCGTTCCCTTGAAACCACGACGGATCGAACGACCTGAATGCGTATCCGACGTCGCACGACAGCTTCACATCTTGGCCGTCGATGTACCAGTTCGCACCAACGGTCGCGACGCTCAGGTGATTCTCGTTCGCGTAGAGCGATCCGGCACCGCCCGCTATGGGCAGCGTGTTCGGATTCGAAACGGAGAACTGACCGACTTCGTACCGACCGAAGATCTCGAACTTTGGCGCAACATAGAAGGCACCTTGGACCACGGCGCCCCACTTGTTGCTAGAACCCATATCACCGAACACCGGTAGATTGAAGTTGTTCTGGCCAGCGTAGTAGTACGCGGCTTCGCTGTCGGCGTAACTCCAGGTGAACGATCCGAAGAGGCTCGCGCCGCCAAAGTTCGCACTCGCGTCGACGGTCATGTTCAACCACTGGTTGTCGCCCTGATTGACACCAATCGGTTGATACGCGTAGTCGGGCCGCCACGACTGCCAGTGCGCGCCGATACCGAACATGAGGCCGAAGTCGGATCCTGGCACGCTCGTAAACGCGTCAAAGTCCTTCCATTCGCCGTATGGCTTGAACTCGAATCGGCCTGTTCCCGCCCACTCGACTTGCCCCCAAGAGAACGGTCGGTTGCGTGGGAGCGTGCCCGCGGTCTTGAGCTGCCCGGCGACTTGATCTTCGCCACCGTCACTCATCGCGAACTGCGCCCGCATCAGCTCGTCGACGTAGGCAAGTTCTACGCCTTGCGAATACCCGACATCGAGCGACTGACTAACAATCGACCGTTCGACCGCCATCTGATTCTGACGATCGATCAGCTGTTCGCGACCGAACGGCAGTTTGAATTGGCCGGTGCGAACGAAGAGATTGGGCGTCAACTCGACGCGCACCCATGCATCCCAGAGCGAGAACCCGCCAGAACCGACCTCGATAGGCCGAACGTTGTTGACCGCCAGCTGGGTCGAGTTGTTGTTCTCGAATCGCCCCAAGATTTTGTACGTCAGCCCCGATCCGAAGACGTGCCCCTTGAACCAGAGCTCGGTACCCGGAAGATCGAACCCCTTGCGCGTGTCACGACCGTCGCTCCAGAGTGCGTTGATTCCGCTGATGCCGACAGCAGGCGAAGGCTCCCGAAAGTTGCTGTAGACGTAGCGGACCTGAATCAGCCCACCGATTTCGAGGCGAAAGCGCCCATCGCCGCTCTGGAGGAAGAAGCCGTTGTCCCAGCCCGCCGTCGCACCAGTCGACTGAAGGCTCGCTCGCGAACTCGCATCCGCGAGCGTGTCTTGGACGACCGCGCGAATCTCGTTCGCTCGTGCTTCGCTGAGCCAAGTTTCGTTGTCGTCTTGACGAAGACGCGAAACCTCGGTTTCGAGCGATGCATTCTTCTTCTCAAGATCTTGCAGCCGCTTCGCCATCTGCTCAAGCGAGAAAGGGGTTGCGTCGTCGGCGGCATAGGCAGTGGTGCCCCCGAGAGCAAAAGCCGCGAAAACCGACGAGAGGACGATGGGAGATCGGTACTGAGGGGTGTAACGCATCCTGCTTCCCCGGAGTTAGGCCCGCGCACGTCATGCGCGGCGCGGAAGATGAATCAGGGAGCTCCGCTCCCACGATGCGTCCGTTATCGGAGGTGTTCCCTCTGATACGTCAATAAATGCGCGAAGTCGCGCAGACTTCTCCCACCGGCTGCTCGATGAGCAGCTAACCACAGGGAGCGCGACGAAAAACCGGCCGGTCCTCGTGGACCGGCCGGTTGATAAACAAAGACCTAGGACTGTTGTGCGATCAGAAGCTGAACGTCACAGCGGTCCGGAAGAGCCACTGATCTTCGGTGAAGGCACCGCTGTCTGAATAGTCCAGCTGCCAACCGTTGCCGTTCTGGGCGAAGACGCCGAGCGGCACGAACGAGTAACCGAAGTCAGCCTGCCACTTCGCGCGGTTCTTCGCGAAGTACCAGTTAGCGCCGAAGCTCGCGATGCTCTGAAGGTTGTTGGTCGCGATCGCGCCAGTTGCACCACCGACGGTGGCACCGGTGGTCCCGAGGCCGCCGACATCGCCGTACTCGTAACGAGCCACGAGCTGGAAGTCGTCGGTCAGGAAGAAGCCACCCTGAAGCAGCGCGCCGAATGAACGCATCGTCGGTGCCGGGGTACCGGTGCCGAAGAACGCATACGTTGGGGACGTCGGATCGATTCCGTCGTTCGTCTGCGAGTAGTAAAACGCGCCGTAAACGTCGAAGCCCCCGAAGCCAGCAGTCGCGTCGGCAGTGACGCCGTACGAGTTGCCTTCCCGAATGAGGAAGTCGGTGGTTTGCGGATTGGCATCGGGCTGAAGCTGGCCAGTCTGCCAGTAACCGCCGACCCCAAGCATGAGAGCGAAGTCATCGCCGCGCCACGACTGAGCTGCTTCGAACTGCTTCCAGTTACCAGCGAGCTTGACTTCGACGCGACCAACCATCGAGAACCCGTACTCGGGCGACGTGACGTTGCCCGCTGAGTTCGGATAGCCAGCGTTCTGCGTGGCGCTGCGCGGGCTGAGCCCGTCAGCGTACGCAACGGCGACTCGGAACATGTCCGAGAGATAGCCAGCTTCAATGCCCTGCGTGCGACCGAGGCCGAACACGTAGTTGGAATTCGAGCGAGCGATGAATGACTGGGTGTAGTCGCTCATCAGCCGCTCACGCGAGTACGGCGCCTGGAACTGTCCGGCCTTGAGATACCAGCCACCGAAGTCCTTCAGGATAAACATATCCTTCAGGTACGCGGAGCCGTTCGTCTCGCCAGCAACGCCGACATAGTCGCCTTCGCTGCCGAAGAGGCCGACGCTCACGCGATACTGCCAGCTCGGGTCAACAATGTGGCCCGAGAAGGCCAGTTCGGTGGTAGCCCCCTGGAAGCCCCACGCGGGACTCCTGTCGCCGTAGGAACCAGAGCGGCGATTGAACGACCAACGGGCTTGACCACCACCGCTGACGTTGAGACGGAAGTTACCGTCCGCGCTAGCGAGGAAGAAGCCGTTATCCCAGCCAGCGCTACCGCCAGCTCCTTGAAGTGAGGACCTCGTGTCGGCGTCCGCGAGGACGTCCTGCACGAGACCCTTGATCTCTGCTGACCGTTGTTCGGTCAGCCAGTTGTCTCCGCTCGCCGCTGCCTTCATAGAGGCGATTTCCGCCCTGAGGTCAGCGATTTGCTTCAACGCATCTGTGTTCGCCTCGGTCGACCCGAACGCCACGCTGGTGAGCGTGAGCGTCGTGCCAGCGAAGAGGCCAACGGTCTTGGAAAGACTCATGTATGACTCTCCTGAACTGGTCGGATCCCTCGCCCCAGCATTCGTGAGCCTTTCTCGCCACTCCGCCGCTCGGCACGCATGCCGGGCAAAAGAGAGCGAAAACCGACTCTGCTAAGGGACCAAGGACCCCGTTCATCCACCCGTCCGTCGGTGCTCGTGCCACGGGGAGGCACGAGCCGGACGGTAAAAAGCTTCCATCGGCCATCCAGGACCGATCGAATGAGGGGCGGATCATAACGACTTCCACAAAGCCCACAAGCCGAGTGTCAAGTGGTGTGAATTTCACGATGAATCCCCTCGCCGCAACGTGACTTAAGTGTTTTTTTTTCAAGGCTTTGCGCTACTCGTCCGAGGGCGGCGCAGGTTCTGCGTGACACTCGGCGCGAGTAGATCAATTGATTCACTCACCGTTCGCGCTGCGACGATCTGAGTCGCCGAGATACCGGTCGTTGCCGCGATTCGGCGGGCGGATTCGCTCTGCGTCGCGGGAACAACGATCGTCGTTCCGCCACGCCGCGTTACCTCAACGATCCGCTGTTCGACTTGGCGCACCGACCGGATCTCCCCGGTCAGTCCCACCTCACCGACAACCGCAGTTCCGGGCGGAAGTGACCTCCCGTAATGCGCTCCAGCGATCGCGAGCGCGATAGCGAGATCGGCCGCGGGTTCAATGAGACGAGCGCCGCCAGCGACCTGTGCGAAAACATCTTGATCCGCCAATCGAAGTCCCCCGTGCTTCTCAAGCACGGCAATGAGCATCGCGAGGCGATTCGTGTCGAGTCCACTCGCGCGGCGCTTCGCGTTGCCGAGGAATCCGCTCGCTGTCAGCGCCTGCACTTCCGCGAGCAAACATCGCGATCCCGCGATTGACGGCACGAACACCGTGCCCGGACTTAGCGCGTCCGACGGCAGTGACAATGACCCCTCGCGCACTTCAGCGAGGCCGCCGCCGGTCATCTCAAAAAGGCCTATTTCATGCGTCGAACCGAAGCGATTCTTGATCGCGCGCACGACGCGGTGCGCATGATGTCGATCGCCTTCAAACTGCAAGACGACATCAACGAGATGTTCAAGCAACTTAGGCCCGGCGAGTTCGCCTTCCTTCGTCACGTGCCCAACGAGCGCAACGGTCATCCCTGTCGTCTTCGCCAGCCACACCAGTTCCATGCAAGCGCGACGGAGCTGCGTCACTGATCCAGGTGCGGCATCGACGCCCGAGGTCCAGAGCATTTGGATGCTGTCGATGACGAGGAGCGCTGGGCGAATGCGCCGCGCCTGTTCCGCGATGCGCGGGAGATTCGTCTCTGACAAGACAAACAGATGCTTGCCGCGCGCGTGCCGTGACTCTGCGGGTGCCTCGCTCAACACGCGCTCGGCGCGCATCTTGACTTGCTGAGCACTTTCTTCACTCGACACATACAAGACCGACGCGCCGCTGTCGGCGATGCGCGCCGCCGATTGCAACAAGAGCGTGCTTTTCCCGATGCCCGGATCGCCGCCGAGCAAGACCGCGCTTCCCGGCACGAATCCCCCGCCCAGCACGCGATCGAGTTCGCTCACTCCACTCGCGATTCGCTGCGCCTCGACGGTCGAAACTTCTTCGAGCGGAATCGCGATCGCGGGCGTCGCGCCGTCAGCGGCAAGCCACTTCGCGGCGGCACCGAGCGACTCCGGTGTCGCCTCTTCCGCCGGGGGCGTGTACTTCTCAAGGCAGTCCCAGCCACCACAATCAGGGCACTTTCCCATCCAGCGCGGCTGTGTCGATCCGCAGGCCCGGCAGAGAAATGTCACGCGCGTCTTTGCCATCGTCGCATCGTACGGCTCGCGCGCGGCACCCCTCCGAGAACGCGCTTTTCTTCTAGCGGTGGAAAGTCAGCCGCGCCGCGCGCGGGCGAGCGCACGCATCGACGCACACCAATTCGCATAGTCAATGATCGCTCTTCGCCGCGCCGCCGACGTCGGCAGGGATGCCGGATCGTGCCCGAACGCTGTCTCGCGTCGCCACACGAGGTATGCCCCGTTCATCCGAAAGCGGACCGCCCACGCGAGACGACCGAGCTCGATCGCGGCAACGACGTATCTTCGGAGTGTTCGCAAGCCGAAATCCTCAACTGCGGGTTCCCGCCGTCTGCTCACCCAGCTTTTGACTCGGCCAGCCCACCGCTCTTCGAGCCGTCGAACGAGTCATCCTCACGGAGCGGTGAGAAGCGACTGCCGATGATCGCGATCTTGTGGTTCGGGTTCCACTTTCGCGGCATAAGCCCCTGCACTGCGTAGATGATCGCTATGCAGCCAAGCGATCCAAGCCAGATGTAGTGCTGCCAGCCCATGAAGACGAACGCGCTCGTCATCATGACCACCAGCGTCGCAGTCGGGATCATGCCTTCCCATGCGAGCCGCATGAGCTGGTCAAAGCGGAAGCGTGGCAAAGTCCAGCGAATCGCCATGCCGAAGGCGACCACCAAGAACACCTTGAAGACGACGACGATCCATTGAAGCAGAATCAGACCGAGGCCGCCCGCGACCGGAAGA
This sequence comes from Phycisphaerae bacterium, assembly GCA_034440475.1. Classification (GTDB taxonomy): domain Bacteria; phylum Planctomycetota; class Phycisphaerae; order Phycisphaerales; family SM1A02; genus JAEUIT01. The sequence continues at coordinate 1,196 of JAWXCC010000220.1, read as the reverse complement.
TCGGGACCGATGCCGATTGGATTCAGCGACCAACCGCCCAAGAAGAGCAGCGTGAAGAACGCTGCGCCGGTGATCATGTGGAAGTACTCGCCGAGGAAGAACATGGCGAACTTCATAGACGAGTATTCGGTGTGATAACCGCCGACCAGTTCACTCTCAGCCTCAGCGAGATCAAACGGCGCGCGGTTGGCTTCCGCCAAGAGGCAGGCGTAGAAGAGGATCGCGGCGACTGGCTGCGTCAGCAGATTCCACCCGCCCGACTGCTGCGCCGCGAGGATTTCGTTGGGCTCGATCGATCCGACTGTGAGAACGACAGCGAGGAGCGCGAGCCCCATGGGGATCTCGTACGAGATCATCTGAGCGCTGGCGCGAAGCCCGCCAAGGAACGACCACTTGTTGTTGCTCGCCCAGCCGCCGAGTCCAGCGCCGTAGACGCCAAGCGCCGAGGTCGCGAGCAGAAAGATGATGCCAACGTTGAGTTGAGAACCGGCAATCGAGACCTGAATGCCTTCGACGCCAAGTGTCTTCGCGAGTCCGAACGGCAAGGTCGACAGGTCGAGCATGCCCGCCCACGGAATGATCACGAAACCAACCATCGCTGGGACCATGATGAAGCCGGGTGCCAAGATGAAGAGCCACTTCTCGACGCCGGGCGGGTTGTAGTCCTCTTTGAGTAGGAACTTCAAACCGTCGGCGATCGGCTGGAGCAGACCCTTGGGTCCGACTCGGTTTGGTCCGACGCGGTCCTGCATCCACGCTGAGAGCTTGCGCTCGAGCATGATCGCGTAGGCGCAGCCGCCGAGGATGACGTGCAGCATCACGACAATCACGATGACAGACGTGACGAGCTGGGCGAGTTGGGCTGTAGTCAGGGAGGACATCGAGGGGGGGAGTGTAAGGGCTCGCAGCCTGTGGCGATGCTCGGGATGATCAGCGTCAGCACGCTGGCTGCGAATCCGATCTGCCCGACGAGTTGCGAACGCGCGACCTCGCCAGTCGGTAGATCACGCCATTCAAGCCTGCAGAGATTCCGAACGTTCAGGCCCAGGGCGTGTACCGAGATTGGGTCAGTCAGATCGAGCACACGAGGCAGGTCTACCGTAAGCGCTCGACCAGATTCGTCGACGCGTGTGCTGGCCCGTGCGGCGATAGTGATCACACTCACTGCGTGATCTCTTCCGACCGCCTCCGCATCT
>JAWXCC010000219.1:0-11517 GCA_034440475.1 Phycisphaerae bacterium | reverse complement strand
GCCGAGGTGAAAGTTGGACTTCGATCGTGGATCCATCGAGACCGCAGCATAGCCCATCGCAATGGCCAGCAGAGCCGTGATTCGATCGACTGCATTCCGAATCATGTCCTTTGAACCGTTCGGGAAGAGGAACACATGAGCAGAAATCTTGCGAACGAGATCGTCAGCGACCTTCGAGTGGCGCGGGGCGCGCCGTTCGATCCGGCGTCCGTGACCCGACCCGATCCTCGGTTGATGACCTACTACACGATCGTCGCAGCATTGACGCTGATCGCATTTCCGATCACCTTCATCCCGCTGTGGATTCGATACCACACCTTGCGCTACCGCTTCGATGAAGAAGGTGTTGGCATGCAAGTCGGCATCCTGTTCAAGCGCGAAACCTATCTCACCTACCGCCGCATTCAAGATATTCACGTGACGCGCGGCCTCCTCCAGCGCTGGATGGGTTTGGCCACGGTTGCAGTTCAGACCGCAGCGGGCGCGTCGTCTGCGGAGATGACAATCGATGGCGTTGCCGACCCCGACGGACTGCGCGATTGGCTCTACAGCAAGATGCGCGGAGTCGCGGACCACGCAGCCGAACCGTCCTCCGCCGCTCGCCCGCAAGACGAGTCGCTCGCGATCCTCCGTGAGATCCGCGACGAGTTGCACTCGCTACGCGAGAGGAGCGCGTCGTGAGTGATCGCGAATCCATCGCGGAAAAGGCGGCGCACCAAACCTACCGCGGCGTTTGGGCGGTCGCACGTGGCTGGTTCCGCGTGCCCGAACAGGCTCCAACGCTCCCTGTGCACGCGGGGGGACATGTCGACGCGATGCGCCCGGCGCTCGGCTATTTGCGCTACCTCAAGCTGCAATTCTGGTTGCTCTTCGCCCTCATCGCTCTCGTCACCCTCGCCGCTTGGATCGGCCTGACGATCGCGTTCCCCGTAGTCGGCGCAGCTCTGGCCATCCCGGCGCTCTTGCTGGTGGCTGTGCCTAGGATCATTGCGTTCGTCGCGATGCATCTTCGCTACGACACAACGTGGTACGTCCTCAGCGACAGCAGCATGCGACTCCGCCGAGGAATCTGGGTCATCCATGAGGCGACGATCACCTACGAGAACGTTCAGAATGTGATGGTTCGGCAAGGCCCAGTGCAACGCTATTTTGGCATCGCAAACGTCATGGTTCAGACAGCAGGCGGCGGCGTCAGCGCCGGACCGCACGGCGCAACGTCAAGCGGCGGACACCACGGCCTGCTCGAAGGCGTCGCCGATGCCGCGGCACTCCGCGATCTCATCATGGACCGCGTGCGTGCATCGCGTCACACGGGACTCGGCGACGAACGACGCGCGGGTGAAGTCACCGGAGTGTCGTGGACACCGGAACATCTTGACGCGCTGCGAAGCATCCGCGACGCGGTCAAATTGCTGCAGCGCCGCTAACGACTCCGAGGTCATTCCGGCGGAATTCGAGATTCGGCTTGCGCGAAGGATGAGCCGCTAAATGCTCACTCATCCAGCAACCAACCCAACGACCCGGCTCGATCTCGTGCAGACGGTACGCGGGTTGGCCAGGAACCCCGAGCGGTCGTGCTTCGGCCGGCGTCTCTGGCCACCACGGTACGACACCCTTCTCGAAGCCCGCGAGCTTGCGGAATTCGTTGGGATCGCGCACGACCTCATCGACAGTCGTGAGTCGATGCTTCGCGTCGTGCAACGAGGGGATCGACTTGAGCAACCCGCGCGTGTAGGGGTGCAGCGGTCGGTCGAAGAGATCGAAGACGTTTGCGTACTCGACAACGCGACCGGCATACATGACACAGACCACATCGGCGTTCTCCGCCACCACGCCGAGATTGTGCGTAATGAGCATGATGCCCATCTGCCGTGTGCGTTGCAGTTCGCGCAGCAGTTCGAGAATTTGCGCTTGAATCGTCACGTCGAGTGCCGTGGTCGGCTCGTCGGCCAGCAGAAGTCGCGGTCGGCACGCAAGCGCCATTGCGATCATCACACGCTGCCGCATGCCGCCGGAAAACTGGTGCGGATACGCACGAATTCTCTCTTCGGCTTTTGGGATACCCACATCGTTCATGGCCTGTATAGCAATCTCGACGGCCTGTCGATGCGACACGTGTTGATGCAACAAGATGGCCTCGATGATCTGATCCCCAATCGTGTAAACCGGATTGAGTGAGGTCATCGGCTCTTGGAAGATCATCGCAATCTTGCTGCCGCGCACCGCGAGCATGTCGCGCTCAGAGCGCTTGAGCAGGTCCTCTCCATCGAGCAGAATTTCCCCGCAGTCGTAGCGCGCTGGCGGGCGCGGCAGAAGCTGCATGGTGCTCATCGCGGTCACGCTCTTCCCGCAGCCAGACTCACCGACTACCGCGAGCGTTTGTCGTGGCCAAACGCTCAGATCGACGCCAGCGACCGCCTGCACGCGCGACGAAGGATCCGCCGAGTTCTCGAAGCTCACGGCAAGGTTGCGAACCTCAAGGAGCGGCGCGCTGTCAGGCGAAGTCGACATGGTTACTGCGCCGCCTTTCGCAGCTTGGGATCGATCGCGTCGCGCAGCGCCTCTCCGAGGACGTTGTAGCTGAGGACTGTCAGGAAGATCGCGAGCCCGGGAAAGATCGCGAGCCACCAGTTGAAGAGTCCCGTCGCGCCGGTTGCGCTGGCGAGCAGCTGACCCCACGACGGCTGGCCCTCGGGTCCGAGCCCGAGAAACGAGAGCGTCGCTTCAAATGTGATCGCGGCGGCAACGGCGAACGACGAGTCGACGAGCACCGGAGTCACGCCGTTTGGCAGCATGTGACGAAACAGAATCGATCGAAGTGGAAGCCCTGCGGCGCGAGCACTTTGGACAAAGTCCTGACTGCGCAACTTGAGAAACTCCGCGCGGGTGAATCTCGCGGCACCAGTCCAAGTCACGCACCCGATGATCGCCATCATCACGTACGTGTTCCGCGGAAGCACGCCCGCCGCAACAATCAGGAGGAAGAGGACGGGTATCGCCATGAAGATCTCGACCACGCGGAAGAAGATGAGGTCCACCTTTCCGCCAAAGTAGCCCATGAGCGCACCAACGGAGACTCCAATGAGCACCGCGAGTCCTGTCGACACGATGCCAATCGAAATGGACAGTCGACACGCGTGCAGCATCTGACTCAGCGCGTCGCGCCCCACGTTGTCGGTCCCCATGACGAAGCGGCGCTCTCCAGGAACTGTTCCCTCAAACGCCGGGAGCTTGTCAGCGAGGCGCGTTCCCGGTGGCACGAGATTGAGCGACGTGCGCCCTTGGGTCGGTGACCATGGGACCAGCGTGTAGATCGCCGTCGCAGCTCCGCTGGCCTCAAGCTCTGAGTATCGATCGACATCAACGAGCGCTGGCGTCCATCGCTGCGACAAACACACGACACAGAGCGCCGCAACGATGAGCACTTGAACGAGTCGCGCGGCACGCGACGCGAAGGGTGAAACAAACATCGCGGCCAGCGCAAACAGCAGCGCCACTCCGCCGGAGGCCGCCCACGCGAACCATGCCTCGCGGCTCGCCTGACGCAACGCAAGATCGCGGGCAGGAGAGCCGAACCACTCCGCAACGCCAACGCTCGCAACGACGGTGAGCCCCGCCTGCAATCCGGCGATCAGCAACGCCGCGAGCCTCGTCGACCGGGCAATCCGCAGCGGAAAAGACACCCACGGAACGCCAACGACCGCGCCGATGACTAACAAGAGGTCGCTGGCGCTGAGGTTGTCGAACAACGGCCATGATCGCGTTCCGGTCGCTGTGTCGGTCAGCACCAGCGGGTGACCGCTCGCAAGAAGTGGCGCGAAGATCGCAAGGAGCGCAATCACACCGATCCAGCCCAGCGCGATGATCGCGCCGGTGCGACCGAGGACGCGACTCCACGCATCGGCCCAAAATCCCTTCGGCTCAGTGGCGCCGACACCGCGCATCGCGTCGATGCCTGAAATCACTCGCAGCTCGGGACGCTTCGATGTCATTCGTAGCTCACCCGCGGATCGGCGGCCGCGTACAGAATGTCGGCGAGGAGCAACGCTAACAAATTGACGCATGCGACCATGAACGTGTTCGCGAGCACCAGCTCGCGATCGCGATTGGTGATTGCTTCAAGAAGCAGTGAGCCCATACCCGGCACACTAAAGATTCGCTCGATCACAATGCTGCCCGCGAGCGTGGCAGGAAACACCGTCACGAACACGGTGATAACGGGCAGCAGGCTGTTGCGGAAGACGTGATGCACCGCAACCGTCCCGCGATCGACGCCCTTGGCGCGGGCAGTGCGTACGTAGTCCGCGCTGTAGTTGTCGAGCATCGCCGCTCGCGTCTGCTTCGCCAAAATCGCGAACCCCGTGTACACGAGACACGCGACAGGCAGACAGATGTGCCAGAAGAGATCGAGCAGGTACCCGCGCTCGAACGCACCGTCGTCGCGGAAACTGGGGAGGAACGTCCATGAATCCGCGAGCGAATCGTGAAGGCCTGCGACGGGAAATGCACCGACGTACTGGTTGCTCGCGAGGTAACCGACCGCAAGTACGCCGGACCAGACGACCGGAATGGACCACAGAGCAACAAAGAGTCCGCCGGAGAGGATGTCGAACCACTTTCCGCGTCGCGCAGCCGCAAGTACGCCGCTCGGGACTGCAATCAGATAGATGATCGGAAATGCGATGACGTTCAAGAGGATCGTCACTGGAAGTGCCGACGCGATGAGCACGCTCGAAGGTCGTCCCTTGCTGAAGGCAACTCCGAGGTCGGGACTTCCGATAGAGATCACCGCGGGCACGATGGCGACCCCCGCCTCACGAAAGGGCTTCGCGGCAAATGCAACATCAATGAGTTGATAGCTCTTGAGCGCCCGGATGTACGCCGCGTCTATCTGCGTCGCTAGCGCCTCGATCGCCGCCCAGTTCGATGCATCGCGCTTCGCTGGTGTCGTGGCGATCACGTCGAATCGGCAATCGCCGTGCGATGTCCGAACACCGCTGATTTGCTGGGCAATCGCGTACTCGATGAGTTCGTCACCGAGCTTCTTCGTGAGTGCGCGGTAAGCGGCCCGGCTCGACACGTAGTCGGTCTCAAGTCGCCGATAGGCGCGTTGCGCATCTTCGCGCTCCGTCTCGTTGATCGCCGCGACGACGCCTCTCTTGAGCGTCGCCGCATCGCGGGCTGCGATCGCTGCGTCCGAAAGCGGAAACCACTCCGGCAAAGGAGGCGCGTCGATGGCGCGCGGCTTCGACTTGTGTTCTCCGGCGAGCGTGATCTGATCGGGCGTACCGAATTTGATCGGCGCGATGCGAGCAAGCCACCTGCCGTACTGCACTAGGACTGGGTCCTTCAATCCGTAGCGATCTTCGAGGTATGCCTGCTGAAGTGCGAGCTTACTTCCATCCACTTGGCCGCTGCTCGCGGTGAGTCCGGCACCGATGCCGCCCGGCGCGAGCGCGAGCAGCATGAATACGAGTAGCGTGATCCCGAGCAGAGTCGGGATCATGAGAAGCAGGCGACGGACGACGTAGGCAAGCATCGCGACGAGAGAGAGGCGGAACGAAAATTATCCCGTCGGAGCCAGAGCGGCGGGACGGAAAAACTCCCATGGTTCAAGGCCGGTCTTGTACGTCTGCACATTGCCGACGTCCGACTTCACGAAGCGAATCCAGGGAACGACGCGAATAAATGAATAGGGTTGTTCCTCGTGCAGAACTGCGGCAAGATCTTTCCAGATCTGCATACGTTGCGCGGTGTCGAGGGTCTTGCAGCCGCGCTCCATCAACTCGTCGGCGTCCTTGTTCGACCATTGCATGAAGTTCTGTCCGCCGCCCTTGATCGCGTCGCTGTGGAACATCTGCCGAATGTCGCTCTCCGGCGCCGAGGATTGCCACGCCATGGTCAGCGCATCGAAGTCGCGAGCCTTGTACATGTCGGTGTAGACGGCCCAGTCGATGATGCGAATCTTGCAGCGAATACCCGCCTTCAGACAAGAGTTCTTCACGAAGTTCGCTATGCGATCGACGATGTCGCCACCTTGCGCGAGTGTGAACTCGAACTCGAACGGGTCACCCTGTTCGCTCTCGAGAACACCGTCGCCATCGCGATCCTTCCATCCAGCCTCGGCAAGGAGCGCCCGTGCCTTCGCCAAGTCGTAGGGCCACGGCTTCTTGGCTGCATCGGACGCTGGCGACTCGGGGCTGAACGGACTCTTCGCGACACTTCCAACGCCACTCCAGATCTCATTGATCATCTGCTCGCGATTCAAGAGCATCGTCATCGCCTGGCGCACTCGCTTGTCGTGGAACGGAGTAAGTCGCTCGCCCTTGCGCTTACCACACTGCCACGCAATAAACGAATAGCCGCTCCGCATGTTGAACCATTTGAGCGAGCGATTCTCTTTGTCCCAGTTAGGTTCCTGCTGAGCGACAACAAACTGCGGTGCGGTCGGCGTGATCATGTCACCATCGCCGTTGCGATATGCAACGAGCCGCGCGCGTTCGTCTGGGATCGTCTTGAAGCGCATAGACGCAATGGGAGAGTGAACCCCCGGTGCCCAATACTGCTCATTCCGCACGAGCACGAGATCGTCGCCAGGGTTCCACTGACGCGACGGATCGAGAGCAGCGAGACGAAACTCGCCAGCACCCATGAGCAAACTCGTCGACTGATTGATCTGTGACGGCTCGAACTTGGAGTAGAAGTGCTTGGGCAAGATGTAATTGTTCAGCGTGACCGCGAGATTCGAGAAGAGCACCTTGCTGAATTGGAACTCGACGGTTCGGTCATCGATCACCTTGACGTCCCCGATCATGTCGAGCGTGGATCGCACCGACTCAGCCTCGATCAGTTCGTTAAGGATGTAGTCCTTGAACGTGAAGACGACGTCATCCGCAGTGACGGGCTTGCCGTCGGAGAACGTTGCATCTTTACGAAGACGCACCCGAAGCCAAGTACCGTCCGGCGCGTATTGCCACGCTTCCGCGAGCACGCCTTTGAGCGCGAGCGTCTTCGGGTCGAACACGGCGAGCTGATCACACACGAGGTCGAGTACACGACGGCCATAGACATCGGTCGAGAGGTACGGCGTTACCCGCGCGCACTTGCCCTCCCAGATCTCGGTGAACTCTCCGCCGGCGCGGAACTCGGGCTGCGATGTTGGATCGGTCGAAAACGCGAGCGGTGGCTGCCACGCGATGGGAACGTCGGGACGGGCCCACTCCGTCGCGCGATCCGGCGCGGCGCCAGTTGCGCCAGCACTCGATCCTTCGCTGAGAGCTGGCGACGCGACGCGAGGTTGGTTCGCCGCTCGCTTCGCGTCGCTTGCGATCGCCTCGACGCGCGTGCGCGTCTCGTCGACCTTTGCCTCGATGCGGCGCAACTGTTGCCACATCCGGTCTTTTTGGAACATCGACGCCACCAGCGTGACGCCGATCGCGACAACGAGAACGAAGAGGACGAGATCCTTCAGCCCGAAACGATTGTCCATCGCAAATCCGGTGTGGTGGCCGTATGACGCCCGTGCGGTGCAGCAGGCAGAACAGCACACTAGCAGCTTCCGCGCCCGGATTTCTACGCCTTCCTACTCAGAGGATCGAAGCGATCGCGCAGCGCATCGCCCACAAAATTCAGCGCCAAGAGCGCGAGTGCGATGAGTACGCAAGGCGGTACCAAGAGCCACCAGCGGCCTGAGACGGTATTGAGTTCGGTCAGTCCATCAGCGGCGAGGTTGCCCCAAGACGGCAGCGGCTCGCGAATGCCCATGCCCAGAAAGGAGAGGAAGCTCTCGGTCAGGATCGCCGAAGGGACCGCGAGCGCCGCGTAGACAGCGACCGGCCCGAACAGGTTCGGGAGCAAGTGCCGGGTGAACTGAAGCGATGGCGGGACCCCGGCGGCACGCGCGGCTTCGAGGAACGGCTGCGCCTTCAAGGACAACACTTGGCCGCGGATCACCCGCGCCATCGTGAGCCACGACACGCCACCTATCGCAATGAGAAGCGTCATCAGTTCGAGCGATTGCCGCATCCAAGGCGGTACCGATCCGCGCCACGCGGACAGGCGGCCATCGACCGCGACCGCAAGTAGTACAACGAGGAGGATCGTGGGAAGCCCAAAAAGGATGTCCACGACACGCATGAGAAACGCATCGCTGCGTCCGCCGAGAAATCCCGAGAGCGCGCCGTAGGCGGTCCCGATGATCACGGCGATCATCGCGGCCGAAGTGCCGACCGCGAGACTCAGCGTGCCGCCAGCCAAACACCGAGCCAGCACGTCACGGCCCGAGCGGTCGGTTCCGAGTAGCCGCCCCGGCACATACTCCCCTTCAGCTATCGCGCGAGCGACCTTCGCTCGCGCCGCAGCGTCGTCCGACGACCAACTCGGCGCAAGCAGGCTCAGCTCAAGATTCCCTCGCTCGTACCGCCGCAGCGGCGGCTGGCCCGTCGGCGTCACAACCGCAAAGGTCCACGGCAGCGATCCGAAACACGCGACAACGAGCGCGCCGAGTACGAACGCTCCAACCCAACCGATGCCCCAACCGGCCCCCCGGCGAACGGCGATCGATGATGTCCTCGGCGCTTGCGACCCCGAGGCTCGAGGACGCTCGGAGGGCGTCGAAGTTGCGTCATCAAGCGCACTCACGACGACGATGGTACGTCAGGGCCGACCGACGCTCGGCGAACTACCAGCGCCCACGCCTGACCTAATTGCCGGTCAGGCAGCTGGTCAGCGTTCAGTACCCTCAACGGCCCATGCTTCTCGCGCCGTCAGCGGACGCTTCCCCGTCCGCGCCGCGCATTGCGTTTTCACGCGGAAGCGGCTCTGTCGTCTTGAGATCATTCATCATCACATCGATGCGCTTCGCGATTTCACCTTCGTTCGCGTCGAGCTTGAGTTGTTCCCGCTGCTGGCAGAGATGCTCGTCGAGAGCAGCAAGTTCGAGTCCCTGCGCGAGCACGTCGAGCTGCGCCGCGTGACGCGCGGCACCACTGAGGCGGACCTCAGCGACCGCGAGGTTCTCGGCGTTCCCCTGCCGAACCACTTCGTGATACCCGCGCGCCATGTCGCGCGTCACGTCCTGTGCTTCGAGGACCGCGACCTTTGCTTCGTACAGCTTCGGACTCCGCTCACGGAGAATCGCAAGCCCGATGAATCGACGGCTCGTCCGCATGATCCGTTGCCGCGTTTCGTCGTGTTTCGCCGGATCGCTGAGATCACGTTCGACGTCGCTCGCCATCTGCGGAGCAAGTCGCTTGATCACTTCGAGAATCGTTGCGTCCGAAACCGAGGGAAACGGCCCGCGCTCACGCCCACTACCACTCCCAAGCCCACTCCCACTCCCAAGCCCATCCCCACCGTCAGGTCCAGCGAAGGGCGGAGGTCCCATGCCAGCACCCATGCGATCCGATCGGGTGAATCCTTTGCGATTCGCGCCGTCACTGGGCGCCGGGCCCGCGACATTGGCTCGATCCCTTGGAAGACGATCCGCACGATCGACCGGCGGACCCGCGTCCACGCCGCGCCTATCAGCATCGACTGGGCCGGATTCACGCGGCGCGAACAGACTGCGTTCTCGCTGCGGTTCGTTCGCCTTCAGATCGTCTAGGACGGCTTGGGTGCGGCGATCGACTTCAGACTTGTCTGCATAGCGCTTGAGTTCCTCGCGCTGCTGTGCGAGAAAGTCATCCAAAGCCTGAAGCTCAAGTCCCTTCGCGAAAATATCTTGTTGCACAGTCCGCGATGCAGCCTCGAGCATTCGGCCCTCAGCGCGGCTCATGTCCTCAATGCTCTCACGGCGTTTCGCGTCGTGGTACTGCCGCGCAGCCTCACGAAGCTCTTCTTGCGACTCAAGTACCGTCACCTTCGCCTCGTAAAGCTTCGGGTTGCGCTCACGCAGGATCACGAGCCCGATAAAGCGGCGCCCGTTCTTCAAGAGCCGTTGCCGCACCTCGTCGTGCTTCGCGGGGTCCTTGAGTTGACGCTCGACATCCGCCGCCATCTGCGGCGCGACGCGCTTGATGACCTCGATGATCGTCTCGTCGGAGACGGACGGAAGTTGCCCTGGTCCACGACCAAAGTCACCGTCCAGTCGGACGCCTCGATCGTTCGGACGGGGTTCACTCGGACGGGCGTTACGCGGAGGCGGCTCGGGGGGGCCAAACGCGGGTGCTGCACTGACGCCAATCTCCGCGAAAACCCCACTCAAAATCACAGACGCCGCGAATGCGGCCCCGGTGATCATTCGCCGAGCAGGTCGCCGAGTCAGTGGAGTAGTGAAGCGTTGCATCGGGCGAAGCTGCTGCCGACAAATCCTCAACCAGAACCAAAGATCGATTTGAGTTCGTGAGCGAAGTCGTCAAGCCCCGCATTGCGAACGCGGAGTACCGGAGCGACATCCTGTGAGAACGGACTTCGACCGAACGACTCTTCGTCCACCCACTGGTCACTCGTTCGATCATCCATGAGTGCCACCAGCGTCGATTCTGGGGCTGCCGCTGGCGTCGTTGTGACCCCACGCCCGCTACCGACTGTCGAACGGTTCGTTTGGGCTAGTTCTCGGCCCGACGGAGTCGCTGGTGCATTGATCGCGAGGAACATTCCGGTGCCAACCGCGAGCGCCACCGCTGCCGCCAGCGCAAACCGAGCTCCCCAAACCCGCGCTGGCACTTGTCCAAGCACTAGGACCCGAACGGCAGACGCGCCTCGCCCGACCAAAGCCGCGCTTGGCGAGATCGTGGCCAAGACCTGTGGCGCGGGCAGCGATCCACACGACGCGACGAAGATTCGATGGACGAGACCGTCGGGAAGACCACCAACATCGAGATGGGAACCCGAAAGAAGACGGTCAATGCCAGCGAGATCGGAGGGTATGAACGCCATTTCCGCATCGCCAGGAACTCGGGAACCCGAGGGAATGGCGGATGCCGCCCGATCGTGCCCACCCGAGTTGTGCCCGCCCGAATGATCATTGCGCCGACTGTTCATGGGACCTCAACATTCTGACAAACGACGAAGGGGAGAGTACGTCCCAAATCTGAGAGCAACTTCGAAAACCTCTACGCGATTCGCCGCGCCGATAAGCGATTCCTAGGCGGAGAACGAAACGCCGCGCGGGACCCGCCGATTGCATCCCCCGACTCCGTGGGCGGATCGCCATCGCCCGACTGCGTTCACCGGCATCGCACCAACCGACGGAACGTCCGCGTTTCGGCTTGGTGACCCGAACCGGGCTGGCTGTTGTTGGTCACACAACATCTGCATCCACCCCTCGTAGTTCCAGAAACTCACGCAGTTTCCGGAGCGCCCGATGGTGCCGAGCGAGCAGAGTTCCCAACGGCTCGTCCAGCGCGTCAGCCATCTGCTTGAAGCTCAGTCCGCCAACGTGGCGGAGGTTGATGACCTCCCGGTCCGACTCGCCCAGCGAGGCGATCGCCTCGCCAAGGAGACCGGATGCTCCGAACTCCAAGCGCGATGGCTCTTGGGGAGGCGCGACCGTCGCCAAACCCATGAGCGGTGCCT
>JAWXCC010000218.1:0-16620 GCA_034440475.1 Phycisphaerae bacterium | reverse complement strand
GGCTCCGGCTCCGGCTCTGGCGGCCACGGCGACACGACGATCATTAATAATTCCATCACCAACAACAGCAGCACAGTCAATTACGTCACGAACGTCAACTACGCAAATAGCTGCTGGAACAACGGCTGGAATAACGGTTGGTGCGCGCCCGTGTACGGACCGGGCGCCTGCTGGAATAACTGGTCTTCCGGTAACGGCTTCTCGTTCGGCATCGGCTTCGGCACCGGCAACTTCTCATTCGGTTTTTTCTACGGGGCCAACAATGCCCCGTTCTGCTCCAGTTGGTGTAACCCGTGGTGGAACGGTTGGTCCGGGTTCGTCTCCGTTGGTTGCGGCCCGAGTTGGAACTGGTGTCGGCCGTGCTGGTCGCCGTGCGGTGGGCCGTGGTGGTCTAATTATGTTGTATACGAGAGCTACCCGTCGTGGTGTGTTCCTGTGTATTCATACACACCCGTCGCAGTTGTCCCGAGCGTGACCTATGTGAACTACACAACCTACTCGCCACTCCCGAGCGTTGTAGTAGTTCCACCGCCCTTCTCTGCGGCGTCGATTCCAATGGTCGCCCAAGAAAGTCAGGCATGGGACCTGTTGGGCAACGGATTCCCTCGCAGCGCGGCCGACGGCTTCGCACAGCTCCATGACGCGAACCCAGCGAACGCCCGCGCACTCGCGGGATACGGCATCGCACTCGCGATGCTCGACGACATCTCGGCCGCAGCCGCCGTCATGCGCGATGCCGTTGCGATAGATCCGGCGGTCGTCAGCCTCGTCCCGCTGACCCCGTCGCTCACCCAACGGATGCAGTTACTGGAGTCAAGCGCCGAAGTGGCATCGCGACAGGCAGCGAGTTCGCGTGACGCACTGTTCCTTCTTGCTGCGTGGCGATCAACCCTCGGTCAATACGGCGAAGCGCAGTTGGCGCTCGTCGTCGCGCAGCAACAGGGAGAGACATCAACGGCAGCGACCGTCCTGAGGACTTGGTTGGAACTCAGGCTCGCTGGGCGAATCTGAACTTAGCCGGTCCAACCACCTAGAAGCGTCCCTAGGTCGGCACCGTTGACGGCCCCACTCGCGTCGAAATCTCCGCTTCCGCTGGCGCCCCACTGGCCGAGCAGGATCGCAAGGTCGGCGCCGTTCACTTTGAGGTCGCCGTTGATGTCGCCGATCATCGGCGCCGGTGGCGCGTAGGTCACCGTCAAGATCGGCTGAGTACTCGCGGCGGCTTCGTGAGTGTCGAATCGCTTCACCGATTGCAGCGTGACTTCGTTTCCTTGAACGAGCCATCCGTAGTTCACGGCTGAATTATTTACCCAGCCCTGTACGTCGCTCACAAGCAGCGGCGTCGACGTCCAGGTGTATGGCCCCGTGCCGCTGACCGACTTGCTCGCGCTCGCTGCGGCAACGAAGTCGCCCCCAGGAACGGTCCAATAGAGGTTGGGATATGACCGATGGATCCACGTCGCGTCACCAATACTCGGGGGTGAACCGCCTCCACCGAACGAGAAAGAGGACCCTTCGCCGAAGGATTGCGTGAGGCGTTTGAGATTCACGACGAACGCCGAGCCGCTGCCAGACTTCGAGCAATACAGCTTGACCGTCACTGACTGGATCGTCGATCCCACTGGGATTGCGGCAACGTCGAACTTGATGACGCCGCGACGAAGTTTCGACTCGCCGTTGGGACCAACCCTACCGGCGTAGAAGTTCAAACTTGCACCTGAAGACCAGGCACCGCCAGAGTCCTCGATCAGCGTGTTGTCGTCGATCGTTGTAACGATAAGAGTGTCCGCGACGGCCGACACGCAGAGGCCGCCGAGGGTCGCGGCTGCGGTCACTGACGCGTTCGCAAGACTTGAGCGAAGAATAGAGGATCGTTTGGGCATGGCGCAGGCTTCGTTGAGTTTCGGATAGTCGATGCGGTCTTCGGCGTCACATCCAAGCGCCTAACAGAGTTGCCAAGTCAGCCCCATCGACGACTCCGTCACCGGTGATGTCGGCGCTACCGTCGGCCCCCCATTGACCCAATAGGATCGCGAGATCGGCGCCATCGACGGTTCCGTTGCCGTCTAGATCGGCGGGATTTCCCACCGCATTCACGGTAACGGTGAGCGTGAGTTGCAGCAGCGACGACATGGCACCTGGAATGTCTTGGTCGCTCGCGCTGACGGTGACGTTCTGGGAGTACATGCCCGCTGTCGCACCCGCACCATCGAACGCGAACGTCAGCACGGCCGGATTCGCGCCGACACCCGATTGAATCCCGCTGAAGAGCGAGAAGCGTGAACCGAGGCCAGCGACGAGATCGATGTCCAGAAGCGCCTGATTCGAGTCGTAAAGATAGTTAAACACGCTCGCCGGAATGGTCAACCCCGCGTCGCCCTCGGTCATTGCTGAGGCCGCGACTGCGGCGTTGGTGTCAGCGATCGCGCTGAACGATCCGTTCGCGGCGCGGACGACCTGGCCACTGGTGGGCAAGAGCTGTGAAGCACCTTGCGTGGCCTCAGAGACTGCGGTCACCAGCGCGCTACCGGAGACAAATCCCACTGTCGAGGTGTTCACGGGCACCTGCACGATCGCGCTCGAGGGAGCGAGCGGCGCGGTTCCAGCGAAGTTCCCCGACAGCACGCCATTGCCCTGTACTTCGTAATCAAGCGCGTCAATGCCGACTGGCACGCCAGCGGCGATATTCTGAATAGAAACGTTCAGCGAATAGACGGCGTTTTTGATGACTTTGCCAAAGCTACCCGTCAGCGATGCGCTCATCACTGCGGGGAGTTGGTAGTCACACACCACCGCGATGTGATCCGACGCGTCGAAGAGGTTGTCTGCGAGCGTGTTCGAACGGGGGATGTCGTTCGGGTAGTAGGTGTTGTTGCCGACGTTGATCCCGATATCAAAATGGTTGCCGTCGTTGCCAAGGCTTCGATATGTCCCAGCGATGATCGAGAGTCCGTTGCCGTCCTGAAACTCGGAGGTCGAGAGTTGGAAATCGAATCGGTCGTCCATGCCGCCGCCAACGAGTCCACCGGCCACGATGTCGCGCGGCGACTGGGAGTGTTTGATGGCATTCGCCGCGCCACTCCACGAACCAGTTCCAAGAGGATCGAACGCTTGCCCGTTTCCTGCCGCAAGGAACGCCGCGTACGCGCTCTCGTTATTCGAATACAGATTGAAATCGCCGGAATAAATGATGTGAATTCCCTGCCCAAGTCCATCGGCGTTCGCGCGAATCGTCTGCGCGCCAGCGAGCCGAATCGCCTCGTTCGCCGCACCTTGGCTCGCCTTGAGATGCATCCCATAGACGTAGAACTTGGCGCTGGCGCTTGAGTAGCCGACGAGTTGCAGTTGCCAGCGATCGGTCTTCCGCCCCGCACCGGTATCTAAATCGACGTGGCCAGCGACGATCTCGGCCACCACGTCGCTTCGATAGAACATTGCTTCAGCACCGCCGGAGCCATCCTCGGACGGACTCGTGGTGTACGTCGCCCGCGTGTAGTTGAACCCAGCTATCGCCGAATCGAGCAACGACTCGATCTCGTCAATCTTCGACGATGGGGCCTCCTGAACCACCACCACATGGGGCGCGACCGCGAAGCCAAACTTGTCATCGGCAGCAATCGCGGCAAAAACCGCTTTCATGGCGATCGGATCGCCCTTGGCTGCCGCAACGTTGTAGTTCGCGACGCGCAGTTGGGCGTTGGCGGCGGATGTCAAGAGACCGGCGAGCGCTACCGCAGCTGGCGCCACGGCATTGACGAAGGTACACATGCAGTCGAACTCCCGAGGACGGCAGTCGGCCGCAGTCCTCGTTCAATCTAGCTCGCGAAACGATCGAGCGGAAGCGGGAACGTTCCCGAACCCCGATCGACGCCACCCGACACCGCCCCACACCACTTCGCCCGGCGCTTCGACCGCAACTTGGACCGTCGTCGAGGCGGTCCGGTATAACCACCCACTCGCGCTGTGGCGACTGCCGATCGGACGATCCAGTCGCGGGCGCGAACCGCTGCGGGGCGCGCTCCTCGCGCCTCGGGTTCGGGTCACCCCATTGGAGATTTGCATGCGTCTCTTCGCTGCCGCGGCCTTGGCTGTCGCCATCGTCGCCCCTGCCTACGCACAGAAAGTCGAAGTCGAGACCCTAGTCCTCGACAACGGCATGAAGTTCCTTCTCGTTCCGCGCCACGATCAGCCCAACAGCATGGCGGCCGGTTGGCTAGCGAAAGTGGGAAGCGTCAACGAGCGACCGGGCATCACCGGGCTCAGCCACTTCTTCGAACACATGATGTTCAAGGGAACCAACACGATCGGCACGCTCGACCCACGGAAGGACGCGGAGTACCGCGCGAAGCAGAAGGAGCTTCGGGACGAAATAAACCGTCTCGTGTGGACCGAACAATACGCCCGCTACTTTCGTGGTGAGATCGACGATCCGTGGAACCCCGCGAACGACTCACCGCGGTTGAAGGAGCTGCGCACGCAGCTCAAGGCGCAGATGGACGCGCAACAGGGGAAAGCGTTCGGCGATCAGATCGCGAGCCTCAAAAGCGACCTCACGAAAGTCGACGGCACCAGCGCTGACGGCGCGGCGAAGTCCGCTGGTCTGAAGAAAGAGATCGAGCGCCTCGAACTTGAGTCAAAGGGCAAGGCATCGATCGTCAAGGACGAGTTCGACCAGATCTATACGAAGGCTGGCGGCTCGGGGATGAATGCGTTTACGAGCTACGACCTAACTTTCTTCTTCATCAACGTGCCGAGTAACAAGTTCGAGCTCTGGGCTTGGATGGAATCTGACCGACTGAACGACAGCGTGTTCCGCGAGTTCTACTCGGAGCGCGACGTCGTGCACGAAGAGCGCCGGCTCCGAACCGAGAGCACGCCGACAGGCACCTTCCAAGAGCAGTTCGAATCGATGTTCTGGATGTCGAGCGGATACTCGTGGCCGGTCATCGGCTGGACGAGCGACCTCAACTCCTACACGATGGAAGAGGCCGAGCGCTATTGGGACCTCTACTACCGCCCGAACAATCTCGTCGGCGTGATCGTTGGCGACTTCATTCCGGCTGACGTGAAACCAGTCATCCAGCAGTATTTTGGGCGCTTAAAGCCCGGGAAACAGGCGCCGCCTCCAGTTGTCACGCTCGAACAGAAGACCGTCGCAGAAATGCGCATGGATGCTGCGGTCGACGCGCAACCGTCGGTCGAGGTTCGCTGGCACGCAGTGCCCTTCCGACACAAGAATAGTTACGCGCTTGAAGTTCTCGCGAGCATCCTGAACGGCCGCACCGGACGGCTCTACAAGTCCATGATCGAAGGCTCGGCGATCGCTTCCAGTGCCCGCGCCGCTGCGGACACCCGCAAGTACGCCGGCGCGTTCTCGATTCAGGCGGAAACCAAGGGCGATTCCACACCCGCTCAGCTCGAGGCTGCGATCGACGCCGAGGTGAAGAAGTTGCAGGACACGCTCGTGACCGAGCACGAACTGCAAAAGGTCAAGAACCAGTCCGCCGCCGACCAATACCGCCGCCTGCAGAATAACTTCTTCCTGATGGTGCAGTTGGCAGCGGGCGAGGCGATGGGCGGATGGGAAGAGATCAACGAGGCACAGGCCAAGCTCGACGCCGTCACGGCGGCCGACATTCAGCGTGTCGCCCGCACGTACTTCAACGACGACGTCCGCGCGGTCGCGACGTATGTGCGCAAGCAAGGCAGCGCCCCCGCTGATGGAGGCGGCGAGGATCCAGATCTGGCAAAGGTCCCCGCGCAGATGCGCGGCAACATCAAGCAGGCGGCCAAACAGATTGAAGCCGAGACTGACCTCAGCAAGCTTCGTGAAGGGCTCGCGCAGATGGACGAGCAGCTTGGCAAGATCCCAGAGCAGGCTCGCGCGCAGATGGCACCAGCATTTGAGTACATGAAAAAGAAGGCCCAGCAGCGCATCGAACAGCTTGAGAAGAAATGACGCGATCCGCCGCTTCTGCCAGATTCCGCATACGAAACACAACACCATGACATCCATGAAGCACTGTTCCATCGCATTCATCGTCGCTGCCGCTTCGCTGGCGACGCCATTCGCTTCGGCAGACATTCCGCCACGGCCAGAAAACCTCGTCTTCGCTCCGCTCAAGTTTGAACCGCCATCACCGAAGGAGTTCCGTCACGTCCTCAAGGACGGCACCGTCGTCTACATGGCGCCGAGCAGCGAGTTTCCACTCGTCACTGTTTCGATCACGTTCAAGGGTGGCGACTTCCTCGACCCAGCCGAGGTTCCGGGGCTCGCGGGAATGACCGCAGCGATCATGCGCTCGGGCGGAACCGCAACGATCAACCCCGCTGATCTGGACGAACAACTCGACTTCTTGGCGACCCGCATCGGCGTCGGCGGCGGTGATACGACAACCACCGCAACGATGAATTGTCTGAAGACCACGCTGTCCGAAAGCATGAAACTCTTTATGGACATTCTTCGCAATCCGGCGTTCGATCAGGCACGCCTCGACGTGCAGAAGGGCGAAACGCTTGAGGGACTCAAGCAGCGCAACGATTCCGCCGACTCGATCATTGGTCGCGAGTGGCCAGCGCTGATGTACGGTCGGGATCACTTCGAAGCGCGTGACATGACCAAGGCGTCGCTTGACGCAATTTCGCGCGAGAAACTCGCCGAGATGCACGCGAAGATCTTCCACCCTGGCAACATGATTGTCGCGGTGACCGGCGACTTCGAGCCCAAGGCAATGCTCGCGATGCTCGAGACGGCGTTCGAAGGCTGGGCGAAGGGCGCGCCGGTTGCGGATCCGCCAGCGCCGAGAAGCGAGGTGAAGCCCGGCGTCTTCCATGTGCAGAAAGACATTCCGCAGGGCAAGGTGTTCATTGGCCTTCGCTCAATCAAGCGCGACGACCCGGATTACTTTCCGATGCTCGTGATGAACGACATCTTGGGAGGCGGCGGGTTTACGAGTCGCATCATGCAGAGCGTGCGTTCGAACGAAGGTTTGGCGTACAGCGCTGGTTCGCGCATGAAGACGAATCCCTGGTATCCAGGCGAGTTTCAAGCGCTGTTCCAAAGTAAGAGCCCGACCGTCGCTCTCGCGATCAAGCTCATCGACGAAGAGTTCAAGCGAATCCGCACTGAACCCGTCACGTCGCAAGAGCTCGATACTGCTAAGAACTCGTTTGTTGAGACGTTCCCGCAGACGTTCGCGAGCAAGGATGGAATGCTGCGGATCTTTGTGTCCGACGAATGGACGAATCGACCTGCTGGCTACTGGACGACGTATCGCGCGAAGGTCATGGCGGTCACGCCCGAGGACATTCAGCGCGTAGCCCAGAAGTATCTCGACCCTTCGAAGATGGCGATCCTCGTTGTCGGCAACTGGGATCCGATCTACGCAGGCAACGAACGTGCGAGCATGAAGGACTTCTTTGGCGGAAACGTAGAGCACTTACCGCTCCGCGACCCGCTGACGCTTGAGCCAATCAAGTAACTGAGACCTGTCTCCGGAGTTTCAGGGCACGCCGCGCGGCGTGCCCTTTCTCTTTTGGTGAATCGTTCGCTCCGTTCGCTCCGAAACGCACCCGGGACCGAATGGCATGACGACATCAATGCGACTGATCATCTGTGCCATCGTCGCGCTGTTGACCCTCTCGGATCAGTCGATCGCCCATCCACCCATGTCGGGTGTGGCTGAGGTCACCATCCATCGTGATGGCCGTTTCGTACTGACGCTTCGGCACGACGCGATCGCATTCGCGCTCGGCCAATCGCCGGTCGTTGTCACTGACGACGCGATGCTGGAACTGCTCAACGGTCCCGAAAGCGAAATCGTCGCGGCATTCGAACGCAGTCGATGCCGCCTCGCCGAGGAACTCCGACTCGTCGCGAACGGAGCACCGATCTCGCTTGAATTGACGAGCGCACCGTCGCTCGAATCGCTCCGCGCTTGGCAACGAGAGCATGTGAGCAAACCATTTCCAGTCGCGCTTCCCTTCGAGCTCCGCACCACACTTCCGGCGGGGACTTCCGCGATCACGCTGCGATTTCCACCGATTCTTGGAGACGTGATTTGGACCGTTGAACGTCCAGATGCAGCACTTGAGTCGGTACCGCTCCGACCCGGTGCGATTTCGCCTGACATTGCTGTGTCGGTCACGGCCGAGAATGCGAGCGACGATGTCTCTCCAGTCGCAACGCGCGTCGAGCCGATCGGCGCCGGCATCGTCGTGCGTGCGTGGCGATACATGAAATTCGGATTCGAGCACATCATTCCCGATGGTGCCGATCACGCGTTCTTTGTGCTCGGGCTTTTCCTCTTGAGCCCGCGCTTCAAGATCGTGCTCTGGCAGATCACCGCATTCACCGTGGCGCACACGCTTACTTTGACGCTCACGACGCTGAATCTCATCAGTCTTCCCAACGGCATCGTCGAACCGGTGATCGCGCTCTCGATCGCGTTCATCGCGGTGGAGAACCTCGTCACCACCAAGGTCCACGCGTGGCGGCCCGTCGTCGCGTTCCTCTTCGGATTGGTCCATGGCATGGGTGTCGCGAGCGCCTTCTGCGAGGCCGGTTTCCCAACCGTTGAACTTGTGATGAGTCTCACTGCGTTCACGCTCGGTGTAGAAGCAGGACATCTCGCGGTGCTCACGGTCGCGTTTCTTGGCTTGTCATGGTGGCGCGACCGACCGTGGTATCGCGCGGTGATCGTGATTCCGCTCTCACTGGTGATCGCGATTGTGGCGCTCTGCTGGACCGTTCAGCGCCTGATGTAAGCGGACAGGGAGGCTGCCTTACGCCTTCCGCATGATGAACAGATAGTTGAACCCGCGTAGGAAAAAGTTCTCCGCCTCTGCGGCCTTATGCCAGTTGCCTTGCGCAAGCTTCTGGTTATGCCGCACCACCGCGATGATGTCCACCGGTTCGAATCGCTTGCTCAGCCGTGCGAACAGTTCGAAGCCAATGGCCATGAACGTGCCTTCGCCCGGAGCTCCACCGCGCGTTTTTCGCCACGAATCGCTCACGTAGAGCGCCATGTGGCGACTAGGCTTGAGAACGCGGTCGATCTCAGCGATCACCTTGTCCATCGCGTCAAAATACGCAGCACCGTTATTCACGCCTCCAGCATCAAGCTTGCCGATGCAGCGCGGATCGTCGGAGTAGTCGATGTGCGTGGAATACGGCGGATCGACGAAAACGAAGTCCGCGCTCTGCGCTGGCAGCGGAATCGCGCGGGCGTCGGCTTGAATGATTTCCTTGCGCGTCGGCGCGAGATCGAAGCCCTTCCCCTTGCGCTTCAGATCAATCGCGACATCGAGCGTGGTACCACTACCGCACATCGGGTCGACGACCACGTCCCCCGGCTTCGTGTAGCGCATCAAGAGCTGCCAGATCAACCACGACGGCGTCGCGCCGGTGTAATTCTTATCACCCTGCATGAAGCGCGTCTTGCCTTCGACGACTTCTTCGGGCGTCGGCTGACGCTCACTGGTGTAGTGTTGGCTCGGGTACTCCCAGAGCGTTGTCGTGAAGATGCCGAGTTTCGGTCGCTGCGAGATGCGCATCGGCTTCGGTCCGCCGGGCTTCTCGCGCGGGATGTTCGGATCGCGCGGAGCGAAGAAGTCGGGCTTGCGAGGAGCAGTCATGTGGTCAATGTACGTTCCGTTTGTTCCTATTTCGTCCCGCTCGTACCGCTGTGTTTCATACACTCGAAGCGCTTTGTCCGAGCCGCATCCAGCAATGAAGACCCCTATGACCGCCGAAGAGGCGATTGCGTGGATGATCGCGCATCCATATGGAGAGCGAGATCAGAACGGTGTTGATGTCGGACTCCTTCGACACTTCCTTCGCATGACTCCGCTGGAGCGCATACGACACGCCGAGGACGCGGCTAGATCGATGGAGCGACTGCATGAACGATTCCGACCGGACGCGACTTGAACGAGTCGTCGATGCGCTGATCGCCCATCACGTGTCGTTTGTCGTCATCGGCGGATGGGCGGAAGTCCTCCACGGTAGTCCGCGCGTTACACGCGACGTCGATGTGTGCTACCGGCGCAAGCCCGAAGACATGAAGAACATTTTGGCCGCGTTGCGCTCATTGGATGCCAAGCTCCGCGTCCCGGGAGGGACCGTTCCCATGCCGATCGACGAGCGAATGCTTGCCAGCGTCGAACAACTCACGCTTGATTCGCACGGACTCCCCTTCGATCTGCTCGCTCAGGTCGAGCCACTTGGAGACTTCGAGCGCGTAGCCAAGAACGCAGCGCGATTCGATATCAACAGCCGCGCCGTGCTTGCAATTTCTCTCGACGACCTGATCACCGTCAAACGTCACATCAATCGCCCGAGAGACCGCGAAGCTCTGCTGTACCTCGAGGCGATCAAGCGACTTCGAGACGATGAAGGCACTGAGGCTTCAAGCTGACGCGTCAACTCAAATCGTCACGCCATTCGGCGCAGTGAACATTGCATCGACGACGTTGCCCGTGTTGAGCGTCGCCGCAGGTTCAAAGATCAGGACCTCCGCTTCTTCTTCGGCGACCGTGCGATGCTCGATACCGCGATGTCCCTACGAAAATACTCGCACAGTCGAGGCGCGGGGCACCTCCTCGCGCCGCTGTTTACCACGTTTGTTTGCTCGAAGAGTGATCGACGCCAAGCGTCTCTCGACCTCTTCGATAACTCGCCAGCGCGGCACAGGAGCACCGCGTTGGCGAGTTGTACTTCCGACGTAGGCTCAGCGCCTTCGTCGCCGAGCGGGCAGCCCCGAGAGCGCAGCGAGCGCGATCGCCCCCGGCGCCGGGATCGTCGAGAAGTAGATGTTGTCGGAGTACACGTCGTCGCCAGGACTCTCGATGTACACGCCATCGAATGCGACGTCAGAGTAGAGACCGGAATATCCATTGGTGGCACCCGTCCACCAAGAGCTAACAAAAAACTGCTGTCCACCGGAATAGAGTCTGAATCGCCAGGCGCCTGGACCGTGTTGTCCGATGGCGTGAATGGGCTGGTCGAAAGCTAGGATGATTCCGTTATTGCCGTCGATACCTGCACTGTCTTGTGGAAATAGATCCCATGTGGGAAACGTCACCACATTCGGCCCGACGTTGGTGAAATTGACACCGAGCGCGGCGTACTGGTCAGTAATGAACGTGTTGGGCGCGAAGCCCGTGAAGTCGCACGTGCTGTACGCACCGGCGGCGTCCTGCCAACCGGAGAAGTCCTGAATGAACATCTGAACCGAGGCGATCGCGGAGTTGGCGGCAGCGACGAGTGACAGCGCCGCGCACAGCGCGAGCAATCTGCGGCTTTTACGCGAAGGACGTGTGTGCGTCATGGCTCGCCTCCCCCGAGAATCACTTGCAAAGTGGCGATGACTGCTTCTGCCTCATTTGGCGAGAGCGCGGCGAGCCATGTTCCGAATCCCTCGATCGAGTCTTGTCCGAACATGGAGATGGCCCCAGCGATCTCGGGTGGCAATGATGTGGCAGCTTCCGACTCGCCGCCCTCGCCACTCGTCATCGCCCCCGCAAGGAACTCCTCGCTGAGTCCGCCGCAATTCGCTGCGGCAAATGCGCTGGCCTCGCAGGCCAGTCCCCACGCGCCGAGGAACAGTGTCAGATCTGCGGCGTTGACGACGCCGTTGCCGTCCAAATCACCGGCGCAACATCCGGTGCAGGGTTGACCCGGCGGCGACCATCCGCCAAGTACCAGCGTCATGTCAGCGCCACCGACGACACCATCGCCGTTCAGGTCCGCAAGGCACCCGAGCGTCGACGGCACTGGGACGGGGAGGAATGCATGCAGAACGACTTCGGATCCGCTCGGGGTCGAAACCACTCGGCCACCATTTCCGACGATCCATCCTTGGTCGTTGACATCGGCGAATCTGAAGAGCTGCCAGATTCCTGAATTTCCTTGGTAGCACAGTGAATCCGCGCGGCGCGCGAGGTAGGGCGCGCTGCCCGGAGCCGCTGGCGTGCTCTCGCGCCACCAGATCACGCCTCGATCGGCCGACGGTTCACGACCAGCAATCAGCAGTCCGAGGCCCGCTGCATCAGCTTTTGTGAGTCCCAACGCCTCGGTCTCAGCCTGTGTTGGAAAGACGGGATCTGCCGCCAAGTCGATCGCGGCACTATTCGGTCTCCATAGGACCGCCCTGCTTCGACACGCTTGGAGCGGATCTTGATAGATACCAACAGCCTGTCGGTTCTCATTGACTGCGTTCGCTTGCGCCCGCCAGTTCAAGAGCTGGAGCGGATCACTTGCGCCGAGGAAATCCTCGCGCAGCAACTGATACGAAGGGGTCGATGCCTTGGTCCATCGAACGCCATCGACCACGAGTTCACTTCCGCAACCACCGGACCCTGACGGATAGCCGGTTCCACCCGCGACGCGCGGAGCATTGTCGGTCGGAGGATCGGTCGGGGGCGGCGTAGAAACACGAAACGCACGTCCGGTTTGTGGCGTTCCTGGGCTCCCCGCGAGCGGCGTCGGCAACGCTGGCAAACTCGTGAGGGGATCGACTCCCAACACGTGCGCGAACGGAGTATCGCCCGCGAACGACGACCCGCCGTGCGACCAACCGACAACTGTCGGATGACCCGCGGCGTTGTTATTGACGCCGCGCGCCTGCCCGGCCGTTCCGGTGCTTCCCAACAGTACCGAAGTCGTCGTGTTCGTCGTGGCGTTGTACGTGCCCAGCCGCCAAACCACTGGCCGATCGATGCGATCAACAATCTGCCAGCCCGGAACGTCACCTGCCTCGTTAACGTCCCACGCCGCGCTGGCGTCATCGAATGAATAGCTCGTCATCGCGGTCAGATCGAGCATCTGACGGGCTGGAAGCCCGTAGCTTCCGCAAAGCGACTTCACCCAAGCATGGGCAGGGCACTCCAAATCGATGTCGGACGAATATCCGACGATGACCCCGAGTTCGTTGATGGCGGTCGCGGTGTACGAGGCACGAAGGCTGCAATTCGGCAGCTCTATGAGATCAAACACGTAGTAGTGCACCGATGGGGGATCCGGCAAGCCTCTTCCGAATAGCTCACCGGAAGCGAGGCCTGCGGTCATTGCGGCGCGATCGAGAACTTGCCAGCTCGCGCGTCGCGCCGAGGACTTTCGTCTGTCCGTCTGTCGAATGGTAAGAATTGCTTCCCGTTTGAGGAGCCAAGGGGTACCAGTCGCACGGCTGTGCGCGCGACGTTCCGCGTTCCACCGCGGGTCTGAATGCTTCTCTCTCGCTGCCCCGTCGTCCGGCGCGCTTGTAGAAGCGCGACGAACGACATCGCCAAGCGGGCTGCCTTGCGGAAGGCAACCTCAGCGCGGTGAACGT
Source organism: Phycisphaerae bacterium (assembly GCA_034440475.1). Classification (GTDB taxonomy): domain Bacteria; phylum Planctomycetota; class Phycisphaerae; order Phycisphaerales; family SM1A02; genus JAEUIT01. The sequence continues at coordinate 3,289 of JAWXCC010000218.1, read as the reverse complement.
GGGCCCACGTACGTCCTGACAAAAGCCCCTTGTTCCCCAAGCACTGTACGGAACAGCACTGCGCGCACATTCAAGTGAATCAACGTAGACCGGAGTTTTCTACGTCTCGATCGCGCTTGGATCATGCAAATCGCCACCACGCCAGTCGACCCCGAGCGTGGTCGGTCACAAGCAATCGAGACAATATGGGGCTGTTCTCGAGTCCCATACTTCACACTTTCAGCACTCCCCGACTGTCTCCAAACCGCTCCATTGCAACACCCATGCGCGACGCAACTGACACGAGCAAATCGCACAACGGAACATCGCCCTCAAACCGCCGATATGTGCCGTGCGCCGACGTGAGCGCCTCCCCTGCTGCGCCGCCAGCGACGAGAACGGGAAGATTGCGATGATCGTGTGCGTTGCCGTCGCCAATCGCGCCGCCGTAGACGACCATCGTTGAATCGAGCAGTGAACGGCCCTCGGCGTCTTTCTCCGCCACGAGTTTCTCCAGCACATACGCACACTGCTCACTGTGATGCCGATTGATTGCCGCAAATTTCGCTAACTTCTCTTCATTGCGATCGTGATGGCTCACGTCGTGATGACCGTCGCGCACGTCGATGGCCGGATAGGGACGATTTGAGCCTTCGTTCGCAAGCATGAACGTTGCGACGCGGGTGAGGTCGAGTCGGAACGCCAGCACCATCAGGTCGGCCATTAGCCGCGCATGCTCGTGCCACGCTTCCGGAACACCCGAGGGCTTCGGAGGCAGTCCGCTCGCAGCAGGGTCGCGCTCGCTCTTCTCCGCAATCTCGATACGCCGTTCGACCGAACGCACGCCGTCGAGATACTCATCGAGTTTGCGTTGGTCGTTGCCACCGAGCGCCGTTCGCAGTCGATTCGCCTCGACGCGTGCTCCGTCGAGAATGCTCCGCCGCGCCGCGAGACGCTGGCTCTTCGCCAGCGCCGACTCGCCCTCTGGCCCAACTGCAAACAGCCGTTCAAACAACACGCGCGGATCATGTTCTTTCGCCATCGGCGTATGAGCACTGCGCCACGAGATGTTCGCCGAATAGGCGCACGAGTAACCCGAGTCGCAGTTGCCTGCGGTCATGCCAGGCTCGAGCCCAAGTTCAAGCGAATCGAAGCGCGTTTTCCCCGCGAACTCGCGCGCGATCATCTGATCGATCGAGACGCCAGCTGTGATGCCGGCACCAGCGGTCTTCAGCGGATGCGCCCCCGTGAGGAAGCACGCGCCTGATCGGGCGTGATCGCCGGGACCGTCACCTTGCGGCTCGGCATTCACTTGCGCGAGCCCGCCCATCACGGTCAGTCGATCGACGAACGGCTTGAATGGCTCAAGACTCGATGGGAACGACGTGAGCGCACCAGTCTGCGTCGGAAACCAATGAGCGCGATTCACGCCGTTAGGAAAGAACATGAACGCGACGCGCTTTGGTGCTGCCGAGATGACGGAGCTCGGCGACGCCAGCACGCGTGGCGTCATAGCGTCGAGCCACGGCAAGGCGATCGCACAGCCGAGTCCACGTAGCGCTGTTCGGCGAGATATAGCGTTCACGATGACTCCTTTGATGAGCGTGTTTCTGCAGCGCCGCGACGTCGGAACTGCTCCGAAAGAACGATCGCCTCGAAGGCGTCGCGTAACGACGCACTCGAGCCAAGTGATCTCGCGATCCGGTCGACGGTCGCTTCATCATCATCACCGAGACCGCGTCCGAGGACGTACACAAAAAGATGACGAACGACCGAACGCACGATCGCGGGGTCGTCGGCTAAGAGCGCGGTGAGTGTGCGTGGTCCGTCAACCTGCCGACCGTCCGGTAGTTCCGTGCGAGCGTCGATGAGCAGACCACCATCGGTCGTGCGTTCGCGACCGACCGCATCCAACGGTTCGAGCGCAAGTCCGATGGCGTCCATTCGGCGATGGCACGCAGCGCAACTCGGATCGGCGCGATGCCGTGCAAGCAGTTCGCGCATCGACGCCCCGCCAGCTGGCTCTGCTCTCTCAGGCAGCGCTGGCACGCCAGGCGGTGGCGGCGGTGGTGGCGCATCGAGCAGCGCTTCGAGCACCCACTTGCCGCGCTTCACCGGACTGGTGCGCGTCGGATTGCTCGTCGAGACGAGCACACTTGCGTGTCCCAGCAGTCCATGCACGCGTTGATCACCGATACGCACGAGACGCAACCAGTCGCCGTCGACCCCTTCGATAGCGTAGTGCTTCGCGAGTCGCGCGTTGAGAAAACTCCAGTCTGCCGTGAGCAGTTCCCGGAGCGGACGACGTTCACGCAGCATGCGGTCGACGAACAGCGTCGTTTCAGCTTTCATGTCGCGAAGCAGCGATATGTCGACGCCGGGAAAGAGCTGCGGATCGGGCTGTTTCTCATCGACACCGCGCACGAAGAGCCACTGCTGACCGAAGTGCTCGGCGATCGCGAGCGATCGTGGATCGTCAAGCAACCGAGCGAGCACGCTGCGCAGTCCGTCCGACGAATCGAGCCGTCCGTCACGGGCTGCGGCGAACAGTTCATCATCTGGCATCGAACGCCAGCACGCGTAACTCAAGCGGGTTGCAATTTCATAGCCATCGAGGTCGCGGGTTGATCGACTATTCTCGGGATCGCGCTCGATGCGAAAGAGGAATCGCGGATCGACAAGCGCTGCGGTGATCGCAGTCCGCGCCACGAGCGGCCATGCGGTACCACTCGGCGTTGCTGCGCGAACACGGGCCGCGAATGCGTTCCGTTCGTCTTCCGTAACTGGTCTGCGAAAGGCGCGCGTAAGCAGTCCCTCAAGGAACTGCTCAAGCGTCGGCGTGTTCCCGGCGAACGCGGTCGCCTGGCGCGTCGGCGCAACCGTATCGATTGGACCGTCGAGCGAGAGTTCGAGCACGTGCAAATTTCGATCGCGATGTCCTTCCGGGAGATCTTCACGATAGAAGTCGTTGAGAAATTCGACGCCAAGACGACGCGTGCCGCGGCTGATCGTCGCTTCGCAGGTGCGGGTACCAGGCGCGGCGCGAGTCTCGCTCAGGTCGAAGTACGCGACTCGTCCTTTTCCTGCGGTGATGGCGAGCTTCACGGGCTCTGGCCCGGCCTGATCACCGAAGGCACGAACTCGAATTCGATAGCGCCCGTCGCGTGGAATCTCGAACTCTGCCTCCGCAGCGCCCGCCGACCACACCACCGCGTCATCGCCCTGCACTTTCCCGCCGCTTCGAATGCGCAGCTTCCCGCCCGAGATGATGTATTGCGTCGACTCAACAGCGTCAGGCCACGCGAAAAGC
>JAWXCC010000217.1:0-9912 GCA_034440475.1 Phycisphaerae bacterium | reverse complement strand
CGCGCCCGGTTCGCTCGCGGATCCACTCACCTCGCCTGTCGGACAAAAGCAGCTCTTCGCTGGATGGGAGCAGGTCAATCATCTGAGCTATGCCGAAGCCACGGCGCTGGTCTCGCACCCGGTGACCTGCCTCGACTGTCACGATCCGAAGACGATGGCGCTGCGCATTACGCGCCCCGCGTTTATCGAGGGAATTGCGAATCTCGCGAGATCCGATGATCCGGTCCCACACATGCCCAGCATTGAGCACTGGCGAAAGGGCAGCCGCACGTCTGAGTACAACCCGAACGCCTTAGCAAGCCGTCAGGAAATGCGATCGATGACGTGCGGGCAATGTCATGTCGAGTATTACTTCAAGGGCGACGAAAAGCGTCTAACGTTTCCTTGGCACAAGGGCCTCAAGAACGAAGAGATGGAGGCGTATTACAACGAGGTCGGCTGGTCCGATTGGACGCACAAAGACTCCGGCGCCAAAGTACTGAAGGCCCAGCACCCCGAATTCGAATTGTGGAGCCAGGGCATTCACGCGCGCAGTGGCGTTTCGTGCGCGGATTGCCACATGCCGTACAAGCGAGAGGGCGCTATGAAATTCACCGACCATCAAGTCCAGTCTCCGATGGCGCACGTCAACCTCTCGTGCCAGACCTGCCATAACTACACCGAGACGGAGATTCAATCGCGCGTTGATCAGATCCAGAATCGGACGAAAGCGCAGTTGGATCGCGCGGAGATCGCCTTGGTCGAACTCATCGTGGCGATCAAAGACGCGATGGCGGCGGGCGCGACCGACGAACAGCTTGCCCCCGCACGCGAATTGCAACGGAAAGCGCAGTGGCGCGCCGACTTCATTAATGCGGAGAATTCGATGGGCTTCCACGCTCCGGGCGAGACGCTGCGCATCATCGGCGAGGCGATCGACTACGCGCGGCAGGGGATCACCGAGGTTGCGAAGCTGCGCGTCGGAGTGGTTGCCGTTCGCTCGGAGCAATAGGCCTCCGCCACTCACACGACACGAGGGCACCGCGTCACCCAATTCTGTAGGTTCGAAAGGCATTCACCGCCGAGCCGCGGAGATCGCGGAGAAGAGTCGAAACATGTTCGATCAGAGCGCGTCTATCCGAGTTCCAAGGGCCTTCCTGCCGACGCTCTGTGTCATCTCCGCGCCCTCTGCGCCTCCGCGGTGAATGCCTTTGTTTTGGTCATGAACTCGATCCAACGTCAAGATTGACTGACGCGATCCGCTAGCAGCTCGTTGCGATTGCACGGCGCGCTCGCTACATTGATCTTGGTATGCACCGGCTGCTTGTCCTCAGTCTCATCCTCCTGACGGCGCTCGCGGACATTTCGCAAGCGGCGCATGGGGTGCAGGCGCGCGACGAGCAACCGCGGTTCGTCTGCTGCGGACCAGAGTGCACCTGTGGGCCGAAATGTGCTTGCTGCGGCTCCGCGCCTGAGACTCCGGCAGAACCCTCGGGGCATGCGAAGATCGTCCCAGCTCAGCCCAAACTCCGGATTGAAGTGCTTCTCGAGGCACCGCCCTTCGCACAGATCGATTCGACGTCGCCGTCGGTTGAGATCGATGCAAGTGTTTGTGTGCGGCCAGCACATCCCGACTCGCACGATATTCGCGTGCGCAACTGCGTGATCCTGACTTAGCGACTCGCCGCGATAGCACCATTGCGCGCTCGCTTTTTCCGCGTCACCCGCAGCGGACTCCGCTGTGGGTATTGCCGCCTCTCACTCTAGGAACACCTCATGCAGCTTCTTCCCCGCGCTCTTGTAGCGCTGAGCCTTTCATCGCTCGCTCTTTCTGGTTGCGCGACGACTCCGCGCACCGCTGAGAGCGCGTCCGCGCCGAACTCCGAGATGCAACTCCGAAGCCTTCCTCCCACCGACGACCAACCGGTTGAGAGTGCTGGCGCGACGCTTTGGGTTTACGGAATGTCCTGTCCGAAGTGCGTCTCGAATATCGACATCACGCTGAAGGACCTCGTCGGTGTCAGTCAAGTTCAGATCAATATGGCGGCAGGTATCGTCCAAGTCGGGTTCTCGGGTGAACGGCATCCCACGCCTAGGCAGCTCGCCAAGGCAGTCGACAACGCGGGGCTAACACTCGTCCGAATGGTGGCTACGCCATGACTTCGATCTGGCGCACCGTCGTCGCGGCGTTCCTGATCGGCGGCGTGACAGGGGGGGCTCGGGCGCAGGAAGCGCCCAATGTCACTGCTCCGACGCAGCCGCCACCTGGCGGCGTCATCGTTCGTGGAGGACTGTTCGCGTATGTCTTTGACGGCGGGGACCCTGCGGTGGCGCGCGACGGCTTTGTCGTCGAAGAGCGCTTCCGACTCGCGATCGGCCTAACCAAGGAGCTTTCGATCGACGCGATGTTGCCGATCTTTCAGGGATCGTTCGATGACCCAGCACTCGGTCAAACTTCTTTTGATACGTCGCCAATCGGTATCGGCGACGTCGATCTCAACCTCAAGCTGCGCATCTTCAAAGAGGACTTAGGTCCGGTCGACACGATTCGCGTCTCGCTCTTTGGTGGTACATCACTGCCGACCGAAGTCGGCGGCTTTGGGTCGCGCTCGTTCGACCCGCAACTCGGTGTGTCCGCGATGGGAATTTTCGGGCGCCACGGCATTACGCAGTCGCTGGCGTGGCGATTCACCACTGCAGGTTCAGACGAACCACTCTTCGCTGGCGACACAACGGCAGATGTCTTCGCGACCGGGACCGCCTACCTGTATCGCGTCGCCCCCGATGAGTTCACCGAGGAACACAAGGGCGCGTGGTATTTCACTGCGGAGTTGCTCGGCACCGCCGAAACAAACGGTGATCTTGAGTTCGTACTCGCGCCCGGGATTCTCTACGAGGGACCGCGCTGGGCGTTCGAACTGACCGTCGGTGTTCCCGTCGTCCAGAATGTGAACGATCGGGCGACGACGTCATTCGTGGCGTCGCTCGGATTCCGTGTGTTGTTCTGATCGCGGGAAAGTCACGTCTCCTGAGCAGCCATCCCCGTGTGGAATGTGGTGTAGACATACACGGGGATCTTCATCGCTCCCAAGTGCTGGCGGACAAGTGGTGCGACGGCCTCCCACGACATGCCGCCAACACCAGTACAGAGTCGTGGCAACGCGAGGCTCTGAATCTTCTCGCGTTCCGCCCACGCGTGGAGTTCCTTGAGCGCGTGATTGATGAAGTTGGCGTGCGCGGGCCCTGGCTTTCCGCCGTGGTCGTAGCCGCCTTCTTGGGTCAGAAGTGCGACGATCTGCACCGGCCCGTGCTCGCCCGCGCCAGCCCAAGCCCATGTCGTGCCTGACTTCGGGTGACTCGTCTGGCAATAGTGGCGAAAGTCCTTGTACATCGCAGGCCATTTCTCGCGCAGGGCCAAGGCGAGACCGCTGTGGAACGGATCGTTCGGTGCCACGCCGTGGGCGATTGCTTGAGCAGTCGAAAGGAGAATGTCGCCAGAGACTTCATGAATCATGGTTGAGCTCCAGAAGGAGGAGAGCGCTGGTCAAGGCCTAGCAGCCCGTGGCGAAAGTCATCCGGGCTACGAACGAGGCTGTTAGCCCCCAATATTGAGTGGCTGCGGCGTCGCCGCGACTTGCCGTATCTTACGGATAAAGCTGCATCGCGGCTCCCACTCTACAGTTGGGAATCTGTGCCAACATCCTCGTTCTCGCCACCACAGCACTTTCGCCACCGGCTGCTAGGGCGCCGGTCTACTCATCGGACTAACTCAGCGATACGCTCGGGCCTGCCGTAGAGTGTTAGTATATCGCCGATTCGTATCTCTGATGTTCCGTGCGGTGTACCAATGTACTCTTCACGCCCATCGTCGTTGCGGCGTGTGATGCCAAGCACCACGATGCCTCGCGAACCCAACTTTGACTCCGCGAGGGTCCGAGCAACCACGGACGTATTGGCGTTGATCGTGACCTCGGAAACGTTGTAGCCCGCGTGCAGCCGCAGGAGGAGACTGAAGTCGGCAGCGTGGAGGACGCCCGCGTGCTTCAGCGTCTGTCCAATTGCCCAATCGAGTACCCGCCGGAATGGCGGGGTAATCGAGATGAGCGCGACTCCGATGAGGCCAACAACGATCGAGAGGAGTACATGGAGCTCCGCGCGCAGCCCGTCCGCTTTCACAAACGCCACGATGACGGAGCCGAGTCCCGCAGTGAGCCCCAGATTTCCAGTGAGGATCAGGTGCTTGATGATCCGGCGCCGATGCGGTGTGCTCACGGCGAGTTCAGCCTCTGCGGTCGTGAATCCCACTCCAAAGAACGCGGAGTACGCCTGAAAACTCGCGACATCCCAAGAGAGCCCCGTGAGCACGAGCGCCTTCGAGCCGAGTCGCACGATCGCGAGCGAAACCGCGGCGATCAGAAGGAGTGAGATGACGGCACCCATGGTTTCGTCCCGGTTGAGCGATGTGAATCGATGAGGTTCGGCGGATCAAAGCCGAGAATACTTCGACTGTCTCTTGCGCATGCGCCTGGCATCGAGTGGCGAGACCTGATCCGCGCCCGAAGCCGTCGCTGAATCAAGGCTGTCGAATGGCTCGTTCGCAAGAACGTAACGAGGATCGATCGCACCCGCCCCGTTTCGCGCGAGTATGAAAACCATCGGCGTCCGCGAGACGAACGAGCAGACAGCGAACGGTCCCCTCGGTCCGATCGACCGCAGGAGCAGCGATACCGAGCGTTCCATGCGTGAGACTGTTCATTGGTTGTACGCGCGCGCTACTTTCGCTGCGAAGAGCTCGCCCACACGGAAAAGGTTCTAGCGAAATTGCGTGGAGGCACCTTGACAAGCATCGTGCACCGCTTATATTTGCATTGTGGTGCAAATGAGCAAGAAACGCCCCTCGACGCCGAAGCAGGCCGCGACCTGTGGCGGCCCGCTCGATAGTCTTCTTGATCCTGCAGTCTTCAGCGCCCTTGGCGATCCGACCCGAGCGACGCTGCTTGCGTGTCTCGCGAAATGCGGTCGACCGTGTGCCGGCGGCGAGATCGCGGAGTGTTGCTCCGTAGATATGTCAGTGGTGTCGCGGCATCTCGCGCTCATGGCGCGAGCGGGCATCGTGGATTCGGTGCGAGAGGGCCGAGTAGTCCGGTATGCGGTGCGGTTCCACGAACTCGTTGTAATGCTGCGGGACCTCGCCGACGCGCTGGAACACTGTTGTCCCAACGACTGCGCGATCAGCGGCTGTGCCCAGCCGTCGGCCAAGCCGATGAATGCCGCCCGCGCGAGACCCTCTCGACGGAGGACGTCATGACGCAGATGGACGGGCGAGTCCGAGTCCTCTTCCTCTGCACCGGAAACTCCTGCCGCAGTCAGATGGCTGAGGGCTGGGCTACCGCGCTGAAATCGCATCGCATCGCAGCCGAGTCGGCGGGGACGAATCCGACTGGACTCAATCCGCGCGCGGTGCGCGCGATGGCAGAGGTGGGGATCGACATCTCGCGGCATCGCTCGAAACACGTCGATGAACTCAATCGAGTTCCGTTTGATTTCGTCGTCACCGTTTGCGACTCGGCGCATGAATCGTGTCCGATTCTTCCGCGCGCCACCATCGTGCACGTCAGTTTCGACGACCCACCGCGACTGACGCGCGACGCCCGGAACGACGACGACGCCATGCCGCACTACCGCCGCGTGCGTGACGAGATCAAATCGTTCGTTGAGACACTCCCCGAGTCACTTGCGACTCCTACGTTACCCCTCAAGGAGGACATACATATGTCGACCGTCAAAGTGTTTGATCCTCCCATGTGCTGCGCCAGCGGAGTCTGCGGCGCCGAGCCTGACATCGCGCTCGCTCGTTTCGCTGCGGACGTCGGCTGGCTGGCGGCGCAAGGCGTCGCCGTTGAACGCTATAACTTATCGCAGCAACCTGACGCGTTTGCTTCGAACCCAGTGATCATGCAAGCGATTCGTGCCCGCGGTAGCGACACGCTTCCGATCGTGATGGTGAACGACGAGATCGTCGCGGAACGCAGCTATCCGAGTCGCGATGATCTAGCGCGCCGTCTTGGTCTTGCGCCCGCAGTCGGGGTGCTCGGCGCGAAGTCTGGCGGGTGCGGCTGTGGTCCGAAGGGCTGCTGTTGATCGTATGTGTGCATCACTGGATCTCTCCGTAGGCTTCGTGACATTGCCGACTCGCTATCTCTTCTTCACGGGGAAAGGCGGCGTAGGCAAGACTTCACTTGCCTGCGCCACCGCTGTCACGCTCGCGGATCGCGGAAAGCGCGTGCTCTTGGTGAGCACGGACCCGGCTTCGAACCTCGACGACGTGTTCGGTATTCGACTCACGAACGTGCCGATCGCGGTGCCTGGCGTTGCGAATCTAGCCGCGGTGAATGTCGATCCGGAGGCAGCAGCGCGTGCCTATCGCGAGCGCGTCGTCGGACCCTACCGAGGCGTGCTTCCGGGAGATGCAGTGCACCACATGGAGGAGCAACTCTCGGGAAGCTGCACGATAGAGATCGCAGCGTTTGACGAGTTCACCGGACTACTCACCGATGCTGACATCGCCGAGCGCTACGACCACGTGCTCTTTGACACCGCGCCGACCGGTCACACTCTGCGACTCCTCGCGCTTCCCGCTGCATGGTCGAGCTTTCTTGAGACCAACACACACGGCTCGTCGTGTCTCGGCCCGCTGTCGGGACTGAATGCCCAGCGAGATCGTTACGAGGCGACCGTAGCCGTGCTCGGCGACGCCGCACTCACAACACTGGTGTTAGTTGCTCGCGCCGAGCCGAGTGCTCTGCGTGAAGCTGACCGCAGCGCATGTGAGCTTGCGAAACTCGGATTGAACAACCAGCGGCTGGTGGTCAACGGCGTCTTCATACCGACCCTACGGGGCGACGCGATTGCTGACGCCATGGCGGCTCGTGGTCGTGAGGCCTTGAATGCGATTCCGGCGGGTCTCGCCTCGCTCCCGCGTACGATCATTCCGCTCAAGCGAAGGAACCTCGTTGGACTCGACGCGATTCGCGCGATGCTTCGCGATGACCCACAAGACCTCGCTGCGGGTTCGCCGGTGTCAGTCCCAGTCGATTCGGTGGATCTGCCGTCGCTCGTTCAGCTCGTCGATGAGGTCGAAGCTGGCGGACACGGAGCGGTGATGACGATGGGGAAGGGCGGAGTGGGCAAGACCACGATCGCCGCAGCGATAGCGGTCGAACTTGCTCGCCGAGGACACGACGTGCATCTCACGACGACCGATCCCGCCGCGCACGTCGCCGATGCGGTGCATGGCACGTTCCCGAATCTGACGGTCGATCGCATCGATCCGCAGGCGGAAACAAAGGCATATCGCGATGGTGTGCTGGCAGCGTCGGCGAAGGATCTTGATGCCGCTGGCCTTTCGCTCCTCGAGGAAGACTTACGTTCGCCCTGCACGGAGGAAGTGGCAGTCTTCCGTGCGTTTGCCCGCATCCTCAATGAAGCAAAGCGCCGCTTCGTCGTGATCGACACGGCACCGACTGGTCACACGCTGCTCCTACTCGATGCAACTGGGTCATACCATCGCGAGATGATGCGTCAGATGCGGAAACTGCATCCGTCTGACGTGAGTAGCGTTCGTACGCCCATGATGAAACTGCAAGATCCGGCGTATACGAAAATCGTCATCGTGACGCTCGCTGAAAATACACCGGTACTTGAGGCGTCACGACTTCAAGATGACTTGCGCCGCGCCAGCATCGAGCCATATGCATGGGTCTTGAACAGTAGCCTGTTGGCGACGAATACCCAGGACCCGCTGCTCCGCGATCGGGCAGCAAGTGAACGCCCGCTCATCGAAGCGGTGCGCGACCGCTACGCGACGCGAACGTTTCTCGTCGCTTGGATGGCCGAGCCGCCAGTCGGGAGTGCATCGCTTCGGCAGCTCATCGGTGCGGCTTCGGTGTGATGGTGCCGCTCACGGCGGACCACCACACGTTCTCAGAAGACGGTAGTCTTTCGGCGACTAGGACGCTCCGAACGGGTAGCAACAATCCGCCCGTTCGCGGTCGTCAACGCGTAAAGCCACTGAACGAACTTTCTTGAGGACTCTTCGCTGAACCCTCGCCGGATGACGACGCTTGGACTAATGACCGCCGCGTGCCTCTTCGTGCCGCAGCTTGCTCTTGCCAGCGCGGAGCCACCGCCGCCAGCGCCATCCACCGCGATGCCCGGCGAGGAGGGCTGGTGGTTCCAGCCCAGCCTCGCGCTGTGGCTCCCCGGCTTGAGCGGCACTGTCGGCGTTCGGGGGAGAACGACGAACGTCGATGGAACGTTCATCGACGTCCTACAGAGTTCTGATTCATTGATCGGCATCGTGGGGACGTTTGACTTCGGCTACGGGCGCCTTGGCGGCTACGTCAGCGGTGCCTATATGAAGATCGGAGCCGAGGAAGGCGTCGAGAACAACACCGAGTCACGTTCCCGTTTGCAGTGCTTGAATTCGGTGTGAGCTACGACGTTCTACGTTTGCCAGTGGGCTGGACGGCGAACTCAAAGAAGCCAGCGCGTGACTTGGCGGTACAGCTTCGGGTCGGAGGCAGATACACCGCGCTCGACGTCGACGTGAGCTTCCCCGACATCGGCAATCGATCGAGAAGCGAAGGCTGGGTCGACCCGATGATCGGTGCTCGATTCTTGGTTCCGTTCTCCCAGGACTGGTCTTTCGTCATCAACGGTTCAATCGGCGGCTTTGGAGCGGCATCGCAACTCGCGTTACCGGCTGGCGGAACGTTCTCTCGGGACTTCACGATCGGCCAGTTCCCCAGTTCGTTGCAGTTTGGATATCTCGCGATCGGCGATGACTACACGAAGGGGAGCGGAGCTGATCGATTCGTTTGGGATACCGTGCTCCAAGGTCCGGTGATCCACTGGGCAATACGGTTTTAGTTTGCGCGCGGATACGAATGTTAGATTCGCCCCAGGTCCCCCAAAGAGGGACGGATCGTCCCCTTACGAGTTCTCGAACCTCGTCAAGATCACGTGCTCCATGTCGTTCGTCCGCTGACCGAGTCCGTTGCGCTCGTAGAAGCGCACGGCTCGATCCAGAGCGAGCAGGCAGATGCGCCTGAGATTCGCGTTGCGTCCCGCAGCCATGACTGCGCGCAAAAAGGTGTGAACCGACGGATGTATCTCGCCACGATGGCGCGACGTACATCTGATCGATGTACCATCGAGGCCGAGTGGACTCTGCGGCGTTGGCGCGACTTCACGCAGCAAGTCAAACCGGGCTGCTAGGTTCGGCGATGCTGTACATTCAGAAAGATGGTTCCGGTGCCGACAAGGAAGGGATCGATGGCGCATCGACTGAAGTCGCTTGCAAAGCTTGCGGTTGAACTACTTCCCGGTGCATCCGGTGCATCAACGATGGAGTGGATCCGCGCGCGGCGAAATCCTTCCCTCGCGCTGCGCCAGCGCGAGCATCAGCGGATCTTTGAAGCGATAGGGTCGCCCGACGCGGTGCTTGCAGGTCCATTTGCAGGCATGCGCTACGGGCGCCACGCGTGGGGAAGTCAACTCTTACCCAAGATCGCTGGGACGTACGAGCTCGAACTGCATGACGTCATTGAGCGGCTCATCTGTACAGGGGTCAAGCTGGTCGTCGATGTCGGTGCCGCTGAGGGCTATTACGCGGTGGGCCTAGCGCGGCGCTTACCGACCGCTGCGATCGTGACGTACGACATCAGTCCGGCGTCGCGCCATCTCCTGCGCGCAATTGCGATACTGAATAGTGTTCTCGATCGCATTGATATTCGTACGCGCTGCGATCCTCAGGTGCTCAATCGCACGCTTCGTGCGGCGCCGCACGCTCTCGTCATCTGCGACTGCGAGGGATACGAGGACATCCTCATCGACCCCGACGCGGCTCCTGAGCTAGCCGGTGCGACAATT
>JAWXCC010000216.1:0-33007 GCA_034440475.1 Phycisphaerae bacterium | reverse complement strand
GTCGTCCGAGGAGAGTGCCGCACAAGAGCGGACTTGCCCACGGCCGGTAGGCACGGGCAAGAAGGTATCAGCGTGTCGGCATTGGGTCCACTCGAATGGGTGTGGCCATTGTGAGATTCGGCCATGGTGAGACTTCTCTCAAAAACCCACCCTCTTGCCGCAGCACGGACCGCGTCGCCGACGGCGCGTGCGGGTACAACTCGAACGCAGTCTCGTCCGTCACTTGCCATGAGCCCGATTCTTCGATCCATTTCACTTGCTTCGCTCTTAGTGACCCTTGGTCTTGGGATCGAGTCACTGACGATCGCCCCTTCCGCCCAAGGGAAGGTCTCGAGCTCGACTGCGGCAGCAGATGCACCAACGGCTACGCCGTCTGCGTCGGATCGAACTTCGGCTCCGACGTTCCGAGGTCAGGATCGATTTGACGACCCGCGCACGGTGGCGGAACTCCGCGAGCTTGAATGCGAGGTCGTCGAGGTCGTCGAACGCGTCCGTCCGTCGGTAGTCCTTCTGCGCATCGATGTCGGTCGCGGCGGCATGTCTTCCGGAACGGCGGTCATCATTGGTAAAGATGGACTACTTGCGACCTGCGGTCATGTCGGCAGGACTCCCGGCCGCGACGTGACAGCGGTCCTCGCGGACGGAACCGAACTTCGCGGTCGGACTCTGGGACAGTTCCTCGACGGTGACATTGACTGCGGCCTCGTCCAACTCGATGTAGGCGAGCGAGAGCTTCCCGCCGCTGAGCTAGGTACGACGTCTGGACTTTCGCCAGGCGACTGGCTGATTGCTTTGGGATACACGCATGGGTTGACGGACACGAATCGCCCGGCGCTCGTTCGAGTGGGCCGCGTGCTGAACGTTCGGGAGACGAGCCTTTTCTTCGATGCACCGATCGACGCGGGTGATTCGGGCGGCCCGAGCTTCAACTTGAAGGGCGAAGTCGTTGGCCTAAACGCTCGCTGCGGACGCGAGAGCTGGAAGAACCTCGCTACGCCCATCGATCGACTCAGAGAGCGCATCGATGTGCTTCGCGAACAACGCGAACCCGACGAGGAGGGTGCGGATGGCCCGCCGGTTTCGCCTCCGCCGTCGCGACACGCTTCGCGATTCCCATCTGAGAGCGGCGACGAGGACAAGCTCGCGGTCGAGCGTGCGGTGCCGCTAAAGTCGGTCGTGGCTGAAGCAGAGGCCGCGATGATCCGCGTCTACAGCGAGCGCGTTCCGGTCGCATTCGGTGTGGTGATCGATGGCAGCGGACTGGCGGTGACGAAGGCGTCACAACTCAAGCCGGACGGTCACTTCACCGTCGAGACATCGACACACAAGATCTACGCCGCACGCGAGGTGGCGCGTGATGAGACGACAGACGTCGCGCTCCTGAGCTTCGACTTTGAACGCGCACGAGCGGGCTCGCTCGGACCGCTGAAGACGATCCGATGGGACGCCGATGCGCCGGTCTTGCCCGGTGCGGTCTTGCTGAGTCCACGCGGTTTCGATGTCGGGCCCGCGCTCGGCTTCGCAGCCATCGAGCGCCGAGAGAGTGAACCGGATGCGATGGACGGCCCGTTTCTTGGAGTGCAGACGCGGCGCGCCACCCGCGTCGAATGCGAGCGAGCCGAGGTCGATCGCGCTGTGACCGTTGTTCGTGTCGTAGCAGGCGCGGCTGCCGCGGGCGCTGGCCTGACGCCTGGAGATATCGTCACGTCGTTCAACGGGACCGAGCTCGACTCACCGGAAGAGCTTCGTCGCCTCATCCGTGGACTAGAAGTGGGCGACCAAATTCGGCTGGAGACCGTCGGCAGGGACGGTGCCGCCGCACGCGAGATCACGCTCGGACGGCGCGGTGATGCCCGCGACACGCGCCGTGGCAACACCGCGACGCCGATCTCGCAACGTTCGAGCGGGTTCGGATCGCTTCTCGCGCACGACACGGTGACAGAACCAGAAGAAATGGGAAGCCCCCTGGTCGACCTCGACGGTCGCGTGGTCGGCATGAACATCGCTCGCTATGACCGCACGGCGACGCACGCCATCGGTGCCGATCGCATGGTCGAAACGTGCCGCCGCCTGGTGGAACGGTTTCAACAATCTGTGGCATCGCCCGCAGTGCCGCCGAGGCCGCAACCAGCGTCGCCGCCAGTTGAGTGACAGGCTGTCAGCGTGGTGGAGCGTCGCGCCGTACTAAGCACGCACGTTCGCTGCGGGCTTTGCAGGTGTGTGGGTATCACACGTGGGCAGCGGGTTGGAACACCGTGCGACGTCGTTGCGCGGCAAAGGGTTGGCAATGGGCGCTGTAGTGTTAGGTGCGGAACCAGAATGTGAAGCGCGTCGGCGACTCTGCGAATGAGGCACCTGATCGTGGACCCCGTACCCGCACTTCCGCTCCGGAAGCGTACTGGTTTGGCAACTGCGGCCGGGGATGGATGACGCCATCGGAGATGCACCACGGTCGCGCCGCCGCGGACCGTGCCAAACGCGCCGTGACTATCGACGCCGCGTACGCGCGCCATCCCGAACGCTTCGTCCGCAGGCCAGCGACGGCCGTCGCCATCGTTGCTCAGTAGTCTCTTGTCTTGGGTGTCGAAATATTATTGACAACTACCGGAGTCCGCCCATCTCCGCAATCACGTGGACGCTTGCTGCGCTTCAGCTGTCCGCCTCACCTTTGCCCTAACCGTTCGTCGATCGATGTTGAGGCGCCGCGCCGTCTCCTCGAAGCTTCCGCTCCGCTCGTACGCCATCGTGCAGTATCGACACAGCAACTCGTCGGCGGTGAGCTCACCGCGGCGCATCAGCGTGACTAGATCGTCAGCATCATCCCGCTTCGCCCGCGACGATGCAGTCGCGCGATAGCTCTTCCGCACCAGCACGTTGTTGACGCATTGCTCGAGCTCGCGCACGTTGCCGGGCCACGGATAGTCCGCGCCGAGATGCTCGACGATGTACTCGCGGGCCTCAACCGCCAGCGGTTCGGCTTCGCCCGGAAGGAGTCGAGCGGCAATGAACTGCAATAGCGTGCCGAGCTCCCCCGGATCGTCCGCGAGTCGCTCGCGCAGTGACGGCACCTCGATGATGTCGGAGCACAAGCGGTAATAGAAGTCCTCGCGCACGATCCCTGAGCGCATCGCCGCAACCAAGTCACGATTCGTCGCCACCACCAGTTTCCCGCGGAAGTGACGCTCGATTGTCTCGCCGATGCGATTGAACGATCGGGTCTGCAACACGCGCAGCAGCTTCACTTGAGTCACCGAGTCGAGCTCGCCGATCTCGTCGAGGAAGATCGTTCCTAACGCGGGACAAGTTTCCAGCCAACCAACCGTTTCGGTGACGGCGCCGGTGAAAGCGCCGCGTCGATGGCCGAAGAGTTCCGACTCTATCAACGACGGCGAAAGCGCGGTGAGGTTGAGCGGATAGAACGAACTTGCGACGTCCTCGGCGAAGCACTCGCCCGTCTCGTCGAAGGGCACGTAGCGCGACAATCCCACCGCGCGGGCCGCAAGCTCCTTGCCGCTGCCCGAGGGGCCGGTGATGAGCGTGACGAAGTCGGCCATGCGCGCATAGAGAACGCGGCGATAGCGGCGCATGTCGTGCGTGAACACCGATTCCCACACAGCGGCGCGGAAGCGCCACATCGGCTCCGATCCGCCGATTACGCAGCGAAAGATCGAGTGGAACGCGCGGGCGACCTGGTAATAGCACGCGAACAGGTGCGCCGCTTCATTCGCGGTCGGGAGAGTCAAACCGGGAATCGCGAGTCGCTGTCCCACGTCGCGCTTGAACGCTCCGAAAAAGTCGACGCGCTTGCGCGCTGCCCGACGGCGCTGCGTTCGTTCGTCATCGCTATCGAAACGATTTCCCCACTCGTGATAGAGGACGAAGACGACGATGTCCTCGTACAGACGCAGGTCTTCGTCGCTTCCGCGAACTCCACGGCGCAGCGCCGCACCGACCTGCGCCGCCAAAGTTCCCGCCTTCTCGAGCAATCGAACCACGTTGGGGTGATCCTCGATGATGTCGCCACGCGTGTTCCATGGCGGCGATGCATCGACGTAGGCGCGGCCCAGTGCAGCCCGTTCGAGTTCGATGCGGCGGGGTCGGAACGGGTTGCAATAGGTGAGTTGGGCGATGGCTGACGCGATGCGTCGATCGCTGGCACTGAAGAGGGTCATCGTGGCCATCGAGCGTACATCCTCTGCTAGGGCACTGACATCCATTGCACGATTGATCTCCGATCGGACAGCGGACCCAACCCACGCCGCGCGGCGCAACCCGAGGCCGAGCAGCGACTTCGTCGATCTGGTCGCCCTTGGCCCAACGTTTGCTTTTGCGAAGAGCGTCTCGTCACTCATCACCTCGCAAGGAACCCTTCTCATGTTAAGAACCACACCACGACATATTGGCGCCGCGCTCGCCACTGCGTTCGTTGCCATCACCGCTCCCGTCAATGCTGCGGGAACGCTCACGCCCGTCGGCTCGCCGGATCGACCCATCGAGATCCGCGCGCACCATCTCAGCGTCGTCATCAACAACGGCTTCGCGCGCACCGAAGTCAATCAGACCTTCTTCAATCCAAACGACAAGCCGCTTGAAGCGATCTACTCGTTTCCTGTTCCGCGCAGCGCCAGTCTTTCCGAGATCGTCATCGCATCGGGCGAGAACGAGATGCACGGCGAGGTCGTGCGCCGCGATGAAGCGAAGCGCATCTACGAAGAACAGAAGGCCAGCGGCGAGGAGGCGGGTGTCGCGGACAAGAACTCGTATCAAACGTTTGAATTCTCGGTGTCACGGGTGTTGCCGAACGCCGAGACGCAAGTGCGTTTCGTCTACTACCAGCCGCTGGAGATCGACACCGGCGTCGGCCGCTACGTGTATCCGCTCCAACACGGAGGAACGGACGAACACGCGGCGAACTTTTGGACTCGCAACGAGCGCGTCGAGAGCCAGTTCACGGTCGACGTCGATCTGCAGACCGCTGTTCCGATCGAGGAGATCCGGGCTCCTGGGCTTGAGAATGTCGCGATCATCACGCGCATCGATGAAGGGCGTCAGACGCTGCACTTTGATACCAACAGCGCGACGCTTGATCATGACTTCGTCCTCTACTACCGCTTGCCGAGCAACCTGCCCGGCGGCGTCGAAGTGATTCCCTACCGCGCCGATCCCACGAAACCGGGGACGTTCATGGTCGTTGTCACGCCGGGCATCGACTTGCAACCGCTTTCCGCAGGCGCCGATTGGTGCTTCGTGCTCGACGTATCGGGAAGCATGGAAGGCAAGATTCAAACACTCGTGCATGGCGTGTCGAAGGCGCTTGGCGATATGCACCCAGAGGATCGCTTCCGAGTCGTTACCTTCAATGACTCGGCTCGCGAAGTCCTGCCCTGGCAATCCGCAACGCCACAGAACGTGCAAGCGGCACTCGAGAAAGTCGGCGCGTTGAAGGCGAAGGGCAGCACGAACCTCTACGACGGCGTGAAGCTCGCGCTTGGGAGTCTCGACGCAGATCGCGCAACCAGTGTCATGCTCGTCACCGACGGCGTCGCCAACACCGGCGTCGTGCAGCCGAAGGCGTTTAAGGAGTTGCTTGCGAAGCAGGACGTTCGCCTCTTCGGCTTCCTTATAGGAAACAGTTCGAACTGGCCGCTGATGCGCGTGATCTGTAACGCCAGCGGCGGATTCTTTACCGCCGTCTCGAACGAAGACGACATCATCGGGCAGATTATGCTCGCCAAGAGCAAGGTCGCGTTCGAATGTCTGCACGACGCGTCGCTCAAAATCAGCGGCGTGAAAACTCTTGACTGCACCGACGAGTTTCTCGGCAAGATCTATCGCGGACAGCAGCTCGTGATGTTCGGCAAGTACGCGACCGCTGGCAAGGCGACGCTGACGCTGAGCGCACGTCTCACTGGCGAAGATCGCACGTACTCCACGACGTTTGACTTTCCCGAGATTGACACGGAGCATCCCGAGATCGAGCGCCTCGCCGCGCTCAACCGCATTGAGGCGATCGAAGTGAAGGAGTGGGAAGGCGAGATCAATTCGAGTGAGGCCAAGTCGGGAATCGAGGCGCTCGGCATCGAATACCAGCTCGTGACCGATCACACCTCGATGATCGTGCTCAGCGACGAAGCGCATCAGCGCTTTGGCGTCGAGCGCCGCAATCGCGACCGCGTGGCGACCGAGCATCACGCGCAGTCGGTCCGGGCGGCGCTGCCGGTGCGAAGTCGTCGCATCGACGAGGCGCAGCCGATGTTCCAGGGGAATGCTCCGTCGGTAACACGCGGCGGCGGTGCGATCGATCCGTTCAGTGGCGCGACGATCATCGTTGTCACGGTGCTTGGACTCCTTCGAGTGCGGCGACGCGTGAGCGCCTCGTGACCCGATGAAGGTCGTGATGATTACACCACCTGCAGGGAGGCCCACAGCGACGGCTCGCTGTTGGGTCTCGCTGCTTCTTGCGGGCTTCTGCCTTGTCGCGGCGTTGCTGCACGTGGAGCCCCTGCTCGAGTTCGATCGCGCCGCGATCGCGTCGGGCGCGTGGTGGCGCATGTTGTCAGGTCACGCCGTCCATTTTGGCTTCGAACACCTCGCGTGGGATCTCGGGGTCTTCGTGTTGCTGGCAGCGCTAATCGAGCGGCGCGACCGCGCCGCGCTGGTGTGGTGTGTTGTCGCGGCGGCCGTGACGATCTCACTGAACCTGTGGTTCTTCGCGCCGACGATAGTGATCTATCGAGGACTCTCCGGCATCGACTCGGCGCTAGTGGCGATGTACGCGACGCAGGTGTTGATGCGTCGCGGAGAGCATTCACGATCGATGCGCCTGATCGTTGGACTCGCGCTTGCAGGATTGGCGGCGAAGACAGTGATCGAGTTCCGCTTCGGGGCGACCGTCTTCGTCAATCACGTCGCGGCGAGCTTCGAGCCGGTGCCGATAGCGCACTTGGTTGGCGGAGCGACGGGAGCTTTGCTTGCGATGTGTGCTGCGACTACGTCCAGCTTGAGAGAGGTTGCGCCAGGCCAGCGCCGTCGATGGCGGCGTTGCGATCGATGCCAGCCGGGCAATCAGTAATGTCGGCGCACTGATTGCGCGCTCCCATGATCGCTGTGGTATCGCCCGCACTGCCGCCGAGGCGGGCAACCGACGTCGCCGACATCGATGGTGACGACGTCGCGGTCACGGGTGATCTTGCGGTGCAGCGCCGGTCAACGAACGCGATGAGGGGACCACAACCTCGGGAAGTGCGGCACGCGATCACGCACCCCATGCGCCGAGCAAGAGCGCGAGGTCGGCGGCACCGACGCTGCCGTCGCCGTTCAAGTCGGCGCCTGTACCCTACGCGCACGGGCATCCCGGTCCCATGACGACTAACACGTCGTCGGTAGCGTTCCGCGTGATGTAGAGCTGGCCGCACGATCCGAACACCATGTCGTTCAGCGTCACGCCCGTGCCAAAACCGGTGCCGACAATCGTCGCGTTGCCGCGCGCGTCGACGCGATACAAGGTGCCGGTCGATCGGCGCAGCGCGTAGAGATCGGTGCCGAACGCACCGCCAGGAGCAGGGAGGCCATAGTGGCCACACCCATTCGAGTGCCGCTCGGCGCTGAGAAAAGCAACCGGACACGCACGATCGGGCGACTCAATCGCCTTCCGAAGTGAGTGTCCAATGTGCTTTTCCGCGAGTCGGCGATTCCAACCGATTCAATTGTTCCGCCGACGCCGTTCAGATAGTTAAAACTGCCGGTGACGCTGTCGACGGCGCCGACGATCGCGCGCGACTGGACTAGCAGCTCGTGCTTGGCACTTGGGGGCCGTGCCCGTGACGCGCCGGCGCTGATGAACTAGGAAAGGACGGCGGGCGGCGCTTCGGCGTCGCCCGCTGTTTTCGACCGTATGTGGCTACGACCGTGCGCGGATGCAGGCGCGCGGCGGCGGGGTCGGCGGCTCGCCTACCACCTCGTTGAAGTCGCTCGACACGGCATCGGCGATTGCCAACCGAGCACGGCTCCGGCGCGGCAGACACCGCCTCGCGCGGCTGTCGGCTGCCGTGGGTCGCGCACGGGCGATCGTCGCGTGCATCCGCAAGCTCTTCACCATCTCTCTAGCTCGCTCCTGAAACGCGGCGAGCGGGGGGACCCCGACCGCTTCGTAGTTCCGACTTGAGGACTTGAAAATGGGCACAGCCGCTGTCCATCTTCGGTTCCGACTGGCCCGCCGTGCGCGGCGGTCTGCCGAATCTACAAACGAGGTGTTGCGCTCTCGACTTGACCTTGCAACAACTGGCTCCATAGCTATCATCGAACTGGCCGCTTCGGTGCCCGGCGACGCCACTCTCATTTCTCCGCGTTGCCGCTGTAGGACCTCATCCCGATCCGCACCTTTGCGAGGGTTTCTCATGCGCGCTCGACTCACTCCCCTTCTTGTGGCGGCGGTCACGCTTCATGCGCTGACATGTGCCGCCATGGCCGCGACGACCGTCTGGACCGGCCCGTCCCGGGGCGACTGGGGCAGTGCATCGAACTGGTCGAACGGGATTCCTAGCCCCGCCGACACGGCGATCCTGCCCATGGTTCGGCGCGGCGGCTCGTACGCGATTGTCGTCACGTCTGCGGCGATGGTTGGAACGCTTGACGTTCGCGGGCACGTCACAATCGAACTAGAGGACGCTTCGCTTGACGCCGAGGCGCTCTCGATTGGCGCATCAGAGTCCGCCGGACTCGACGTGACGGGCGGTCCGTTGCAGGTGGAGCACGCCACGATCGGAACCGCAGCGGGCGCGGGGGCAATTGCATTCGAGAATGGCGGTGCCCTGTGGGCAGACACCCTCACGGTCGGCGTCGACGGGCCGGCAACGTTGACCGCCCGAACGTTCGTTTCGGTCGCCACGGGGACGCTCACGCTCGGCTCATACGCCGTAGTCGACATCGCCCTTGACCTCACCAACACGCCCGCCGTCTTCGCTGGCACGATGAGCTACGGTGGGTCGCTTCGTCTCGCGTATCCCGATGCCCTTCCGTTTCCGTCGCCGAGCCTGCAAGCGATTCTCTCGCTCTCGGCGACTGGCGCATTCGCCGACATCAGCGGCCCGTTCGCGCTCGAACAGGCTGCGCTGGTTGTCGTTGGGGCGACTGGCGTGGTCGTGCCCCCGTTCGATCCAGTGGTCGCGCTCGAGTTCGACCCTCACCCCTCGCCTGCCTATGTCGGATACTCGCGCCAGATAGGTTTACGTGCGCGGCACGCCTCAGGCGCGATTGGAAACGTTTGTTGTACCGACGGGCCCGAGGCCACGTCATGGCCTTGGGTCGTCGAGGATCCGACGATTGCGTCTATCAGCGACGACGGCGTTCTCACTGGGCTCGCGCCCGGCGACACCCTCATATCGATCGAAGTTGAGCGCAACGGCAAACTCTTCTCCGTTGCGGAGCGGTGCACCGTGTCGACTTGGTCGTCGCTCGTCAACGGCGTCGACATCGACTGCAACGGCGAGCCTGCCGATGGCGCGCTGTGCGGCGTTTTCGCCTCGAACGGCGGCTACAGCGTGGTCAGCGCGTCGGCGGACGGCCGGTTCATCGCATTCTCGACAATCTGGCCGGCGGTCGGCTCGATCGACGAATGCGGCATCTATGTGCGCGACCGGGTGAGCGGAAACGTCGACGCGACTCCTGCCCCTCCCGGCGCGTTCGGGATGTCCTTTCTACCCGACCTCTCGGCCGACGGCCGCTACCTCACATTCTCGCAACAGCTCGGCCATCGCAACGAAGCGAATTGGCAGGTCTGGCTCTTCGATCGGAGCGAACGGACGGCGACGCTGGTGTCACGATCGATCGCCGGGGAGCCCGGCGATGACGGTTCGGGCGCCGCTCGTATCAGCTCCGACGGATCCACCGTCGTCTACTTGACCAATGCCACAAACATCGTCTCCACGTTGCAGTCGGTCGACAGCCAAGTCGTTGCGTATCACCGTGCCAACGGAGCGAACACGCTGGTGAGCGCGACGCCCGACGGCTCGCCCGCGAACGGCCCATCCGAAGGTCCGACCGCCAGCGCCGACGGCACGCGCGTCGCATTCAGTACGCTCGCGACGAACCTCGTTGAGCCAGTCCAAGGCGGACGCGTCATCGTCGTGAAGGATCTCGTTACGGGCGCGTGCCTCCTCGCGAACCGGACGGTCTCGGGGGCGGCGGCCTACGACTGGGCCCTGAGCGCCTGCGACATCGACGGCACCGGCGAACGCGTCGTTTTCGCAAGTACCACACCAAGCTTCGTTGCCGGACCGACGCCGCCAGGATCTAACGTCTACCTGCGCGATTTCGCGCGCGGCACTACCACGCTGCTCACGCCGTCGACTCTTCCTCGCTGCGGCCTCGGCGCCGCGCAGCCCGCGATCTCAGCGGATGGCACATTTGTCCTCTGCGCGATGCCGAAGTCGACGAACGGTCTGGATCCGCCGCTGTATGCCGACGAGTCATGCCGAATCTATCGAATCGCCGTGGACTCGCTCGCCTTCGAGGTAGTGAACGCCGCACCCTGGGATACCGTGTTCCCTGCCGTTCCGTCGCAGCCTGCCTTCGTCGGCAACGGCGCCGGAATCGTCTTCGAGTCGTTCGCGCAAGGGCTTGCCGTCGGCGGGCCGCCCGGCCCGATCCCGCATGTCTACGTCAGGCTCTTTAGCGCAACGCCCGCAGATCTGAATCTCGATGGTGTCGTCGACGCGACGGATCTAAACCTGCTTCTCGGCTCGTGGGGACCGTGCGCGGGCGCCGCCGACCTCACCCAGGATGGCATGATCGGTAGTGCCGATCTTGCGGTACTCCTCGGGGCATGGACGGGCGGCGGTTCGTAAAGAGGAAGGTATAGATATAGAAGTAAAGAAGTAGCGGCCGGAGAAGTAGCGCCCACACCCGTCGTGACACGGATCGGCGTCTGCGCTGGTCGGACGTTGGGTCCTTCGCGGCGGCGGTGCGCGGCGATTCGATGCGCATCACGAACTCGTCTCGCCTCGCTTGGCATGGACATCATGGACACAAACTATTGGTGCAGGGTGTCACGCGAGCAGGACGAAGCAGCCCTGTATTACGGTACTGCGGTACTGCGGTATCACGCGAGGACGTTCGGTGTATTCTGCTCGGAAGCCGATCGCGCCGAGCCGCTGGATTATCACGTCAGCGTCTTGAGAGCTGAATCCAGAGACGCCTACTTCGCGCGGCAGGAGCTTCGCGAGTGCGCCGTCGGTCGATTCGTGAACGCCAATCGCTCGCGCCATTTCAGCGGCGCGCTACGTAGTCGTTGTGACCACTCGATCGACCAAGCCGCAGTTCGTGTCGATGAGCGGCGTGACTAACACCCTCGCGGACGCAGCATAGACGCAGAGAACCTTCGGTGGCTAGGTAATGCTCAACGAGGTACCGAAAGCAATCGGTTGCACCGACGAGATCAACGGCGCCGTCGCCTCGTTCCAAGCATGAGCGTCACGAGCGGTGCGACTCCATGTGGCGCGGGAATGCCGAAGGTCATGAGTCCCTCAGCGAGTTGCGATCCAGTCCCGGGTCCTTGCGAAAAGACGAGGGGCAGCGATACGTCCCAAGTTTGAGCCCGCCTCACTTCCTTGGACAGGTTGACTCAACATCCTTCGCGGCCGCGCTGTGCCTCAATTCGAACTCAATCGGGCTCAGATGGTTGATGGTCGAATGTCGTCGTCTGATGTTGTAGAAGCCGTCGATGTAGTCCGCGACCGCGAGCCGCGCCTGCGCGGGAGTCGCCGAGCTCGTCCGCTCAAGCAGCTCGAAGTTCAGCATGCTGAAGTAGCGCACTCTCGCCATGTTGGGTGTCCACCGCCGTGAGGCAAGCTCAGGTAAAAAATCGCGCCGCCGGATGAGGGAGCGAACTGGCTCCCGTCGCCTGTACCTCCGACGCACCCGTGTGCGAGACCACCCAACCGCCGACAAGGAGCCTGCCATGCTGACTGCCCATTCGATACTCTCGACCCGACCGCGCCACACACTCACCATTCGCACCGCGACGCTCTCTAGCCTCGTAGCCAGTCTCGCTATCGCCGGATTCGCTGCCGCTGGCGGCGCCTGTGACGATCGCACCCCGATCGACGTGCCCACCAGCTTCCCATGGAACACAATCTGCACCCTGCGCTACGACTCCGACTACGACGGCGTGCTCGGCGCAGTCGGCAGTGGCGCGCTGATCACGCCATACACCGTGCTCACAGCGGGGCACTGCGTCTACAACCGCAACGCGAGCCACTACAACTACAGCGACATTCATGTGCAGCCCGCCGCGTACCTGAACGGCGCGACGATCGCCTATCCCTACGGCACGCGCATCGCCGACCATAAGCACACCAACAGCAAGTACGCCGACCTGAGTTTCGACCCCAAGGGTGATGTCGACTACGGCGCTCTGCACATCATCTGCCCCTTCGAAGAACTCGACACCTTCATGGCGGTGCGCTTTGACTATTCACCGTCGCTCATCAACATGTCGGGTTACCCGGTCGAGGATCTCCCCGATCCGGCGCGTGCCCTCGACCAATGGCGCGGCGCCAGCGACGTGATCGACGTCGACACGCGGCAGCTTGAATACGAAGAGCACTCAACCGGCGGCGCCAGCGGCGCACCAGTGTGGGTCTACTTCGCGGAGACCGAAGAGCGCTACATCGTTGCTGTGAACCGCGCTCACAGCACTGACTGCAACGGACTCGGTTGCCGATTGGTTTGGCAGAACGAAGACTTGATTCGCGAATGGATGGATTGGGAACCGACCTTCGCGGAGAAGCTCGCCGCAGGTTGCGCGTTCGAACTCGTCGCCATGCCCTTCCCTGGCGTCATTGACTTCTACCAGCAGCATCAGGACCTGTTGATGTCGGCCCAGCAACTCAAGGTCGTCGATCCGCCGGATCAGCCCGGCGAGCCCTCGGCCCGCGTATTCCAGATCATCGGCAACACAACGTACGACTGGCTGGAGTTCCGCGTGAATCCGCAAAACCCAGACAGCCCGCGTTACCTCAAGATGATCTCGCCGGTGCAGCAGTGGTTGCCGGTGTTCAAGGCCCGAGCGCTGCTCACCGCGAGCATCAAGTGGGTGGATGTCGTTCCGCCGCAGGGCAACCAGACCAGCGGTCCGGTCGGCAATCCCATTCCGTTCCCGATGCCCGTCGACACCATGCCTAACGGAGGTTTGATCGACCTGACGATCGATGCTGACGGACCGATCGATACCGGCCCCTGCCCCAGCGACCTCAACGGCGACGGCAAGGTCGACGCCGCCGATCTCGCGATCATGCTCGGTGCGTGGGGACAGAACGGAGGCATCGCCGACATCGACCAGAACGGCTCGGTCAACGGCGGCGATCTCGCCCAGTTGCTTGGTGCGTGGGGTGAGTGCTAACGGTAAGCGTCGTTCGAAGATCACCTGAGAGCGCAGCCACCCGGCGGTGGCTGCGCTCTCATTTGTGGTCAGAG
The DNA here is from genome assembly GCA_034440475.1 of Phycisphaerae bacterium. Taxonomy (GTDB): domain Bacteria; phylum Planctomycetota; class Phycisphaerae; order Phycisphaerales; family SM1A02; genus JAEUIT01. The sequence goes on along the minus strand of JAWXCC010000216.1, from coordinate 19,534 downwards.
CTTCTTTACGCAGTTTAGCTAACCAACCGCGTGAACACCTCTCGGCCAACGGACCGAGTGCGCGTAGTTTGTTTATTCATCACGGGTTCCCGATCATCAACTATCTGAGCCAGATCGAGCAGGAATTGAGACACGCAGTGGCCGCGGAGGCTGCATGATCGACTTGTCTACGGCAGTGAGGCAGGTTCACCTTCTACTTGCTCGTCGCGGTGGGTGGCGGCAAGGGCAACTTGAATCGCGTCAGCGCGGCGGGATCTTCGAAGACCGTCCAGCGACCCGCATCGAGTCCTTGAAAGGTCGTCGACCAGCGCGGCGCCGCAGGAGACTCTTCGGTGACGTTCCGTATGAATATGTGAAGCACCTGCGCCGGAAATCGCCGAGCGACCGACGCGTAGATCGCCGGATCGTCTTGGCCCGAGTCGCCGACAAGAACAACTTGCCGCAACGGATATCGCGTGAGCAACTCGTCCAGCACTGATTGCTTGGTTCCATCTGAAGCTTCGAAGAGATCGACGAACGCTTGCCTCTTACCGCTCAGGTACTTCATCCGCATCGTGCCGCGCGGAAAGCCGTCGTGGGCCAGCCAGTCGCTCAGCGAACGATGCAGTTGCCACGGGCTCGATGTGACGTAGTGGAAGATCGCGCCGCGATCGGACCAGGCGCGGTACACGGCAGCCATGCCGTCAACGCTTCGATACGGACCGACAAAAGAGTTCTTCAGTAGCTCGCTCTTGTCGCGTGCGTTCGAGATCTTGATCGTGTCGTCGATATCGGAGATGACCGAAACGCCGACTGACGGCACCAGCCGGACCGAAGCGTCCGTCGAGCGCCCTCCAGCGGCGGGAGCGACTGTAACGGAGAGCCATCCCGCCGATACTCGTGCGGCGATCTTCGCGCTGTCGCCTGACAAGCTCGCCGCGTCGATCTCGACGGTCGCGTCGACGTGCCCGTTAGACGCGGTAGCAGGAAGCGTGCGTGCAGGCTCATCTGGCGTGAGGCGCGCGACAAGGCGCTTCCCTCCTTCGTTGTCGATGAAAAACATTCCGGCACGGGTGCGGAAGAGCGGATCGTTCCGTCCGTCGTCGTCGAGTCCGATCGCCTTGCCGAAACCGTTGATGAGCATGTTTCGTAGCATCGAGTCGGACTCGGGCTCATAGACCCACGCATGCACCGGCAACATCCAAGTGCGTCCATCGGGCGACAGCCAGGCGTCCGTCGGGAGTGTGAGCAACACTTCGTCAGAGGACAGCGTGTCGGCGTCACGCGCAAGGATCGGCGAGGTCGACTCGTTCGCGGGCGAGGCGTCGCTGCGCACGCACCACACTAACGTTAACCCCAATAGTGCCAGCGCGCACGCGGCGCGAGCGGCACTTCTCGGTGAGCTGGCTCGTTGGCGCGGAGTCGATTCACTCGTCATGCGTGTGACGATACATCGAGCGACGAAGCCGTGGAGCAGCAGCGAACGTATGGCGCCGAAGGAATCGAAGGTGAACGCACCCGGGCGCGAGCGTATGTATCGGTGCGAGCCGATCCGGCGGCGGTTGACCCTGATATTGACCATGCGCGCAGGCGTCGGCTCCGCGGGACATTGCGATCGGTTCGCCGCGCCCAGTCGAGGGCGCGGAAGTTCAATCGGTGCCTGTGCCAACAACGATCAGGTGCGGAAGGCTGCGACGGATGCGGTTGACGGGTGACTACGTTGATCCCTGGTCGAAAGGCAAGAGGCAGGCGCGCGCCACGACGCGACAACGCGACGCAGAAGATTGACCTACGAGCGCGACGAGTTGATCGTCCGGTCGCGAACGCACACCATGGCATCTCACTCTTCCTCCGGACCTAGCAGTCCGTGGCGAAAGTCATTCGGGCTACGAACGAGGCTGTTAGCCCACAATATTGGGTGGCTGCGGCGTCGCCGCGACTTGCCGTATCTTGCGGATAAAGCTGCGTCGCGGCTCCCACCTTACAGTTGGGCATCTGTGCCAACATCCTCGTTCTCGCTACCAAAGCACTTTCGCCACGGGCTGCTAGTACTTTCCGCCACTTCGGATTGAAGAGACTGATTCAGCGGGAGAATCGCAGGAGTACCGGAGGTCGGAGGAACGGAAGAATGGGGAAGACTTGGCCCCCGCGCACTTGATGCTCCGATGGCAATGCGGCTTGAGAGCGCGAGGTATCCTCACGTCATGCTCGGTCTGGGCTTCAGCGCGACGCTCGTCCTTATCCTGGGAACGATCGGCGTGTGCTTGTGCGTCCTCGCCTTGGTCGGATCACGTGATCTGTAGGAAGCCCGATGCCGCCGCTGCCGCGCCGATGTGCGATCGCGCGGTTGGTCCGACGCGCCGCGCTCGGCGTGCGGTGAGACGCATGTGGACCAAGACTCTTGGCGTCGGGCTGCTCATGCTCCTCCTTGCCATTGGCGCGACGATCGAAGGTGCGCATTTGCGAGCCAGAAAGCTCGCATGGTTGGACCTAACTCCCGAGTCGTCGAATCTGAGTCGGTATCGCCAGGGCGAGAAATGGGCGACACAATCAATTTGGCGGCGCCATGAGCGCGCTGATGTCGTGGCTTCGATCGAGCTCGTTCGCATGGGACGTCGACACCGTGCTGATGGTGATCGCGTGGTGCTTTGCGAGCACCTTTGGCCTCGGGTTGTCCATCGCAGCGTTGGCGGCGCGAGCTGCGTGGCGAGGAAGGCTGGCGCTTGGTCCGCCTCGTTGCCGAACCTGCGGAAGTATGCTGCGCGGCGCTGGAGAGGCGCTTCGTGCACGATGTCAGGAGTGCGGTGTCGCGATCGACGGCACATCGGGGATGCAATACGCGACGTGGCGGCGATCCACTCCACATGCACTTGCGATGCTCGTCGTCGTCGCGCTCGCACTCGGTGCCGTGTGGATAGGCCGCGTCGTGATTCCGCGCTCGGCGTTCAGCCTTTCCGGCGCAGTGCAAGAGCCGTATGCGCATTCGATGTGGCCACGCGAAATGATTGCCAGCGAGGGGACCGGTCCCGAGGCATCCGCTGCGGTCGATGACATCTTCCAGAGGACGTTCTCTCACCCCGATGAGTCGGCGGACGAGCTGATGCCTTGATTGCTGGCACAGCGCGACGCGCTGGCTCAGCTGACTGTGCTGGCTGGCGCCGAATTCAGGATTGTCTTGGACACGTCGCCTGACAAGCTCTTCGCGCCGCTGCGACTAAGCGCGAGCCGACGCGACGGTGGCGACAGCGCGCAGGACTCCGCATCGAAGAAGGGAGATCAACGAGTGGACATTACGCTGAGGGCATCGAAGGCGCCGGGAACCATGTTTCTCGACATCGACTACTCCACCGTGCTGATGCAGCTCTACGACTCAAGAGGAACAGCGCTTCCAGTGCCGGAGGATGCGTGGAAGGAGCATCACGAAGTCGTTAGCATCAACGTTGTGCCTCCGGGCTCGATGTTGGCCCCAACACATGATCCGGCCCGCCAACCGTTTCGCTCGTGGCAAACCCGGTGTTGGTTCGTGCTTCAGGACTGGGGAGCGCGCTGGGAGACGCACTTTTCTGTTTGGCGGGGTGGAACGACAACCTTGATGGGCACATGGACGGTGCGGTTTGACGAAACCACAATCGAGTACGACCCGATGGTCGGAGGATTCCGGCGTTTCTTCAGCCCGCCATCGCGCCACTTTCCCAGCGTCGTTCACCCGCACTGCGAGCCATCGAGCATCCCCGTCGCAATGCAGACCTTCAACGATCCAGTCGACGCGTACTGGGATGCGCCCATCGACATCGAACTGAAACTAGTGCAGCGCCGCGAAGAGGGATGCAAGCGACCGCTGGCGCGCTACGAGTGGGCTATGCCCCCTGTTGCTTCTCCGAGTGCGCCGCGCGAGTGAGGGCGAAAAATCGCATTATGGGCGGCGCGCGAAGCGTTCGCTCAGCGATAGCTCGTACGCCTGATGCCTGCGTTTGCATTCGTGGCGTCGTCGCGCGAGACACCGCCTTCGCCGCACGCCAGAGCTTCAGTCTCCTCCATGAGGTGTTGGTCCGCAGTAACGGCTGAGCCGCAAGGCGGCCCTCAGGGCATCTGACGCTGCATGTCGTCGGCACGGTGCCTTCTCGCCGCGGTTGTTAGTCGCATCGACGCTACTACGCCCCCATCCGACTCTCGATCCGCTCCCGCCGCGCGTTTTGCATTCGGCGCAGAGGTTCGGGCCACGATCCCGACCGTCCGGGTCTCTCAGGTTCCTGTGACTTCGTTCGCGACGCGCCGTCCCTCACAAGCCCGGAAAGCCGGTCCGTTGCGTCAATCGGCTCTTCGCGGACCGCGTCGGCTTCGCCGACTCTGGAGGGTTGGCCGCTTTCAAGACTTAGCTAACGAGGCAAATGGGTTCGCTTACTCTTGGGCTTGCTGCTCGGTCGGCTACGTGTGTCGTCGATGGCACTTGCCCTGCATGCACAGCTGGGTGAGCGAGCGAGCGAGCGAGCTCGCCACTGCGCGGGCGAGCGACCGAACGTGGGTATTTTTTTCGGATCGCCGGTGAGATGCAGCACTAGGAATTACAGCCGCTTACGTTCAGGCAGCGCGAGAGGACTGACGTTCTACCTGCCGAATTACCTCCCTTCACTCTGGATTCAAGCTGTGGAATCACGATGATTGTGCGCAGTGCGTAGCGAGGCACCGTCTGTGCGAACGGACTGGCGCTAATCAAAATCGAGGGCGAGCGCCGTCACGCGCCGCGAAAGGCAGATGTCATGCGTCGTACCTTTGACAACATTTGGGGTTCGACCGTGCTTGCGCTTCTGGTGGTTGGCTGTCTGGTGAACGGAGCCACGGCTGGATGCGGCAGCAGCACCTGTCCGGCCGATCTCAACGGCGACGGCGACGTGACCTCGCCTGACCTTGCCATCCTGCTGTCGGCATGGGGATCGGCGCAGGGAAGCTGCGCCGACCTAGACGACGACGGCAACGTCGATGCTGTAGACCTCGCCTACCTGCTGCGCGACTGGGGGCCCTGCCCGACGAAGTGCCCGATCGACATCAAGGTCGACGTCAATCGTGACAACGTCATCGACGATCTCGACGACGAGGCCGAGGACGAGTGGACCGTCGCCCGCGGCGCGTTCTATCTCGTCAATGTGGACGACGACAAAGAACTGGAAACCTCTGACTGCGTCGAGTACGACCGCGACGAGCACGTCGTCGTCATCGACGAGAAGATCAATGTCGGCGATACCGACGACATCACCCCCTTCGTCATTTCAGCGGTGCCGAATCTCGGCAACTTGATCGTGACGCTCTCAGTGGCCTCGGTCGATCAGATCCGCGCGATTCACATCTTCCCGGAGATCGCCGAAGGAACGGCCAAGATCTGGGGCGGCCGGACCGAGGCGAACCCCGAGATCATCATCAATGGATACCTCAGCGAGACGGACGAGACGACGCTCGGCCTCGAAGGACTCAAGTACCGGCTGGTCGACAACGGCGTTGCCGGCTTTACCGCCGACATGCTGTTCGACGGGTTCGTGCAACTGAAGGTCGAATGCGTCGATGCGATCACAGGCGCTGTGTTAGGTAGCGACGAAGTGCTGGTCAAGGCCGCTCCGTGGATCGCGCTGCCTAACACGCTTCCAGCGGAGCATGTGTTCGCCCGCGAGTTCAGCCGCGGTATCCCCGCCTTCAACGGCGGCGCTTGGGCACTCTTGGCGACACCGAACGACAAGTTCATCGAGGATTTGGCGAGCGGCTTGCCCGCCAATGAACCGCACACCTTCACCACGGACACGCAATGGGCCCAGGACGACATGGAGATCGGCTTCTCGGCGACGCCGCGGAGCAAGCAGCGCGTCGCTGCCTACACACTCCATCACGGAAGTTCGGACGGCTTGGCTGGCGGACTGGGTGACGCGCTGTGGCGGCGCGAGATCCTCATGGGGGTAAACCAAATCGATCCCGACATCGGGCACTATCGCAACCCGCGCGACGGCACCGACTCGGGCGACTATGGCGGCAACATCGAAGTGCTGCCGCCGACTTGTACGTATCCGTTAGGTCGCCTCTGCGTGGGCAACACGATCAGCGACAAGAAGGAGCAGTTCTTCGAAAGCCAAGAAGTGCAGCCGCCATTCGAGGTGGACACCGAGTGGCTGATGGTGGGCCACGTCGACGAGACCGTCACCTTCTGGAGGGAAACGCCGCTCACCGTGATCGTGGCCTCGCCGCGCCTCGCCTATCAAACGCTTGGCTTCCCGTTCCCAGCGCCATTTCCGGCAGACTCCCCGGGCGGACGCAACGACAGCCGCGGCGACGCGCTTCCCGACTGGGCCACGTTCTTCTCGATCGGCGACACGCAGCCGGGGACGGCGAGCGGAGGATCGGCGAACACGCTCGTTGATCTCAACGCGAACTTCCTCAGCCCGCCCATCCCGTGGCGCTTCGTGCGCTTCTATGACGGTCCGTGCGCCGGCCAGATCGCGCACATCGTTTCGATTCCCAACTCGCACACGCTCGTCTTCGACTTCGTGTGGGATCAGATCGATCTAACAAGTCCCATCATCGGTCCGCCAAGCGATGGCAGCTTCGCCGCTGCGCCGCAGAATGCGATTAACTATTCGGCGCCGGTGGGGGTGCAATGGCATCGCGGCGAGGTGCCGACCTCGAAGAGCCACTACGTGTTAGTCGAAGACACGTACTGGTGGGACACGCCGCCGCAGGCGGTCGCGGGTCCAGTGTTTCCGCTCAACAAGGTTCCGTCGACGATCACGCTCCGCGAATTCAATCCGACCGTGGCTGGCTCGAACGGCGACCTGATGCGGCGGCTGAACATTGACGCTCAGTCCCGCATCGACGGAATTCGCACCGCCATCGAGAATGCCACGGGCGGCGCTGCGGTGACGTGGGTCGAAGTGCCGGTTCTCTACACCGGTAGGCTCGATGCGACTAACCACATCATCGATCGCACTGCCGTCGCCTGGACGCCCGGCGCCGCGAACGGACTGGTGGCCAATGGGCGCGTGTTCGTGGCCCGGCAGCACGGTCCGCGCTTCCGCCCGCCGGGAGGCGCCGAGACGGTAGCGTTCGAGGACGTCATCCGCACCAATCTCGGCGTAAACATCGTGGTATTCGTCGAGGACGTCGACCACTATCACCAGCTCAGCGGCGAGGTGCATTGCGGCACCAACGTGCTGCGCGGAACGTTCACCGAGTGGTGGCTGCCCGACAACCAGCCAGCGGGGATTCCGGATTTGCCGTGACACGCGGCATGGACCCACGCGTTCGGGTACTCGTTCGGGTATTGGGCTAGTCGTGCCGACGCTTCAAACGTGTGGTGTATGTCTGTCCACGATGCTCTCTGGCGCCGCGCGCGAGGCGCTCAGCGCCGTTGCGGACGGCATGGCTGATGCCGCGCCGCCAGCGTTAACGCACCTCCGTGCGGCAGTCGCGAGTGTCGCTTGACCAATGGATCTCCTAGACACACCCGTTCGCGAACGCCTGTTCGTGAACGAGCGTGTGCACCATCGATTTCCAGTGTCGATTCCAGAATGAGCTTCACAATGGGCTTCGCCGACGTGCGCGACGCGAAGGTATTGGGCGCGTCGTGGCGCGACGGCTTCGACCATCCTCGACCGCACAGTTGGCTCGGCCACGTGCCGCTGGCGAAGTTCACGGCGTCGCTTGCAGTTTCTTCGCTCGGAGGGGCAAAAGTGCGGTGACTACACTATCGATCTCGAACCACCGACGCTCAGAGCGGCTGGTATATAGAACGGGGCCAGATGACAGGCGTGAGGCCACAGTTCATACAGTGGCCGTTTGAAGTACTCGCCGCGCCTTCCGGGCGCAGATTCTTTGTTGTGGAGGGTGGTTGGAGAGGCAGCTGATTCCAGCAGATTTTCATGAGCGTGGCGGTCTCGGGTTCCACTCCGAAGGCCTGCCCGCTGTGCGTTCTCAGAGCGGCGCGGCTTACGTCGCCTTGGCGTGTTCGATTCTGCGGACATGGAGAACGGCGTGACTTCGCTGCAGACACCAGCAGGAAGATCGACTGCCGCGCACAGTAGCGCCAGGAATCTCGTGCGGTGCGTGCGCGAGCACGCGACGAGTCGCGCGGGCAAGACCGCATTCGTCCATCTGGTCGACGACGATCCGCATGAGACGACCATGACGTACGCGGAGCTCGACCGCCGCGCCCGCGCCATTGCCGCTTACCTTCAGGACAGAGGGCTCGTCGGCGAGCGCGTTGTTCTTTCGTACCCGCCCGGACTGGAGTTTGTAGCGGCCTACTTCGGTGCGCTCTACGCCGGCTGTGTCGCGGTTCCCACGTGCCAACCGCGCCACCGCACGCTTGACCAGTTCCGCGCGCTCGCCGCCGACGCCGACGCGGCTATCGCGCTCGGCACCGCCGCTTCTATTGCCCAATTCAGGGCGTTTGCGGACCGGACCGTAACGATCCCTTGGATCGCCACCGACGAACTTGTCGACGCTGAAGCCGACGCTGGATCGCGCATGACCCTGCGTCTGACGCGCTCGCGATGATTCAGTACACCTCGGGCTCGACCAGCTATCCCAAGGGGGTCATGCTGAGCCACGCCAATCTAGTCGCTAACATTCGCGATGTCAGCGCTGCGTTTGAGATTCGGAGCGACTCGATCGGCGCCTTCTGGCTCCCGGCCTACCACGACATGGGGCTTATCGGCGGCGTTCTCGCGCCCGCGTTCTGCGGCGTGAAGAGCTCGATCATGGCGCCCGCGATGTTTCTGCGGAACCCGTTCTGCTGGCTCGAGGCGATCAGCAAGTCCGGCGCGACGATCTCCGGCGGACCTAACTTTGCGTACGACCTTTGCGTACGAAAGGTCTCCGCCGAACAGCGCGCCGCGCTTGATCTCTCCTCTTGGTCCCTCGCGTTTGTCGGCGCTGAGTCTATCCAGCCTGACACGCTCGCGCGATTCGCCGAAGCATTCGCACCGTGCGGATTCACCCCAAGCGCGTTCTATCCGTGCTACGGACTGGCGGAGGCGACGCTCATGGTCACCGGATCGAAGCTCGGTGCAGGCGCCGCGGTGCACACGTTCAATGGCGACGCCCTTGCGCAGTACCGAGTCGAACCCTTGCCCGACACGCTCTCGAACGCCACACGCGCACGTCGCCTGGTCGGGTGCGGTGCACCGGTCGGCTCGCTCCGCGTCGCCGTTGTCGACACTGCGACGCTCGCGCCGGTAGCGCCCAACCGCATCGGAGAAATCTGGGTCGCAGGCGACTCCGTCAGCGCGGGCTACTGGCGCGACCCACACAAGACCGCGGCGACGTTCCACGCGCGGCTGCGCGACATCGGCGACCGCCCATTCCTTCGCACCGGTGACCTCGGGTTCGTGCACGATGACCAGCTCTACATCACCGGCCGAGTCGACGACCTCATCATTGTCCGTGGCCTCAACCACCATCCGCAGGACATCGAGATCACCGCGCGGGCAAGCCATCCCATGCTTGTACCCGGACTCGGTGCCGCATTCGCTATCGACGATGAAGGCGCGCAGCGCCTCGTCCTCGTGCACGAAGTCGAGCGACACGCAGGTGACGCGGACGGCAACGAATTGGCCTCGATACTGAGCGCTGTGCGCGCCGCGGTGCTTGAAGAACACGGCTTGGCGCTCGACGCAATCGTGCTCGTCCGCTGCGGCACGATTGCCAAGACCTCAAGCGGCAAGGTGCAGCGCCATGCCTGCCGCGCCGCATTTCTCGCGGGTCAACTCAAGCCGCTCGTGCAACACGACACGCGCTCGAGGTTCGTGTCACCGCGACCATTCGCGACCCACGTGCCGTCCGCCGCGCTGGCAGCGGTCTGCCAACACGCGCTGGCGATCTCGCGTACTCCGCTGGCCCACGTCACTCCCGAAACCCCGATCGCCGCCCTCGGCCTCGATTCACTGCAGCGCGTCGAACTCGTCGCCGCGCTCGACAAGAGTTTCGGCCGACATCTGCCCAATTCGGTGTACAGCAGCGCGACGACGCTCGGTGACCTCGGGCGCGCCGTTCAACAACACCTGATCGACCATCCGCACGCCGAGAGCCCAGCGGGCGACGTCCCTGCGGAACACCATGAGATCGCGCTCTTTCCCGAGTTCCTCGAATTCCATCGGCACGAGCGCATGCTGCTGGCCGTCGCCGAAAGCAACCCGTACTTCCGTGTTGACAACGGCGAAGAGTCGCGATCGCCAGCCGTCGGCGGTGTCTCGCACATCGATGGCCGCGAGCTAACGAACTTCAGCGTCTACGACTATCTCGGCATGGCGCACGACCCGACCGTAATCGCAGCGACCAAGGCAGCGATCGATCGCTACGGCACTGGAGCGGGCGCCAGTCGACTGGTCTCGGGCGAGAAGCGGATCCATCGCGAACTTGAGACGGAACTCGCCGCGTTTCTCGGCACGCCAGCGTCGATCGTGTTCGTTTCCGGTCACGCGACGAACGTCACCACGATCGGGCACTTGATGGGCCGGGACGACCTGATCGTCCACGACATTCTCGCGCACAACTCCATCCTCCAAGGTGCGCGGCTTTCCGGCGCGACTTGCCGCGGTTTCGCCCACAACGACTGGCGCGGGCTCGACACGCTGCTCTCCGGTATCCGGCACAGCTTCCGCCGTGTGCTGATCACTATCGAGGGCGTGTATGGCATGGATGGCGACTACCCCGACCTCGCTCGCTTCGTCGAGGTGAAGTCGAAGCATCGCGCCATGCTCTTCGTCGACGAAGCGCACTCGCTGGGAACGATGGGACGATCGGGGCGCGGCATCGGCGAACACGCGAACGTCGACCGCGCCAGCGTCGAACTGTGGATGGGCACGCTCTCCAAGTCGCTCGCCAGTTGCGGCGGTTACATCGCGGGCTCCGCCGAACTTGTGGAGTATCTGAAATACACCGCGCCGGGGTTCGTCTACAGCGTCGGCATCTCGCCACCGAACACAGCCAGCGCGCTTGCTTCGCTCAGGCTCCTCGGGCGCGAGCCACAGCGCGTCGCTCGACTGCATGAGTTGTCGGACCTCTTCCTAACACTTGCGCGCCAGCACGGTCTGAACACCGGACTCGCTGGAGGAACTCCGATCGTTCCCGTGATCATCGGGAACTCCGTCAAGTGCCTCTTACTCTCCCAAGCGCTCTTTCGGCGCGGCATCAACGTCCAACCAATTCTTCACCCCGCCGTACCCGAGCACGCTACGCGGCTGCGGTTCTTCATCACGACGAACCATACTGAATCGCACATCAGAGATACTGTCGCAGCGGTGGTCGAAGAGCTCGCGAAGCTCTAGCAGCCAGCGCGCTCAGTCCTTGGAATTGCCGACTTTGCAGGACACCGAACCCGTCATCGTCGTCGAACGGCTCTCGAAACGGTACGGCGATCTTCTCGCGGTCAACGACGTGTCGTTCACTGTCAACACCGGCGAGATGTTCGCGTTCCTAGGACCAAACGGCGCGGGCAAGACCACGACCGTCGAGATCATCGAGACCATTCGAATGCCAACCTCGGGGCGAGTGACGATGCTGGGCATGGACGTCGCGACGTGCAAGGCCGCGATCGTCCGCCGGATCGGCGTCCTCCCGCAGGGCTTCAGTTCGTTCGATCGGCTCACCGTGCGCGAGAGCTTGCGGTACTACGCGCGCGTCTTCGGATGCCACGCCGACATCGACGCGCTGATGGACCTCACCGATCTGCGCGGTAAGGCCGACGCTCAGTTCAAGACGCTCTCTGGCGGCCTGAAGCAACGCGTCGGGATCGCGGCAGCGTTAGTCAACGACCCCGAAGTGATCTTTCTCGACGAACCGACGACCGGCCTCGACCCGCACGCGCGTCGCGAGGTGTGGGCTGTCCTCAAAGGCCTGCAAAGCCGGGGAAAAACGATCTTTCTCACGACGCATCACATGGAAGAAGCGGAACTCCTCGCCGACACTGTCGCGATCATCTCGATGGGTCGGATCGTTGCGATCGACTCGCCGACTCGCCTCACGGAACGACACTCCGATCATCTGCGGCTCACGCTCACGTCAAGCGACGCGGCGGCTTTTGCCCTCATTCAGACAATGGGCTTCAGCCCGACGCGGGCAGCCGACGGAAGCATCGTCGTGACCGTCAAGCGCGCCGATGATGTCCGCAGCCTCCTCGACGCGATGGACCGCGCTGGGCTGACGGTCGGAGGTCTCGACGTGCGCAAGCCGAATCTCGAAGAGGTCTTCTTGAAGCTCACCGGCGAGCAGCTCGCGCAGAGTTCGAAGGTGAGCGCTCGATGACTCCGCGCATCGTCGCAGCCACGCTGGTCGTACGAACGAAGAGCTTCTATCGCGAACGGTCGACGTTGTTCTTCACCTTCGCATTCCCCGTGATACTCGTGCTCGTGTTCGGAACCATCTTCACGACGCCGGAACACCGCACGTTCGAGCTTCCTGTGCAGGACAACAGCCGCAGCGAAGCGTCGGCGAAGCTGCTCGAGGGCCTTGCCACGATCGATGCGTTCAAAGTCGTGCCGGTTCCCCTCGACACCGACGCGAAGCAATACGCCAAAGAGCGCAAGCTGAATCTGCTGCTCGTGATCCCGAGCGAGCTCGATGCAATGCTGAAGCGGCGGTTCGTGGAACGCGACGTAGGCGCCTCGGTGCCGCTGACCTACATCCACGATCCAAGTTCGACCTCGGTCAACACGAAGATCCAACTGCTCAACTCGATCATGGCCGCGGCGAACCAAGCTGCCACTGGTGCGCCGCCGATGTTCACGCTCGTCCCAGAATCGATCCTGGCCGAGCGATATCGCTTCATCGAGTTCTTCGTGCCCGGCATCATCGCGATGGCAATCATGACCTCGTCGCTCTCGAACGCCCTCAACATGAACGCCGAGCTGCGCCAGAAGGGCATCCTGCGCAAGCTGGCCACGACGCCGGTCACGCGCACCGATTGGCTCGTCTCGAGCATTCTTTACCAACTTATTCTCTCCGTCGTCTCGACCGCCGCCATCCTGCTGGTCAGCTACCTCGTGTTCGACGTGCGCCTGCACATCGACCTATGGCTTCCGCTCATCGTCTTCGTCGCGGTCATCGCCTTCGTCGGCATCGGCATGCTGCTCACGCCTTTCGCGAAGGAGGCGGAAAGCGCCTCGGCGGTAGCGAATGCGTTTCTCTTCCCGATGATGTTCCTCTCGGGCACGTTCTTCCCGGTGGAGATGATGCCGGGCTTCCTGCAGACCTTCGCCAAGGTGCTGCCGCTTTATTACGTGAACGAATCGATGCGGGCTTCGATGATCTTCGGCGACAACGCGGCGACGCTGCGCTCCGTGGGTATCGCGGGTGCATTCGCTGCAGTCGTGTTCGTCGCGGGCACGTTCAATACGCGCTGGGCGGACGAAAGCGAATGAGTGTGCCCAAGCGCATCCTCTTCATTTGCGGATCGATGAATCAGACCACGCAGATGCATCAGGTCGCGCGGCACCTGACCGAGTACGAGCGAGTGTTCACGCCGTACTACTGCGACGGCATGCTCGAAGTGCTGCGGCGCATGAAGCGGCTCGAATTCACGATCCTCGGCGACAAGTTAGCGAAGCGGTGCGACCAGTATCTGCGAGCTCAGAGTCTCGCCATCGATGACCGCGGGCGCCGTGGGCCGTACGACCTCGTGCTCACGTGTTCCGATGTATTCGTCCAAAGGAACATCCGCGGCAGCAGAATCGTGTTAGTCCAGGAAGGCATCACCGACCCGGAGGACCGGAACTTCCGCCTCGTGCAGCGACACCGCTGGCTCCCGCGCTGGATCGCGGGCACCGCTGCGACTGGACTCAGCGACGCATATCGCAGGTTCTGTGTCGCAAGCGAGGGGTATCGCGACTTCTTCATTCGCAAAGGCGCAAGGGCGGAGAAGATCGTCGTCACCGGCATTCCAAACTTCGACGACTGCGATCGCTATCGAGAGAACACGCTCCCGCATCGCGGCTACGTGCTCGTGTGCACGTCGCCTCTGCGCGAGATATTCCGCGGCGAGGATCGCCGATCGTTCATCTTGAACGCTGTGAAGCTCGCGAGCGGTCGTCCGATGATCTTCAAGTTCCATCCCAACGAGAACCTTGTGCGAGCAGAGCAGGAAGTGAATCGATATGCGCCGGGGGCGCTCGTGATCACGAGTGGCAGCGCTGAGGAACTGATCGCCAACTGCGACGTGCTGATCACTCGGTATTCGTCGACGGTGTTTGTCGGACTCGCGCTGGGCAAGGAGACGCACTCGGATTATCCGATGGACGAGCTGCGCCGGCTCGTGCCCGTGCAGAATCAGTCCGCAGCGTTGAACATCGCAAACGTTTGCCGACGAGTCATCGAAGACGAGGTTCCCACGTGACGAACACCGTGACGGTCAGACGCACGACGTCGCGACGCGATCGCAATTGCTTCCAGCGCCTGCCGTGGACGATCTACGCCGGTGACGCGAATTGGGTGCCGCCGATCCTGTCGCAGGAGCGATCGTTGCTGGGCTGGCCGGACTGGCGTGGACGGCGCCATCCGTTCTTCGAGCACGCGGAGATGGTGACGCTCCTCGCCGAACGCCGCGACATTGTGGTCGGGCGAGTCGCCGTCTTTGTCAACGACGTCCACAACCAGAAGTTTTACGAGCAGCTCGGCTTCTTCGGGTTCTTCGAGTGCATCGACGATACCGCGGTGGCGCGAGCGCTTTTCGAGTCGGGCCGAGCGTGGCTTCGTGAGCGTGGCATGACGTCGTGGCGCGGACCGGTGAATCCGTCGCTCAACTACACCTGCGGCCTGCTCATCGACGGCTTCACCTCGCCGCCAGTGTTTCTGATGACGTACAACCCGCCGTACTACGGCGCGTTGATCGAAGCGTGCGGGTTCGCGAAGGCGCAAGATCTCTACGCCTACGAGATGGACGCTGCGCTGCTCGCAAAGCTCGTCGATCGCTACAAGCCCGCGGTGTTGTCCGCGCTCGACGGCCGTGGACTCACGGTGCGGCGGTTCGATCCATCGCGCTTTGACGAGGAAATCAGAACCTATCTTGAGCTCTACAACAGTTCGCTCGATGGCACGTGGGGCTTCACGCCGCTGCAAGAAAACGAGGCCAAGCAGATCGCCGCGGATCTGCGCCACATCATCGCCCCGGAGTTCGCGGCCTTCGCGTTGTTAGAGGGGAAGCCGATCGGCGCTGTGCTCGCACTCTTGGATTACAACCAGATCATCCGCACCATCAACGGTCGACTTCTGCCGTTCGGCCTTCTTCGATTAATGTGGGGGCGGAAGTCAATCAATGTTGCTCGCGCGATGGCCGTGACGATGGTGCCTGCGTTCCAACATTCTGGGCTCAGCATCGTGCTGCTGAACCGGCTCGTCGAGGCTGCGAAGCCGTGGGGCCTTCGGGGGTGGGAGTTCTCGTGGGTTCTCGAGAGCAACAAGAGCTCGCGCGGGACGCTCGAGAAAGCGGGAACGAAGCGAACCAAGACGTACCGCATCTACGACCGGCAGTTGTGAGTCCATTCAAAACCAGCCTGCGTCGCGATACCACGTGGCGGTCTCACGCAGGCGCTCGATGAGCGAAGCCGCGGGCGACCAGCTGAATTCGCGTCGTGCTTTCTCCGCTGAGCACGTCCACGAACCTGCGAGCACCTCGGACAACTTGTCGCGTCCGATCCAGCCCGCACGTTGGCGAAGGCGCGACACGACATCGCCGACCCCGCCGATCATCCGCGTGAGCGATTCCGGCAGGCAGACAATGCGGGGCTGCTGCATCTCAAGCGAGTCAGCGATCGCATTGCCTAACTCGCGATACGAAAGGTCATCCGCAGCGGCGAAGTAGATGCCGCGCCCGACATCGCTCGCGCTGTCGACGGCGAGGCGCTCTCCGCGTTCCGCTGCTAACAACAAGCACTCAACGACATCCGCCACCGCGATGAGCGAGAGCCGCTTCTCGCCGCGCCCGGGTATGACGTGGAACCCGTAGTGGGCGATCGACTTGAACATCTCGAACATGGCGCGGTCGCCCGGCCCGAACACCACGCACGGCCGGACGATCGTGATGGGAACCGTGCCGGCGTACTTCGCGGTCACTCGTTCGCCAGCGAGTTTGCTGCGCCCGTAGTGCGAGACAGGCAACGATGGATCACGCTCGGTTGTGGGCTGCGCACGTGAAGGCCCCGCCGCGGCGAGCGACGAGACGAGGACGAGCACCGGCGGTTCTCCTTGGTCCGCGCACGCCGCCGCGACAGCCTCGACGCCTCGTTCGTTCACTGTCATGAAGTCGTCGGTGTGCAACGCCCGTACGAGACCAGCGACGTGGAACACCACGCGCGACTTCGACGACTCGATCGCGCGCGCCAGCCCGGTGCGATCCGTGATTTCACTCGTGACGACTTCAGCTCCCGCGGCCCGCAGCTCGTCAACACGCGATGCCGCGCGCACCACGGCAGAGACGCGGCGACCCTCCGCGACCAGTCGCCGCACGAGATGTGCGCCGATGAACCCGGTGGCGCCGGTGACGAGCACAGATGTCTCAGCGTCGGCGTTCATGCGTGGAACCATGCGCCTGGGCGCACACGGGCACGAGTGTTACGACTCGGCCATGGACGCACACAGAATGGACGCACACAGAATGGACGCACACAGGGGTGAATGACATCGCGGCCAAGATCATCGCGATATTCAGGCGTTTCATGCGCTCGGCTTACTTGACCCTTCGCGGGGAAACCCCTTCAGCGATCGTGAGGGGATATGACTTCCCGGCCGTCGTTTCTAGTTCCCAAGACTTATCACCGCAAACGACCCGGCAGGGAAGGCCGGACTTGGAATGGATCACGGCCTGGGTCAAGCGGCCGTCGGCCCAGCTCATCTCCACCTCGAATCCGCCTCGGGCGCAGAGGCCTGTGACTTTTCCGGTCGGCCACGCCTGGGGCAGTGCCGGCAGCAGATGGATCTGGCCGGTGTGGCTCTGCACGAGCATCTCGCAGAATCCCGCAGTGGCGCCGAAGTTGCCATCGATCTGAAAAGGCGGGTGAGAGTCGAAAAGATTGGGATACACACCCGCGCCGCTTTCACCATAGATAGTCTTGGTCTCACGGACCACCGTCATCAGATTCCGGAGCATGGTGTATGCGTTCTCCGCATCCCAAAGCCTGGCCCGGAAGTTAATTTTCCAGGCTCGGCTCCACCCGGTACTCTTCTCGCCCCGAGCATCGAGCGATACGCGGGCTGCCTGCGCCAACTCCGGCGTTCCCGCCTGGGTGATCTGACGCCCGGGATGGAGCGCGAACAGATGCGAGACGTGCCGGTGCTGATCCTTTGGATCATCCCGGTCGGTTTCCCATTCCTGCAGCTGCCCCCAGCGGCCAATGCGAGGCTTGAGGAGCTTGTCGCGCCGCCCCGCTATGTAATTGCGGAACTCCGCGTCGTCGCCCAGCACATCCGCGGACTCCATCGTGTTGGTGAAGAGGTCGTAGATGATCTCCTGGTCGTAGGTGACGCCTTCCTCCGCAGGGCCGTGCTCGGGCGACCATCCGTCGGGCGTGACCAGCGTGCCGTCGGGTCTGCGCTTGAGGCGATCATCCCAGAACTGACACACTTCCTTCAGCACGGGGTACGCGGTCTGCCGAAGATAATTCTTATCGCGTCCGAACGCGAAATGTTCCCAGAGATGCTGGCCGTACCACGCGCTGCCCGGCGGATTCCACTTCCAGACCGAGATGCCGCAGGCGTTGTTCATCGTCTGCACCGTCCATCCCCGCAGTGTGCCGTAGTGCGCCCGAGTGTTCTCTGCGCTCACCTCGCGGATGCTTGTGACATAATCGATGAATGGCCGATGGCACTCAGAGAGATTCGCTGGCTCGGCCAGCCAGTAATTCATCTGGATATTGATATTCGAATGATAGTCACCGGCCCACGCCGGCTGATTACTGTCGTTCCATACCCCCTGCAGGTTCGCGGGCAGCGAGCCCGGTCGCGAACAACTGATAAGCAGGTAGCGGCCGAACTGACAGAACAACGCCTCGAGCTGCGGATCTCGCGACTGATGCGTGGTGTACTCCTCGAGCCGCGCGAGCGTGGTCTTGGCGAGCAAGTCCGGAGCTGTCGCGCCAAGGTCCAGAGAGAATCGACCAAAGAGGGATCGGTAGTCCTTCGTATGCGCGGACAACAACGCGGAGACGCTCTGCTTGGCCGCCGCGTCCACGCGCCGAGTGACCGCCGCGTGCGGGTGCACGCCCAGCCACTCCTTGGTGTGATCTTGGAGGAAATTCGTGCCCGCCCCCAGAATCAAAGTCACGCTATCGCACTGGTCCAGCACTAGATCTGTGCCCGGTACAGCAATGCTCCATGGGTTCGCGGGCGGCGCGGGTTCGCTAGAAGCTTTCACACTTCCCCTCTCGTGGAGCACTAACACTTGCGCCTCGTACTCAAAGCCGTTGGCAAGTTTGCCCACCGACGTCAACCGGCTTCCATCGGCCCGCACCTTGGCGTCGTGCATGTCCGCGAGCTGGACACGGCCGGTGTAGGCACCTGGTTGGTCGGCTGTCATGTGGATCACAATGACCCCGTCGGGATGGCTGGCAAACGCCGTCCGCTGATACCGCACGCCGTTGTAGGTGTACGCCACACGGTGCATCGCGCTGTCGAGATCGAGCTCGCGGCGGTAGTCCGTGACTCGGGAAAGTTCGTGCCCGAGATGGATGAGAATGTCGCCGAAGGCCTGATACGCCCCAAGCTTGTCACCTTCTTCTTTCTCAGAATCACCCAGCACGCGGCCCGCGACGGCCATGCGATCTCCAGTCCAAAGGCTGATCTCGTTGAACTGAATGCGCTCGATGTCCGTGCCGCCAAAGAGCATGGCCCCCATGGGCCCGTTGCCGATGGGAAGGGCTTCGGTCATCCAACTTATCGCTGGCCGGTCGTACCACAAATGCAACTGGCCCGAAGCGTCCGCCTGAGTTATGCGAGCCGTGGCAAAGGCACTCCTGCCTGCTAACAAACCCATGCTCATCGCCGCCGCGGCCGAAGAGGCATACAGCAGGAACTGACGCCGCTCAACGATGTTGCCGAGCCTATCTGTATTATTTTTCATTGGTCCTTCAAAGCGGAGCATGGCATGATTGGTAGGTGGACTTCCCTCGAAACGGTGGACACCCGGGGATGCTATCTCGCGCTCCGGTGCCCATCGCGGCACCCAGAGTTCAATCGGCGTCTCGTCTTCAGTCGAGAGCAGCCGCCACCGAAAGTAGAGCAGCAGGAATCGCTTGGACAACATCGTGGACACCCACGTCCCCCCCATGCGCCCGGCCGCCAGCTCCAGCCGCGGCCACGAGGCGCGCGCCGCGCCTCGGACTGACGTCTAACTCGACCGTTCAGGCGCACACGCCAAGCGCCGAGCTGCACTTGGATGTGTGTAGCCAGTGTGGCTCCGTCAAACCATCCCAAAACAGAGTTTCGGGGGCAGATGCAAGGTAAGCGTCCGACCTCCCGCGCAGCTCAGTCCGAGCACGCCGCCGCACCCCGATCACCGCGCCAGCGCCAGCCGCTTCTCCGGATTGCTCTTGAC
>JAWXCC010000215.1:0-19682 GCA_034440475.1 Phycisphaerae bacterium | reverse complement strand
TGCCGCACGAGTGCCGCACGAGTGCCGCACGAGTGCCGCACGCGAAATGTCGCAGGTGCCTGCAATTCCTCGTGGCAAGAAATAACTCCCGATTTTCGCGGCACGAAGGAAGTCGCGCTTAGCTTGTTCGCCATGTCGCGACCACTTCGTCTCATCGTTCCGGGAATTCCCAACCTTGTCGTGCATGGGGGCAACAATGGCCAACACATCTTCCGAAATGACGCCGACAGGGATGCGTACCTTCGGCTCCTCAACGCACGATTCCGGCACCACCACGTCAACGTTGCTGGGTTCGCGTTGTGCGCCGTTCGATCCCTATTCGTCGCGGTTCCTCCATCGGCCACCGCATTGAGTCACGCGATTCAACACGCACACAGCGAGTACGCGCGCATGTTCAATCGCGCAAGGGGCCGCCGTGACTCGCTCTTTCACGCTCGATTCTGGTCGATTCCCGTCTCTGACAGTTCAATCGCCGAGGCGCTCGCCTTCGTTGAAGCGGCACCGCTGCGCGAAAAACTGTGCGCGAATCCTGACCGCTGGCACTGGTCAAGTGCGGCGTTTCATCTCGGTGCAACTGATCGCCCGGCTGTGCTCACCTCTAGCCTTGGCACGTCCAATCGTTCGCAGGCTGCGTGGCGGGCGATGATCGCGTTGGCCGCAGCGCCAGCGCAGGCAGAACCTATCGAGCGGCGACTGCAGCGCGCTATCCCCCTTGGCAACTCGCGATTTGTTGCGCGCACCTTGGCAACGTTCGCTCCGACACGGCAGCCGCTGCGCGGACTGCTCGGTGATGTTAGTCGTGGCTCAGTACCTGCGCCAGTGCGTCGAAGGTCGCGCGGGGCGCGTCCCGCCGCGTCCATCGCGTGAATTGTCGACACGCTTGCCGCACGAACATATCCGAGCCGTACACGCACGTCGCGCCGCGGTCTCGCGCCGTCCGCAGCCAAGGCGTTTCCCGCGGAACGTAGACCGTGTCCATCACGAGCACACCGTCGTACTGAACTGTCACATCCTGACCCACCGACGCCGCAAGCGACTCGACCGGATCCCCATCGGCCGCGGGGCCTCCCGACATACCAACTGGCGTGCAATTCACGAACACCTCGAAGCAGCCGCAGCCGAGCGCTTCGCACCGGCCCACCGTCACGTTGCCGGGCGCCGTCTTCGCGCCGATCAACGCTGAGATCTGCTCCGCCTGATCCGCGTCGTTCGCATCGAGCGCCCCTATACCGCGCATGACGTCGCTCGCTAGCGCTTCCGCTCGCGCCGCATCGCGCGCAAACACAACGGCGCGTCCACCCGCGATCGCCACGCCGCCCGCGACAGCGCGAGCAACGCCGCCGGCACCGAGGATTGCCACACGTACGCCATCCAAGCGCCCGTCGACACGACGTAATCCACCTACGATCGCTTCGACTGCCGCCGCCGCGTCGGTATTCGCACATGCGATTGTGCCATCGTCTTCAACGATCAACGTGTTCGCAGCGCCGAGTGCTGCGGCGATCGCGCCGACATGGCCACCTCGTTCGCGAACGAACCTCACGCAATGTTCCTTATGCGGAATGGTGATGCTCGCGCCCCTGAATGTTAGTGTGGGGTGATCAATCATGGCACCAACCGACGCCTTGAAATGTTCATACTCCCGTGGAATTGGCATCGGAAGGTACACACCATCAAACTCGACTGAACTAAAACCTGCGTTGTGCACCGTGGGGCTTCGGGAATGTGACACCAGCGCGCCAATCACTCCATACACGCGCGTCGCGGCATTCACTCGGTCAAACCGATAGAGGCCGCGCAGTTCGTCGATCGACGGCTGCCCGGGTGCTGACTCTTCGCCGCGATCGAGCGCCGCGAACGTAAAGAGTCCTCCGAACTTTCCAGCAAGCACTCGCGACATGAGTCCGAATTCGCCCATGCAGAGCGCGACGGATGGCTTTACGCGATCAGCTAACAAATCGAACGCTTCGAGATTATCGCGAATCGATCGCGCGGTCCACGCTATCTTCATCACGGCGCACGCTGGCTCCGCTGCCATGGCAGCCACGCGCTGCAGGAGGTCCGCCGGGCGCGAACCAAAGTCGTGCGTCGAGAGAATCAGTCGCGGTTCTACGTCGCGCACCTGATCCGCGTGATCCACCGCGAGATTCAACTTCTGTCGCCGATTGCGACTCGTGCGATAGGCGTCGAGTTCGATATCGAAGTATCGCGGCGCCGGCGAACCGGTACCGATCGCCTCAAACAGACTCACGCGGTCGGACTCCGAGCCAGCGTAAAGCCCGCCTTCCCACGTCGGGCGGATCGTCAGAATGCACGGCGCGGGCGATTCGGCGACCAGTGTTCGGATCGCAGGGACTGCGACCTCGGCGATCTCCTCCGCTAGGAGATCGGCTCGCCATTCAATCAACTTCGCACCCTTCGCCACTGCGGATCGCGCCTTCGCGAGGGCCTCTTCCACTTGACCAGCGCCGTCAACATGGATGGGACAGCAAATCAGAGTCATGAATGACGCGCTCGCACCGGCGAGAGCATACGGCGCATCGCGCCGCGCCGGTACACTCGCGCGCATGCTCGAACCGGTCGATCCCGCAGTCGAAAACGCGATCGCGTTCCTACGTGGTCACCTCAGCGGCATCCTGCGCTTCGACAGTGAACACCGTCCTATCAAGATCATTGTCGCCCCGGACGGGCACCTCGCGGCGTCGGTGATGGTCGCGATGATTCGCTCGGTTGATACGACTCTTTGCCTCCCTGACGAAGACGACGAGTCGATGCATCTTCACGTCACGCTAGAGCAGTTTGACGAGAATGGACCGAAGGCTGCGTTCGCGGATCGCTGGCGGATTTATCACGGCGATCCGCCCGACGTGCGGTGGGCAACCATTTCGATCGACGCAGCTCGATTCAACGGCCTGTTCATCGACGGGGAAGCGCTGATGCGGCCAAACGCCCTCGCTGCAAGCGAGGCGGCGATCTGCAAGGCGCTCAACGCGGCGCACACCGACCTCGTTCGAACCGCGTGCCTCACCTCGGCTGAAGTCGGAATGGAGAAACCGATCGTTGTCGGTGTCGATGGGTCTGGCATTGATGTGCGAGGTGCAATCGACATCGTTCGACTCAACGCGCCCATCGAACTGCACAACGAGGCGGACGCGCTGCGAGCGTTGAAGAAGGTCGCTGGCCGCAGCGTGTGAGTAGCTAGGTTGAGTTGGCGGGTTGAGTTGGCGGGTTGAGTTGGCGGGTTGAGTTGGCGGGTTGAGTTGGCGGTTCAAGTTGGCCCAACTCGGTCCGACGCGGCGCAGCTCGCGCGGTTGAGGAATGCGCGCTCGTTCGGATCGCGTCGCCAAAAAGCAGCGACGAGCTGGCATCACTGCCAACTCGCCGCTCCTCTCTGAGGATCTTTGCCCGACGCCCCGCGGCGCCCGTCTGCGCCTACCCGCCGATTTCGCGCTGTTCGGCAGAGCGGCGACGGGGTCGGCGATCAGGCGGCGGGGCGACCGGGACCAATGTGCCCGCTCCTACCCCGGCGGCCGTGTTCCGTGGACCGACCGCGCCGCCGGCGATGTGTTCGTGAGGCGGCGCGGTCGGCACTCGTTCCGGAGCTGAGATCTCGTCGGCAGTCGAGGTTGATCCCTTGCGGGACTCAGCTCTGTGGGGGGATCGTTCCCCGAACGACCTTCCCTCTGCCTTCCGAGAACAGCACAACCGTTCTCTCAGCCGAAGCGAGAAAATTGTGACTGGCCCGTCGCGTGAACCTCTATCAGTGCCAAATCCGCAACCGCTAGGATGCAGCCCTCGGATCGAATCGAGACCGCCGAACCGGAGCACCACCAATGGGCGAGATGTCGGGCAGCTTGAACCACGCGATGATTGACGGCCCCCAAGGCAAACGGGCCCAGCACTACGCCGACAACTTCGGCGACCCGGGATTTGAGGATCCCGCTCAAATCTACATCACCCAGGGCTACGAGGGGTACTCCGCCGAGAATCAAGAGACGTGGAGCACCCTCTTCGACCGGCAGATGTCGTACCTGGCTGATCACGCATCGACAACCTACCTCGGCGGCGCGAAGATCATCAACCTTTGCCGCGATCGCATTCCGCCACTCAGTGAAATCAACAGCAGGCTCAAGCCCTTGACGGGTTGGCAGAGTCGCGCGGTGCCGGGCTACCTGAAACCGAAAGCGTTCTTTGCCTGCCTCGCGCAGCGCGATTTTCCGACGACGGTCGTGATCCGTCCGAAGGAATCGATTGATTACTTGCCCGAGCCCGACATCTTTCACGACGTCTTCGGACACGTTCCATTGCACGCCGACGAGCGCTTCGCCGACTTTCTCCAAACCTATGGCAAGGCGGCGCTACTCACGGCCGATCCTCGCCACACCGAGCGACTTGCTCGGTTGTTCTGGTTCACCGTCGAATTCGGTCTGATCCGCGAAGATGGAAAACTCAAGATCTACGGCTCTGGTCTCATCTCAAGTCCGGGCGAGAGCAAACATGCGCTCATCTCGAACGACGTAGACCGCCGACCGTTCGAACTGGAAAATGTCTGCAATACGAGCTTCGCAATCGATCATTACCAACCGATTCTCTACGTCCTTGAGAGCTTCGAGCAGCTTCGCGACGCGATGAATACTTACGCGAACATGCTTCTCAACGCGAAACGCTCGGCTGTCGTGGCATGACCACCATGCCTACAGACGCTGCTATTCCACTCAGCGAATTCGCCGAGCGCCGAGCCAAAGTGCTCGCGGCCCTGAAGGATCCGAAGGGCGACGCAATCGGGCTCGTGTTCGCTGGCGATGGCGAAGCGAGCCTCGATCACGGCTGGCGTCCGCATCCGCACTTTGAATATCTCACCGGCATCAATGATGAGGCCGGCGCAGTGCTTTTGCTCGACCCCAAGAATCCGGTCGAGTCGCGCCGCGCGATCCTCTTCCTGCGACCGCTGAATCCGGAGCTTGAGAAGTGGGACGGCTTCCGCGACACGATCTCGTCGAAGCTGCGCGAGCGCTACGGGGTCGGCACGATCATGCGCACGACTGCGCTGGCGCGGTTCGTGACGGAGGCGGCGAAACGAGCGCGAAGGCTTGCCTGCCTCCATCCATTTTCGGCGTACAACGCCCCCGTCTCGCCCGACCTCGTCATCTTCCGCTCGATCTCGGAACGAATTCCCGGGGTCGCCACCGAAGATCGCACGCATGTGATCGCCCAGATGCG
The DNA here is from genome assembly GCA_034440475.1 of Phycisphaerae bacterium. Taxonomy (GTDB): domain Bacteria; phylum Planctomycetota; class Phycisphaerae; order Phycisphaerales; family SM1A02; genus JAEUIT01. The sequence goes on along the minus strand of JAWXCC010000215.1, from coordinate 14,462 downwards.
GGCTCGCAAGTCGCCTGCCGAAGTGAGCGTCATGCGTCGCGCGATTGAAATCACCGCGCGTGGCTATGAAGCTGTGCTCTCGGCGATCCGCCCTGGCGCCAATGAATTCGACGTGCAGGAGGCGATCGAACACGCCTACAAGACGCATGGGGCACGCAACACCGCGTATCGAACGATTGCGGGCAGCGGCTTCAACGCCACTGTGTTGCACTACCACGCGAACAACCAACCCCTCGCTGATGGCGACCTCATTTGCATCGACTCGGGCGCCGCGTACTTCGGCTATTCAGCCGACGTGACCCGCACCTATCCCGCGAACGGTAAGTTCTCCAAGCGCCAGCGCGAGTTGTACGAAATCGTTCTCGCGTCGGAGTTGGCTGGAATCGCTGCGGCCAAGGTTGGTGCGACGCTTATGGATGTCGACAAGGCGTGCCGCGACGTGATCACCAAGGCGGGCCACGGTGACTGGTTTATTCACGGCGCTGGCCATCATCTCGGCCTAGAGACGCACGATATCACGCCCGACGAACCGCTCGATGTCGGTGCCGTCATCACGGTTGAGCCAGGCATCTACATCCCCGACGAGAAGATCGGCATCCGCATCGAAGACGACGTCCTCGTTGGCAAGACGAAGCCGACAGTGCTTTCATTGATGATTCCGAAATCGGTCACCGAGATTGAGAAGCTCATGGCTTCGGCGCGATCGGGACGCTAACTGCGGGTTGGTCGCTTTCAGTTTCAACCGTCCAATTTTTTACGCGAAGTCGAGCTGCTTGCGGGTCGAGCACGAAGCGCGTGAACTTTTCGCCTGGCGCTGGCACGACCACGAGAAGTTCGCCGTTGGCGATGAATTCGAGATCGACGCCGACCCGACGAATCTCGACTTCCATCCATGTACCGCGCTTGACGACCTCGCTCGTGCGCCCGATGTACGGACGACCACGAAATACCGCACCATCGGCGACGACGTTGCCGCGAGCATTCTCCATCGCGATCCAGTTGCCGTCGACGCCGAACTGCGGTCCGTGGCGTTCGCCGCCCTCAATCCATATCGTCGCGCGCATGCGGAAGTCGCCGACACCTGTTTCGATTGGTGCCATCAGCACACTGCCGCCGCCAGCGACATGCTCGAGCGCTCCATCCTTCGTGAACCACTTCTCGTTTCCACGCATTCGTAAGGGCTCTCCGTCCTTCACGAAATCGACGGCGATGAGTCCGGTGGGTGGCGATGTCCGCCGATACGGTCCGAGGTCCGCTGGCGCGTCGCTGCTTGTGAGACTCTTGAAGACGGTCGCCGCGACGAGTCGTCCTCCCTCATCGTCGGGGAGGAAGCCGCTCACGAGATGGGACTCCTTGCCAACAAGCGGCGCGCGTGTATCGATGACCGTCGTTGCAATCAACGAGTTGTTACGCGTTGCCGCCTCGCTCAGTATTACTGTGAGTTCCTTCGTCGCCAGTTCGTAGGTGCCCGCTCGCCGCCAGTCTGGCGCGGCGGGTGGCGGCAAGCACAAATACACAACCGGCTTCTTGGGCAGTGCGGACAACTCCTTCAGAATCTGATCGATTCCAGCAGGAACGCGCGGCGCGGCCTTGAATGTCGACTCCACGGCGTCCGACGCGCCGAGCGCGATGACGACTACATCCGGCTCGAATGTCTTGGCCGCAGGCCACTCGGGCAGTGAGCACATGAATCGCTGAGCGACCGGATCAAGGCTGGCCGCGCCGCGCGAGAAGTTCTGAACGAGCCAACCGCGTCCAAGCATCCGCCCGAGTTGCATGGGCCACGCCGACATTCGCGCCTCGCGGCCCTGTCCGAGCGCGGTCGCGTCACCGATGACCGCGACGCGTTTCGGCGCGTCGGCGCGGACGCTCGCGGCAGACAACATGATCGTAACGAACGCAGCGACGACGAGTGCAATGAGCGATGAGCCGATGCGTCGCTCAGGCATGTGGACCCTTACTGCGCTGGTGCTTCCACCAGCACGTGATGAGCTAACAATCCAAGCGAATACACAACCGGCGCCGAGCTGATCAAGACTCCGACCCGGCCGAGCATGCGGCCCGCACGATCGCGTTTCCGGCCGATGACCTCACAGCAGACGATTACGAAGAGCATGAGCGCAAACTTGAATGCGATGGCGCCATTCAATCCCCACCAGCCGATGACAAAGTTCGCGACTGGATTCACTTCCTCACCGCCGCGCCGCAGAATTGCCCATGTGAGCATGACGTCGAGGCTCGAGAAGAAGATGAGCCACACGTATTCAGCCTGATAGCGCATCTGCGGTAGCGATAGCAACTCAGGCTCGCTCGATAAGGCAGAGCGAGCCTGTGTCGAAGGCATCGGGTCGGGAGTCAGATCCGGCTGCAGTCGCGCCATCGACGCATCGTACCGACCGTCAACTGCTCATCACAGGATCGGATCGTGACTCGGAAGATTGTGCCCCGGCGCTGGGTTGAGCTGCACGAGCTTCGCCGATTGAAGTCGCTGCGCTTCGTCGGGATCAACATAGTCCGAGTGACATGCGGCCTTGGGATCCGTGATGCGCATCGGACAATTCAGAACGAACGTCACGGCGCATCGCGGCGCGGCAGTACCGCGGCGCGACTCTGCTCAAACACCGACTTCTGGAAGCTGTTGCCAAAGCGGAACGACTCTGGTGCCCATACGAACGCGGCGCCAACGTCGTCGCGCGCAAGCTTGCGGATGAGCAGATTGAAGTAGCTCGACGATGCACCCGTGAACCCGCCGAAATCCACGGCGACTCGCTCACCTCCCGCGACGCGATTGAAGACGGCATCGGCCAGAGTCATCGCGCTGCCGGTCACCGACTGATCGGCGGCCAGGTACTCGACTGCTTTCAGAACGATATGTCCTTCCGAACTGATCGTGAATGGGATCAACGGGCATTCGGAAGAGTACTCCCGTTCCTCCAAATTCGTGCTCAAGCATCCCAATGCTCCAAGTTCACCGCGGCCTAGACACGATGCCGATAGCCTTGCCTGAAACCACCGTCAGCTCGCCTTGTACGTTCGAGGTGATCGAACGCAGATGCTCAATTCCGAGGCCCGCGTTATTCTCGCGCGACTGCGCACTCGCGCCTCCGTTAGCGATTCGCTGTAACGCGTCGGCGTCGTCCGCGATGTCGGGGAATCGTCTTCTCAGTGCGCCTGCTCGTCCGATCCCCATGTCCACAATCCCAACGCATACGGCTCGATTGACAAATCGCGCGCATGAGAACGCGCCGACGACGGAGACTGCGTGATCAATCACATTCTGGATTGCCTCGAGAACACTTACTCGCAGCTGCTCAGCGCGCTCCTCGTCAAGAACTCCATGAGCGTCAGCCAGCTGAACGATTTGTTCTGCGTCAAGGTGCGTGACCGTTCGATGCTGCCGCAACCGGACCGTTTCATTCCTTGCATGAAACTGGTCGGGCGCTGAACCGCCAAGCGTGTGGCTCAACCCGCAAAAAGGTACAGAACGCTTGCAACTTCAGCGGCTGCGCTGGCAAATGAATGACAGGGCGCGCGCCCGCTACCGTTGAGCGATGCTAAATCGAGGCGAGGATCGAGACTGCGAATGGCCCGATGTATCTGCAAGTCGAAAGATCGACCTCCCAGTTCGGGTCGCCAGCGCGCTCAACTATCGGTCCCAAACGCGCGAGAAACGCCCTGACTGATGTCGCGCTGTCGTTGACATTGAAAACGACGCGAATAGGTGGCATCAAATGACGGAGTCTTGACTCGGAAGATTGTGCGCCGGAGCCGTGTTGAGCTGCACCAGCTTGCCTGACTGAATGCGCTGCGCCTCTTCAGGATCAACGTAGTCCGAGTGACACGACGCCTTTGCGCCTTCCTCGACATCGACCACTTTTTTCGTCTTGGACGCTAGCTTGTGAATCTCCTCGGGCGATAGGACGCCGCGCTTCGCGAGAATCTCTTGCTGCTCGTCAGTCAGCGCCGCCGAGCGCTTGGGCTTGTCCCATTGGTAGTCGTCGCTCTTCCCAGAAGTGAACTCGACGATCTCCTTGGAGATGCGCACTGAACACCAGTCGTGTCCGCACATGGCGCAGAAGTCGGTGTCGACGTCAAGGTCTTCGTCGTGATAGGCGCGGGCCGTATCGGGATCGAACGACAGTTCAAAGTGCTTCTCCCAGTTCAGCGCCGCTCGCGCCTTCGTTAGCTCGTCGTCGCGATCGCGCGCGCCGGGAATTCCCAACGCGACGTCCGCTGCGTGCGCTGCAATCTTGTAAGCGATGCAGCCTTGCTTGACGTCATCTTTCTTCGGCAGGCCGAGGTGCTCCTTCGGCGTGACGTAGCACAGCATGCTCGCACCGTGATACGCCGCAGCGGTGGCGCCAATGCAGCTCGTGATGTGGTCATAGCCGGGGAAAATATCGGTGACGAGTGGACCTAACACATAGAACGGCGCGCCGTGGCAGAGCGTCCGCTCGAGCTTCATGTTGAACTCGATCTGATCGAACGGTACGTGACCAGGGCCTTCGACCATCACTTGCACGCCCTTGCGCCAGGCTCGCTCGGTCAGTGTGCCGATCGTTTCCAGTTCACCAAGCTGCGCCGCGTCAGTCGCGTCCGCGAGGCCGCCAGGACGCAGACCATCGCCGATCGAGAACGTGACGTCGTACCGGCGCATCACGTCGCAGATCTCTTCCCACATCGTGTACATGAGATTCTGCTTGCTGTGAACGAGCATCCACTTTGCTAGCAGCGAACCGCCGCGCGACACGATGCCGATGAGACGATTCTTGATGAACGGCAAATGCTCACGCAATACGCCCGCGTGGATCGTGAAGTAATCGACGCCTTGCTTCGCTTGATGCTCGAGCGTGTCTAAGACCAGCGCTTCGTTCAGATCTTCGATCTTCCGACCGATGATCATGGAATAGATCGGCACCGTTCCGATCGGCACCGTTGAGTTGCGGCAAATCGCGTCGCGCGTCGCATCCAAGTCGCCGCCGGTCGAGAGGTCCATGACCGTGTCGGCTCCCCACTTCTCCGCCCAGCGCAGCTTCTCGACTTCTTCGAGGGTCGAACTTGACACCGGCGATGCGCCCATGTTGGCGTTGATCTTTGTCTTCGAAGCGCGGCCGATCGCCATCGGATCCAGGCCGTAAGCGAGATGCGCCGTATTCGCAGGAATCACCATGCGGCCAGCCGCAACTTCATCGCGTACCTGCTCGGGTGTGAGATGGCCTTCACGCTCGGCGACGCGCCGCGCTTGCGGCGTGATGATGCCGAGGCGAGCGGACTCGAGCTGTGTCATGGGAACAAAGCCGGACGGCGCCACGCAACGCACGAACGCGCCGATCGCGCGGTGGTTGTGTCCGCCGCAGCCCGTTGCATGTGACTGCGTCGCTTCAATCGTCCAGCCCTCAGGCAAAAAGTCCCATGCTGTCTTGTCGCTCGGCGCTGGCATGCCTGGAGTGTCAGGCGACGAAAAACTCAGCGGCCCGCCGATGTCGGCGCGTAGTGCGAATGAGCCAGCGGTCGTACCTTGCCCGCGCGATGATGGATTCGCGGCGCCATGCAGCGGCAGCGAATAGTTAGGCTTTGATGCAGCTGACTTCGACGATTGGGCTGACTGAATCATGAAAGACCTCAGTTCCCGATCTGCGCCCGCAAGGGATGCAGCCGAGACGAGGCACCAATGCCGTCGCCCAAGCTCGCTTCCCTACGCCGGTGCAAACCGGATCAGGTTCGACGGGTGCTTCTCAGTCCGACCGGCGGATGCCGGGGACGCCCCGAGCGAGAGGCGGAGTGTAGCGGGGACGAACTGCGGTCAGTCAGGACGATTCAGACCAAACACTTAGCGCTCCTTGAGTTCATGCCGACTTTGGACGCGGCCAAGCGCGAAATTCGCTCGCACAAAGCTCGCAGAAGTCATTCAGGCTTCTCAGCAGCACACAAACCCGCGTTCGCCTACCGAACAAATGCACGCGCCAAGTCCGTCACGCCTTTAAACCACTGCAAATACCGCGTTTGTAGCGCTCCCTGCAAATCCTTGAAAATTTCGCTGATCTGCATAGGTGGTCGATAGGCTTGTGTCACGCTCGTCCGTCGTGACCTCGAACCTCTCCTTATCGACGCCGCTCGGCACTTCCCGACCATCACGCTGACCGATCCACGTCAGAGCGGAAAGTCGACGTTGAGTCGGACGGTGTTTCCCGATCTCAAGCACGTCAACCTCGAATCGCTCGACGTGCGACAAGCCGCGATCGCAGACCCCCGTGGGTTCCTTCAAAAGAATCCGCGCGGCGCGATTCTCGACGAGATCCATCGCTGTCCCGATATGCTTTCTTACATCCAGCCAATGATCGATGAAGATCGCTTCGCACGCCGGAAAGGCGCGTTCTGGGTACCCACGGGTTCACACAACTTGTCGATGCTCAAGTCCGTCCCGCAGTCTCTCGCAGGGCGCACTGCGGTGATGAATCTCCTTCCCTTCTTATGGAATGAGATTGCGGCCATGAACCATCCGCCGTCGTCAATCGAGGAAGCAACCGTCGCGGGCGGCTACCCGGCACCGTTCGACCAACAACTCCCTGTCTCCAAATGGTTGAGCAGTTACGTGACCACGTATGTTGAACGAGACGCACGCAGCCTGACCGCCGTGCATGAGCTGAGTTCATTTCAACAGTTCTTGGCGCTGTGTGCTGGTCGGACCGCGCAGTTGCTGAATCTCACGGCACTTGCGGCAGACTGCGGCATCGCGCAGTCGACGGCGAAAGCTTGGATGTCCATCCTCGAGACGACCTACATCGCGTTTCGGCTACGCCCTTGGATTGTCAATGCTGGCAAGCGACTCGTGAAAATGCCGAAGTTTCACTTCTACGACACGGGGCTCGTGTGTTGGCTCCTCGGCATAAGGTCGGCAGAACAGCTCCGAACCCATCCGCTGCGCGGCCCCATCTTCGAGACATGGGTCACCACCGAAATACTCAAACATCGCGTCCATCGCGGTGAGCTCCGGCCTCTCCATTTCTATCGTGATGCTGCAGGACGGGAGGCCGACGTGCTCGTCGATCACGGCACGCATAGAACAATTGTCGAGGCAAAGAGCTGCCGCACCGTGGCCGAGGAAGCGATTACGGCGACAGCGAAAGTCGCAGAGGTACTCGACGCAACCACGCCTAACCATCGCGTTGTCATCTTCGGCGGTGACGACGGACAGCGCCGCACCAATGCCCGCGTCGTCCCGTGGGGTGAGATCCACTCGGTCGATTGGATGTAGCTCACAGCCGCGCCGGTTTAGACAAACGTCACGCCATACCGTCCGCACATTTCCGCGACCTTCGCGAAGTCCGGGGGTCCCGGCGGCAGCGTGTTGAGCTCTTCGAACATCTTCTCCCTGCTCGACGGCGTGGCCGCCTTGAGGAGTCGCGCCAGCCCGCTGCCGACGGCCTCCCATGAATGCGGAATCCCGCGCGGGTCCACACGGAATTGCCGACGTGTGTTCTCGGTTGTAACGATTCTTGTTTTCGACATGACGGGTTTCGACATGACGCACTCCAAACCTCAGCCGCTGTTAGGTACTACGCGTTCCATTTCTCGCGCCCAAACATGATGAAATCACTCGGCGGCAGATCGGTCTTCCCCAACTGCCGCAGCATGTTCTTGAATTGTGCCGCGTGATACATCTGATGCGTCGTGACGTGAATGAGCACGTCGGCAAGGGTTGTCGTGTAAGTCTTGCCGTCACGCACGCGAGCGACGGGCTTACCGAGATCGGCGTCTGTGACGGCAGCCAAGAAGCGATCCCAACGGGCGTCGGTTTTCTTCCACTCGTCGAGCAGCGAATCGAGCGTGGGAAACGTCTCCGCGCCCGGGAGCGTCATCGCGGCAGTCGCGCCCTCGACTGCGCTAATCCAACCGGTTTCGGCGCCCCAGCAATGGACCGCGACAGCGAACGCACTGCCCGGTCCCATCGGAAACGTGCGGCGCTGCTCTTCAGGCGACAACGACTTCAGCGCCTCGATCATTTTCACGCGGAACCAGCGGCGGTGCTCATGCAGACGACCGATGGCATCGGTTGCGGTGTTCATGCGGGTAGCCTAATCAACCATGACCATGACCGTGAAGCCGTACGCCGCGTCGATTGAAACCATTCGCGATGCCGCCCGCCGCATCGCGCCGCCCGCGCACCGCACGCCGGTGATCACGTGCTCGGCACTATCGCTTCTTGCCGGTCGCGATCTCCACTTCAAGTGTGAGAACTTTCAGAAGGTCGGTGCCTTCAAGTTTCGCGGCGCGTGCAACGCGGTGTTCAAGCTCTCTGACGCCGACGCGAAACGTGGCGTCGTCACGCACTCTTCCGGCAATCACGCTCAGGCGCTCGCGCTCGCGGCGCGCATCCGTGGAGTTCCGGCGCACATCGTTATGCCGAGGAATGCGCCGGGCGTGAAGCGCGAGGCGGTCGCTGGCTACGGCGGCATCATCTACCCATGCGAGCCGACCGTCGCCGATCGCGAAGAGACGGCGAACCGTGTCGTGCGCGACACCGGTGGCACGCTCATTCCACCGTACAACCATCCAGACGTCATCGCGGGCCAAGGCACGATCGCGCTCGAGTTCCTCGAACAGAATCCCGATCTCGCCGCGATCGTCGTACCGATTGGGGGCGGAGGCATGATCTCGGGAGTCGCGATCGCGGCGAAGGCGCTCAAGCCGTCGATACGCGTCATCGCCGCTGAACCAGCGAATGCAGATGATTCAGCGCGCAGCAAGCGCGCGGGTTCGATTCAACCAATCTCCGGCGCGACGACCATTGCAGACGGACTGCGCACGGCGCTCGGCGAACTTACCTTTCCTGTCGTGCGCGATTTCGTTGACGAAGTTGTCACCGTCAGCGAAGAAGAAATCGTGCGCGCGATGCGGTTCGTCTTCGAGCGCGCGAAACTCGTGATCGAACCGAGCGCCGCCGTCGGTGTCGCGGTGGCGCTCTCGCGACGATCGGCGATGATCAATGCGCATGACGGTCCAGTCGGTGTGATTCTTTGCGGCGGCAACGTTGACCTTGATGCGCTGCCGTGGGCTACGTCGGGGTGAGCGGCCACGCTGCCCTCCCCCCCCACCCCCCCAACGTCTAATTCGCTTCGATCAGCATGCTCCCGACAAGCCGGTTGCGCGGTGGTGGGGGAGATATCGTGACGTTGTTAGCTACTCCACGCGCCGAGCAAGATTCCAAGGTCTGCCGACCCGACGACGCCGTCGCCGTTGAGGTCCCACGCGCTGCCTCCCCAATCGCCAAGCAGGATCCCGAGGTCGGTCGGACCGACGACGCCATCTCCGTCGAGATCGCCGAGCACACAACCCGCGCAGTCGAAACGCATGAAGTAGCGCAGGCCGAAGGGGCTCGGATCGGGGATCGGATCTTCAGGGTCCGGCGGATTCATCGGATCGATCAGATCACAGGTGAACGCGTTTCGAAAGACGAAGTCTGGATAGCCGCCTGAAACAATCAGCGCGTACGTGCCTGGTTCGAGGCACAACTCCAACGTCGTCGTCACACATGGTGCCCCGTACCGTTCATCAATCACTTCGAAGGGACCGAAGCACGGACCGCGCACGAGTAGGAGCTGGCTCGGGAACTCCGCAGTGAGTCGCGCGCGATAGCGCGAAGCGCTCGTGACGTCGAATGAATACCAGTCAGTGTCGCGCGGCGCACCGGTCGAGTATGTGCCGCTTCGTACCGCGCCGCACGTCAGCGCGATCGGTACTGCGCCTTGAACATTGCAACCATCGTTCAAGCGCTTGTAGCAGGGCTCGGCTTCATCGACAGCGTCGAGCGGGATATCGATGGTGCACGCAGCGACGCCGCAAATTCTCAGCGCACCATCAGCACAAATTGCGTCCCACGCTGCGTAGCAGCAGTAGCCGTCAATCACGCAGGCGAAGTGACAGCAGTCGGAGTCTTCGCATCCAGGCGTGAAGTGCGCCTCGAAACACGAACCGGGGCTCGGGCACGTCAGTCCGCCGCAGATGTCGCCCGCTAGGTCAACGCACGCTTGATCCCATGAGACGTCGCAACACAGCGGGTTGGCCTTGCAGACCGGGACACAGCACTCGAGAACGATGCAGCCCGGGGTCGCGTGGACCTCCGTGCACGAGCCGACACTTCCGCATTGGCCTTGGGCACTTGCGGCGAATGAAGCGACGGCCAGTGTGGCGATGGCGAACGCACGCATCATCGTGTGGCTCCCTTCAACGGAATGGTGAGCTGTTCGAGCGACTGCGCCACATCACGAGCATCGACCGCGCCATCTCCCGTGAGGTCGATGGTGACGGGGTTCGCCGGGTGCCCACGCTTCACCGTCCGCGGTGGCGGGCGCTGCACAGTTTCTCCGGCAACGCCACCCTGCGGCGTGGTATTGAACGTCGTGAACACGGTGCTTCCAGCGATCTCGATTCCGACGAGGTCTTGATCGCCATCACCATCGATGTCGGCGGCGACGAGATCCCGTACGAAAAGCCCGTAGAAGACGATCGCCGGCTGGAGCGCGAAATTGAGCGGCGCCGCCGGACCCGCGGTCAGGTTGCGCATGAACGTGACCGAGCCTGAGAGAGCAGTGCCGATGGCGACATCCATCTTGCCGTCGCCATCGACATCGATCGGCGCGGAACACCACGAGTAGTAGAAGCCGGCGCTCTCGAACGACGACTGCTCCGCGAATCCGCCGCTGCCGTCGTTTCGCATCAGAATGAGTCGCTGCGCTTGCGTGACGAGGAGCACCGGAAGCGCAACGTCCACATCGCCGTCGCCGTCATAGTCGGCGACGCTCGTTCCGATGATCGCCGGCGCTTCTCCCGCAATGTTCGCTGGCTTCCAGTCGACGCTTCGCGCGAACGTACCACCGCCGAGCCCACGCATCACGCTGACGCGCCCGCCGCCAAGCATCGTCACCAAGAGGTCGCGCTTGCCATCGCCGTTCAAGTCCGACGCATTCGTCTGTAGTGGATACGGAAGCCCACCGATGTATTGGCCGAGCCGCTGCGTGCTCGCGTTGACGAGATTCCCGCCGCCCGGGAGTTGATTTCGCACCACCATCAGCGATGACGAAACGTAATTCACCGCTCCGGCATCGACATCGCCGTCGCCATCAAGGTCTCCCACGCAGAGCCCGCGCGGCTGACGCTCAAGATCGACGTACGTCGGCGCGTCGAATGTTCCGTCGCCGTGACCGCGTGCAAACGCGAGTCGACCGCGCGGACCCGAGAGCGTGAGAAGCACGTCGAGTTTTCCGTCACCGTCGAAATCGCGAACTGCGGCGTCTTCCGTACTTCCTTCGATCACGAGAATCTCGTGCCACGGAGTGAAGATGCCCCCGGCCGCTCCGCGGAGGACCGACACACGGCCGGTCGTTCCTGGTTTGAAGAGCCAGTTTCGCCCCGTCACGACCGCGTCGAGTTTCCCGTCTCCGTCGAAATCGCCGAGTCGAACCGCCGTCGGCGTGTGCGACATCGGCAGAGGCGAAACCACCGCAGGTCCGAACGAAAATTCCGCCGCCCGCGCACTGAGTGTGAGCGCGAGGGCGGCGGAGGTCGTAGCAGCAATGAGTTCTGAGTGCAGTCGTGTCACGCGAGAGAATACGCAGACGTTCAGCTCCAAGCACCAAGCAGAATGCCAAGATCAGCAGGACCGACGACACCGTCTCCGCTCAGATCTCCCGGACCGCTCGTGCCCCACGCTCCGAGCAAGATTCCGAGATCGGCAGCCCCAACGATGCCATCACCGTTCAGGTCGGCGGGATTGAGCTGCGGCACTGCGTCGGCGAAGAAAGATGCGTCGACGCCAGCACCCACGGTGATGCTCGAGATCGCGCCGGAGAACAGCAGGTGCGCGGTTCCACCGGGCGGAAGAATCGTGGGAAGGTCGAGGGGCTGAGCCGTGAAGCTCGGCGCAGGATCGAGCGGAGTCGTTTGCTCGAACGAACTCGCGATGGAGGCGGTCAGCGTGACGCTCTCGCCGCCGAAATCGATCGTTCCCGCGATCGGAAGCGCGAACGGAATCGGATCGGTTGCGATCGTCTGGCCGTTCAACGTCACGACCGCAGTGAGATTCACCGGAATGGCAGCGAGGAAGGTGTAGCTAGTCCGACCCTGCGGCACCAGCACCCCACCAATGGCTCCACCGGTCTGTGTCGCGTCGAGTGCGTCAAGTGTCGCCGTTCCGAGGGGTAATGGAAGCGTCAGCCCGGGGAAGATCGCGTTCGGGTTCTGCGTGTGAAAGTTTGAGTACGTCACCGTCGCCGTCGCGTCGATGCTCGCGGCGGTAGCGCCAAGCAGATCGATCGCTAGATTGGAGACCGAAAAGCTGAGCAAGCCGACATCCACCGACATCGCGAAGCCGCCGGTCGGGTGCGACGTGTTGTCGCCCGATGCGTCGAAGGCCGCGGAATAGTTGATCGCATTGTTTCCGCTGCCGCCGAAGAGACCAGGGATGGTCTTCGTTCCGGTCGGATTCGACACCGCGTCATAGTTGCCTATGAAGGTGCCCACGACGGGGGCGGCGATCGTGGTCGTTGATGTCAGCGTGCTCTGCGCTGGCACGAGCGACACTTGATAGTTGATGGAGGCCGCGAGGGCACCTGCCGTGACGATGAAGGGGACGAACAACGGGAACGATCGACGAATATCCATGGGCGTGATTCTCCAGAAGAGCTTCTCGGAAGATACTCGCAGTGGACAAATCAGCGAGCGCATTTCGACAGAATGAGTCCGGAAACTCAACGCAGAAGAACTATGAACGGTCTGAGATCAGCGCATCGATACGTTCCAGCCGTTTCTTGTGCTGAGCGGCGCCCGGCTCCAGAATCGTCAACGCTTCAACATGCAGCCGAGCCCGGTGAAAGTCCATGGCTTCGACTGCAATCGCTGCGGCAAGTTCGCGGAGCGCCGGGTCGTAGGGATTCATCCGCGCGGCGCGCTCAATCGAGGCCATTGCTCCGAAGATGTCGCCGCTCGCTCGCTTCAGCCGCGCAAGCTCGACGGAGTAGGCATTTTCCTTTTCTTCGCGGATGTCGAGTTCGGCCAAGTGTGGAATCGCCTTAGCAGGCTCGTCCGACGCGAGATACATCTTCGCGAGCGGTCGATGCGGATAAGGATCAACCGGACGCGCTCGCGCGTATCGCTCCAGCAGGTCGAGAACCTCGGGCGCCGGCGTGCCGTCGCCGGCGTCACGTAGCCGTCTGCGGATCCTTAACTCCAACACATCGGGGTGGTCGGGATGCGCCTGCAACCATCCGGCAATCATCGCGTCGTCTGGGGGCAACGTAGCCGCACGCGGCTTCGGCCATTCGCGACCGACAAGCCCATCGCGGGCGCGATCACCAGGGCGTCCAATCTGCGCTGCCGCACGCTCAGCAGTTTCACCGAGCGCTGAGTCGAGTGCATCGCGGTACGCCGACGCCAAATCAGGGTCAGCGTCGCGCCGCTCCTTGACGAGCGCTGCCATCGATGGCTCCGGCGCGAGCCCCCACGACTTCACTTGCTGCGTCGCCCACTCAAAGAACTGCTTCTGAAACTCCGCTCGCGGCACGCCGAGCGCCTCGGGCATCGCTTTCTCCTCGGTCGTGCCACTCGCGTAGAGGTTGAGGAGTCGAACCAGCGCGCTCTCGCCGAAGCGCTCGTTCATGAACTGCACCATCCAGTGCCCCTGGGCGTACGCAAGCTGCCGATCTTGTGGACGCTGCGGTCGGATGAAGCCCCAGTTGATAGTCTCGAGTGTGAAGAGTCCGCCGGTCTCAATCTCACGAGCGAGAAGTTGGCACGTTGGATAGTCGCGCGGCGTGTCCTCCATGCTGACGGCTGCGGCTTCGGTCAACCAGTGCGGGATGCGATTCTTCGTCTGCGACAGTGTGACTGTGTGCGTGTATTCGTGGCGCAACACCTTCAGCCAGTCGAATGTGCCAAAGTGTTTCGTGCGCGCGCCTTCCTTCGGAACTTCTATCGCGATCACAGAGCCCATGCACGCGGCAATCGTGTGCAGCTGCGGCAGACCTGTGATTCGCACTGCAAACTTTGGGTGGTCCGGCATGAGATCGATGACAGTTTTTTGCGAAGGAACATGCTCGAATCGACCTGTCACGACCTCGTGCATCGCGTCGAGCGCTTCGACCATTCCCAGAGCAACTGCGGCATCTTTGCCTGGCTGGTAGCGAACGATGAAGTGCTTGCCCTCGATGCGCGCGTACCCCGCAAGTTCATCGAGAAGCAGCAGGTAGAACTGCGCCCGTGCCTCGAACGGATCGAGTTTGATCGCGGCGCTGAGAACCGCACGCGCCTTCTCATCGCGGCCGGTTTGAGTCTCCAGCAGCCCGAGCGCGATCCGCGGATCGCACCACGCTGGCGCGCGCGCTATCGCGATCTCGAGCGCTGCCGCAGCTTCGTCGTACTGCCGCGCTTCACTCAGCGCTGCGCCAACGACGTACGGCCCGATCGGG
>JAWXCC010000214.1:0-29207 GCA_034440475.1 Phycisphaerae bacterium | reverse complement strand
GAGCTCGGGCGGGCACGAGAGCCCCGAAATCTAGCAGCCCCTGCGTCCGCCGGGCCCTCTAGGAGGTCCGCCAGCCCGGGTCCCGGTCTCTCCAGTGCGCATCCCGAGACGTGAACCACGCCAGCGTTTCTGTTACCCTCCTCGGTCCTACTGGTGAGACAGCCCGCGTCGGTTCGCGGCCGCTGGAATTTGCCGGGGGATGCCTGCGGATCGCGGTGGATCCGGTTCGGGCAGGTGTTTCCACTTCGTTCGTTTCCAGAAGCGCCCAAGTGGCCTTTGGCGGTCCACCCCCGCCAACGCCGGTGTCGCTGCGAGGTTTCCTATGTCATCACTCGTCCAAGAACTCGTCGAGAGCGGAATCCACTTCGGCCAGCGCCGCAGCAATTGGAATCCGCGAATGCGTCCGTACATCTTCGCCACGCGGAACGGCATTCACATCATCGACATCAAAGAGACCATCAAGGGTCTCTTGCTCGCGAAGAAGTTCATTACCAAGACTGTCTCTGAAGGCAAGGATGTGCTCTTCGTTGGCACCAAGCGCCAGGCTCAAGCCGCGCTTGAGCAATATGCAGGCGGCGTGAAGATGCCCTACGTCACCGAGCGTTGGCTCGGCGGCACACTGACGAACTTCCGCACCATCCGCGATCGACTGAAGCGCCTCGAGGAACTTGAGCGTCTCGTCGAGACGGGTGAGATCTCCACGTACTCGAAGAAGATGGAATCTCAGATCTCTCGCGAGCAGAAGAAGATCTTCCGGAACTTGAACGGTATCCGCACGATGCACAAGCTTCCCGGGGCTGTGGTCGTCATCGATACGAACCGGGAAAAGAACGCACTGCTCGAGGCGAAGAACCTCGGCATCCCGACGATTTGTCTGATTGATACCGACGGCGATCCCGATCTCGCCGACATCCCGCTCCCCGGCAACGACGACTCGATGCGCGCGATTGACGTGATCATGCGTGAACTCTGCGCCGCAGTTTCCGACGGTCTCGGCCACCGTCAGTCCAGTGATCAGGTCGCGGCGAAGTCGGGCGAGGGCCGAGGCGGCGACGGTCGCGGCGAACCGCGCGGAGACCGCGGAGGCGACGGCGACGCGCGTCGCCGCTCCACTCGTTCGCGCTTCCGCGCCGACGACGCTGGTGCTGCTGGCGCAACGGGCACCGAGGTGCCTGCGGCGACCGCTGAGTAATCGGGGGGAGAGTCATCGGCCGGGATATCAACACTCGCTTGGGGTATCGACACCTATGGAACTAGCACAAGTCAACGCAAAAGACGCAATGACCCTCCGCCAGCGGACGGGCATCGGCATTATGGATTGCAAGAAAGCGCTCGCGGACGCCGACGGCGACATGAACAACGCCGAGGCGCTTCTCAAGGAGCGCATGAAGGGCAAGATGGATACGCGCACGGACCGCGCCGCGGGCGAAGGCCGCGTCGAAGTGGCGATGAGCGGCCAGAAGGCTGTCATCGTCAGCGTGCGCGCCGAAACCGACTTCACCGCGCGCAACGACGACTTCATTGCGATGTCGAAGGCGGTGGCGGCGCTCGCGCTGCAAGGCAGCGCGACCGATGTTGCCGCGACGCCTGCGATGACCGCGAAGATCGACGAGATCCGCATCAAGACCGGCGAGAACATTTCGTTCGGCACCGGCGCACTCTTCTCCGGCGGCAGCTTCGGCAGCTATGTTCACCACGATGGCAAGAAGGGCGCGCTGATCCAGTTCAGCGGTCCGGTCTCTGCCGAGGTCGGCAAGAGCATCAGTCAGCACATCGTGGCGAATGTTCCGTCGCCCGCGGCGATCGACGGCTCAGACATGCCCGCTGACCGAGTCGCTGAAGCGAAAGCTGGCTTCATGAAGGAGATCGAGGAGTCCGGCAAGCCGCCGCAGATCGCGGAGAAAATGGCTGAAGGCAAGATGCGGAAGTTCTTCGAAGAGAACACGCTGCTCAATCAAGATTTCGTCATCGATCCTTCGAAGAAGGTCAAGAGTCTGCTGCCTGACGGCGTCAAGATCCTTGGTTTCGCCCGGATGGCGGTCGGCAGCATGACGGTTGCCCAAGCGAAGGGCTGATCGGGTCAACCGGACCTATTCCGGTTGGCGTCGGTTGGCCGATGACAATCGAGTTGTCCGGCACCACTGGCCATACGAATCTCAAGCACCGCGCCATCCGGGGCGGTGCTTTCACTTTTGCCTCGCAGTGGACCCGCTTCGTGCTGCGGATCGGGTCGATGGTCGTCCTCTCGCGACTGCTCGTGAAGGAAGACTTCGGCCTGCTCGCGATGGTGACCGCGTTCACCGGCTTCGCGTCGCTCTTTGCAGACGCTGGACTCACCCAAGCGGCGACGCGCTCGAAGAACCTCTCGCACCAACAGGCAACGTCGCTCTTCTGGATCAACCTCGGCGTTGCCACGCTCGTCGCGGGGATTCTCGCTGCGTGTGCCCCGCTCGTCGCGATGTTCTACGCCCAAGCGGGCGTCGCTGACGCCCGCCTCATACCGATCACGATCGTTGCGAGCGTCAGTCTTGTCGTCGGCGCGCTCGGCGCGCAGCATCAAGCGATGCTGCAACGCGAGCTCAAATTTGGCTGGCTTGCTGGCGTCGAAATCGCGAGTCAGGTTGTCGGTACGGCTGCTGCCATCTCAATCGCCGCGATCTGGCATACGTACTGGGCACTTGTCGCACAGTTAGTTGTGACGCGGGCTGTTGCAACCGTCGTCGCCTGGATGGCGACGCGTTGGCGGCCAAGCCTCCCCGCGATCGCGCGAGGGACACGCTCGCTCGTCACGACGGGAAGCCACCTTACCGGTACCGAAGTGTTGAACTACGTGCAGGTGAACGCCGACAGTGTGATCCTCGGTAGGTTTGACGGACCGGGACCGCTCGGTGAATACAGCCGAGCGCTGTCGCTCTTACTCATGCCACTGACGCAAGTCATCGCACCTTTCACGAAGGTCGCGGTGCCGCTGCTCTCGCGACTGCAAGACCAACCGGAGCGCTTCGCCCGCGCGTACTACCGCATGGCCGCGCTCGTAGCGATTCTCACAACGCCACTCATCGCGATCCTCATGATGGGTTCGCGCGACCTAATCCGTCTCGCGCTTGGACCGAACTTTGAACAGGCCGGGACGCTGTTCCAGATCCTCTCCCTTGCGAGCTGGGGAATGCCCATCGCCGCCACCGCCACCTGGGTAGCGATAGCGACTGGGCAGACGAAGGAACTGATGTTTCGCAACGCTGTGAAGACCGTGATCTTCATTACGGCGTACCTCATCGGTGTCCGCTGGAGCGCGGTGGGTGTCGCGTGGGCGTATGTCGTCGCGACGCATGTCGTCCGCGGACCAATGCTCTCGCGCACGCTCGCAAAAACACCAGTTTCGATGCGCGGGCTCATCAAGGCAACGTGGCCTGGCACGCTCATCGGAGTGCTCGGAGCTGTCTCGATGGCGGTGCCCGCGTACCTCGTCCCCGAGAGCATTCTCCCGCGCCCGTGGATTTCACTTGCCGCGACCGTCGCCGTCGGCGTTGCGGTGATGAGCGCAGTCGGCTGGTTCTGGCCGCGAGCGCGGCGCGAGGCGCGCGAGGCGCTGGACATCGTGCGGAGTCTGCGAGCGAAGTCAGCTTCAACGACACCAACGTCAGGGAACCCGATGTCGGGCGAGACTCCCGCGATCGGCGGCTGAGTCGAAGCCGAACTCGTCGATCAGTTCCTTCGCACCGTGCGCCGTCGATGCGCGTTCGAGCATCGCAAGTACGGTCAGAATCGGTACCAACCGCGCGTCACCCTTGATGGCCGCTGGCATACCGACGGAACGGAATCTCCCGGCGCTGGCCGCCATGTGACGCACCGTCGCCAATCGCCCCGAAATCGCTCGCGCGAACGGCTTTCTCTTCCGCTTCCACTTCGGCAAGTCCTTATCAAACGGCACGTCGGCGAACGCGGGATGCATCCGGCGGACGCACGCTGTCTGGAGATCGTCCTTCAACGCTAGGTCGATTGGATATCCGAGGAGGAACCGCGTGAGATCTGCGTCCATGAATGGAGTGTGGATATCACGCACCGGCGCGCAGAGCATGAACGGATTCAGCCCAATCGCCCGCCCGCCCCAATTAGTAAAGCTAAAGGACGTCATCGGATTCGCCGCCCCCGCGTGCACGTCGAGCTCCTCACGCAGTACCGCGACTGCCGACTCTTCGCTCGGTTCGATCCAGTCGGCAATCCGCGCCAGCCGTCGAACCGTCTCATCCGAAACGCCCAGCGCATAGCTCGCGAACTCGCGTAAGAACTCAGTCCACTCGCCACGCTGATACTTGGTCCAGCACGACTCCTTACACAGATCGCCGCGCGTAATGGCACCAGCTCCGAGGCCGTCGTACCAGCACGGATAGCTCGCTCGCAGTGTGTCCCACAGCGGCATCATCCACGTGTGCTCGAGAACGAGAAGTCCGCCGGTCACATGCTTCCGCGCCTCGCTTTCGATCCACGGCGACCGCGCTGCCGCTGCGACCAGCGGTATGCCAACCCGCGACGCGAGATGGCGCGCGATGACAGCATCGGGGTGGTCGGAGTGCTCACCCCCTGCGAGATTCACGAGCGCGGTCGGACGATGCCCGAGTTCGAGCGAATCGAGCAGCATCATGCGTGAGTCACGTCCGCCCGAGAGCGGCATCGCGAAGCGCTCCTGCGTTGGCGGACGACGCCGCATCGCGGTGCGAAAGAGGTCGCAGTATCCGGCGACCCCTTCCTCGACGGTTCGGATCGACGCCGGAACGATCGTCATACCAGCGCCCGAGACCGAGGAAACTCCGCGCGTCCACGTCAGCCGCTTTCCGCGCGGCGCGACCCGAATGTGCTTGAACGGCGTTCGTTCGCCGAGATAGAAACCAATTCGTAAGAAGAGGCCCACCGCTTCGCGATCGATGTCACCAGGTGCGCCCGCAGCAACGAGGGCGATCGGTGACGTGCCGACGATGATGCGATTCTCCGCTTGCGCGACGAAGAGCGGCAGATACCCGAAGGCCTCGCCGTCGACGACGAGGATCTCTCCGTCGAAACGCCACCGCGCCACGACTCCCTTCTCTCCGTTGTCAGCGACCGAAAGCCCGATGACGTGCTCGCGCTCGCCGGTTGCGACGTGCCCGCGCCCGTTCCAAGTAATGTCGAGCGTCGCATGCCCACCGATCATGCCTCCACCGCTCTCGATACCGCGTCGCGTCCGCGATCCGCGTAGTTCGCATCGATCCACGCTCGATACGAACCGTCCATAACGGCCCGCCACCAGCGCTCATTCGCGAGATACCAGTCGATCGTCTTCGCAAATCCCGAGGCGAAGGTCTCGACCGGACGGTAGCCAAGCTCTTGTTCCGCCTTCCGTGCGTCGATCGCATACCGGCGATCATGGCCAGGGCGATCCTTGACGTACGTCATGAGCGTCTCGCTCTTTACGCTCGACGCTGCTGGAGCCCCGGGAAAACGCGACTTGAGACCACTGTCGCGGGCAAATCGATCGTCGATCATCGCGCAGAGACTCTTCACAATCTCGATGTTAGGCCGCTCGTTGTTGCCGCCGATGTTGTAGACCTCACCGACGCGACCTCGATCGAGAATCAGTGAAATGCCGCGACAGTGATCCTCAACGTATAGCCAATCGCGCACATTCAAACCATCGCCATAGATTGGCAACGGCTTGCCGTGCAAAATATTCACAAGCATGAGCGGAATCAGCTTTTCGGGAAACTGAAACGGGCCGTAGTTGTTTGAGCAATTGCTCGTCGTCACCTGTAAACCGAATGTGTGTTGATACGCGCGGACGAGGTGATCGCTCGCAGCCTTGCTTGCCGAGTACGGCGAATTCGGTTCGTAACGATTCGTCTCGGCGAAGGCCGGATCGTTCGCGCCGAGCGAGCCGTAGACTTCGTCGGTCGAGACGTGGTGGAAGCGATGCGCGACGCCGCTCCCGCCGAGCCACACAGCGCGAGCGGCTTTCAGCAGACTGTGTGTCCCGACGATGTTCGTGTCGATGAATGCGTCGGGCCCGGTGATGGAACGGTCGACGTGGCTCTCCGCTGCGAAGTGAACAATAGTGCTCAGCGAGTGCTCACGGAGGATGCGTTCGACGAGGTCGCCGTCGCGAATATCGCCATGGATAAACGCGCAGCCGGCGATGCCGTCAAGACTCGCGCGGTTGCCCGCGTAGGTCAACGCATCGAGCACGACGACGCGACTCTGCGGATGCGAGGTGGCTCGATGGCGCACGAAGTTAGCACCGATGAAGCCTGCGCCACCGGTCACGAGCATGTTGGCGTCGGCCGCGCCTACTGCAACCGAAGGGCTATGTTTGGGTGGATTTGCCACGCGCCATCTCCTCAATCGCTATGCGAAGTGGCAGCCGCCAATGCGGTGCCTTGAGTCCGAGCAGGTTCCACGTCGAAGTTTTATCGAGCACTCCGTACGCAGGTCGACGCGCTGGCGTCGGATAGTCCACCGTTCGAATCGGCTCGACGGCGGGCGGGCTCTCAAGAAGTCCGGCAAGGACGCCGAATTCTCCGATCGCGCAGGCGAAGTCGTACCAACTTGCGACGCCAGCATCGGTCCAGTGCCAGAGGCCCGCTGCACGCCGGTCAATGAGTCGCCAGCAACATTCCGCCAACCCATGGGCGCTGGTCGGCGATCCGATCTGGTCGCTCACGACTCGAACCGCACCGCGCTCAGTTGACTTCTTGGATTCGTTCTGCTCCATCAGGCGGAGCATCGTCGCGACGAAATTACGGCCAGTCGCCGCATACACCCACGCCGTCCGAACGATGGCCGCACCCGGACACGCCGCGCGGACTGCGCAATCGCCTTCGTACTTGCTCCGCCCATACACCGAGAGCGGGTTCGGAGCCGCATCGGTCGCGTACGGTGAAGAGGCAGCGCCGTCGAACACGAAGTCCGTCGAGACGTGCACGAGCATCGCCCCGATTGCCGCCGCTGCTTCGGCGACGTGCGCAGCACCATCGCGATTCACCGCGAACGCGAGCGCTTGCTCCGACTCGGCCTTGTCGACCGCGGTGTATGCCGCCGCATTCACGATCGCGCTCGGGGCGATATCGTGAACTGCGGTCCGCACCGCCTCGCGATTGCGGATGTCAAGATCTATCTCGGACAGCGCTACAACGCGACGCCCTTCCGGAACGGTGCGCTCGATTTCGCTCGCAAGCTGTCCTCCGGCGCCGGTCACGAGCACGGTCACGGAAAAACCTCAGCTTTCGCAAGCGGAATCGCCTTCGTGCGGTCTTTCTCCGAGAGCACTGGCGCTCCGCCCTTCTCAAGCGGCCACGTGATACCCACGGCAGCATCGTCCCACGCGATTGTTCGCTCCCACTCCGGCGCATACAGATCGGTGCACTTGTATTGAAAGTCTGCTGAATCGCTCGTGACGTAGAAGCCATGCGCGAAACCCGGTGGGACAAACATCGCGCGGTAGTTGTCGGCGCTGAGCCACGTGCCGACCCACTTGCCGAACGTGGGAGAACTGCGACGCAAGTCGACGGCGACGTCGAAGACTTCGCCCTGCGTCACGCGCACGAGCTTTCCCTGCGGGTGACGAATCTGGTAATGAAGCCCGCGCAGAATTCCCCGCCGCGAGCGGCTCCAGTTGTCCTGCACGAAGTTGTGATGCAGCCCGGCAGACGCGAATGCGCGGCTTGACCAGGTCTCAAGGAAGAATCCACGAGCATCGCCGAAGACCTTCGGCTCAAGAATCACCACGTCAGAGATTTCGGTCTGTATCAGTTTCATCGTCCGTCGCGCAGAACGAGTTTCAAGTACTGCCCATAGGAGTTCTTGCTGAGACCGTCCGCCAGCTTTTCAAGCTCTGCGGCCGAAATCCAGCCGTTCCGATAGGCGATCTCTTCAGGACACGCGATCTTGAGTCCCTGTCGCGCTTCCAGCGTGTGAACGAACTGCGACGCCTGCAATAATGTGTCGAACGTACCCGTGTCGAGCCAGGCACTTCCACGACCGAGCAACTCCACGTTGAGTGTGCCGCGCTGGAGATACGCGTCGTTGACGCTCGTAATCTCCAGTTCTCCGCGCGCCGATGGTTTCACACTCTTCGCGACGTCGACCACTGTCTCGTCATAGAAGTAGAGACCCGTGACGGCGTAGTTCGACTTCGGTACCTTCGGCTTCTCTTCGATGGAGACCGCTCGCATCGCGGCGTCGAATGCAACGACACCATACTCCTGCGGATTCGTGACGTGGTAGGCAAAGACGGTCGCACCACTCGGTCGCGCGGACACCTCGCGCAGCCGGCGCTGGAGCTCTGTGCCGTAAAAGATATTGTCACCTAACACCATTGCACTGGGAGCGACGCGGCCACCTACAGTGAGAAATCGCTCACCGATGAGGAACGCTTGGGCCAGCCCTTCGGGTCGCGGCTGCGCCTCGTAGACGAACTCAAGCCCCCACTGAGTGCCATCACCGAGCAGCGTTCGAAACGCCTCCTGATCTTGCGGCGTCGTAATGACGAGCACACTGCGAATGCCCGCGAGCATCAGCATTGACAGCGGGTAGTAAATCATCGGCTTGTCGTACACCGGCATGAGCTGCTTGCTCACTGCCTTCGTGATCGGGTACAGCCGCGTACCGCTGCCGCCAGCGAGGATGATGCCTTTGCGTTCCATGCGCAGGTTCTTGACCTAGAGGTGATAGTTGAAGAGGGCGAGCGAAACCGATCCCGCTACTGTTAGGTTGTCTTCCGCAAGGCCGCTGCTTCGATTGCCTTCGTGACCTGAGCGAGCTGATCGAGCGTAGTGCGATCGGCGAATGGGTCACTTGCAAGCTCTCGCTGCGCAGTTTGAAGATAGCGACGCGCGTCCTCAAGGCGGCCAGCAGCGAGTTCGATGCGAGCGAGTGTCAAAGAGATACTCGCGCTCGCACCGGGCATCTTGACTGCCCCGAGCGCCACGCTGCGCGCCTGGTCGTACTCCTTCCGCGCCAGCAGCACCGTTGCCTTCGTGTCCTGCAATGCCGCGTTTGACGGCTCAAGGACGATGGCGCGATCGATGATCGCGAGCGCCTTGTCGAGATCGATCCCGGCGCGAGCCAGCACCGAAACTTGATTGTTGGCCGTATAGACCGCGAGGCTCCGTACGCCCTGCATCGATGTGCGCGTTGGCTCGTCGAGTGACTGCCATCCGAGGAGCTTCGTTCGCTCCGCCTCGGGCACACTCATCCAAATCGCCTCATAGGCCGCGCTCGCCGCAGGCGCGTCGCCACGGGCACCAGCGAGATCCGCCGCGAGCAGCTTTGTCACCGTTGCTTCGCGCGCCACCGGACCGAGCGCTGCGAAAAGCAACGTGGCGCGATCGATCGCAGCCTTGCCATCGCTTCGACCCGCGAGCGCGACATACTCTGCGAGCAGCGCAACGCGGTTCTCGTCGAGGCTCTCGTTCGAGAGCGAGCTTGCCCCGGACGGCGCGGTGGCGATGACCGCCTGAGTTCGCACGAGCGCATCCATCGCGAGCGGCGTCGGCGCGGCGCGAATTGCCCGCAACCACTCCGCTCGCAACGCACCTTCCGCGAGATGATTCCGCACGGAAGCAAACGCCGCATCGGTCTTGCCGTCGAGGAGCTGCGCCACCGCATACACGCCGAGCGCGGCGGGACGGGTCGTGGATTCGAGCGAGAGTCGGTCCGCGTACGGTTTCAGGAGCGATGCAGCCTCACCCGGCTTGCCGGAGAGGAGTGCAGCCCGCGCCAGAAGTAAATCGGCCTCCAACGGTGAGTCTGCGGTCAGCGTGCGCCACGCACGGGCGGCTTCCCGGCACTCATCAAGTCGGCGCGCTTGAAGAAGTAATTGTGCGGCGAGTTGCGGTGGTCCCGCCTCGGAAGGAAGCCTCGTCATGGCGCGCCTCGCAATGCGAATCGCGTCATCAGTTTTCCCCGCAGCCGTGTGCAGTTCGATCGCGGCGGTCCAGATTGGAGCGAAGCCGGAGTATCGCTCGGTGAGGTCGACGATGGTCTTGAGTTCGTTGGGACCCGGATTGATCGCGCCGTTTGGTCCTTCGGATGCCCGCACCACCAGCAACAGTTCGCGGAGCGCCGGATTCGTCGCCTTCAGTGCGTCAAGTGCCTTCTCGACCTCGGCGCGGCTCGCCGGATCGGCGAGCATCATCGACGACACGAATTGAAGAAGCGACTCGTCGTTCGGATTCTTCGCGAGCGACGCCCGCGCGACCGCGATCGCCGCCGTGAGATTCCCGAGTGCGAGTTGGTGACGGGCTGCCAGCAGCGCAACGCTTGGTGCGTCCGGCGCAAGTCGAATCGACTCTTCGATCGCTGGACCAGCGAGCTTTGGATCTCCGTAATCAATCTCGAGTCGCGCGAGAACAAATGCCCGATTCGCTGGCGTCAATGCTGGCGTCGCCGTCTCAGCGTCGCCGTTCACGAGCGCCTTCGCCTCGGCGAGTCGGCCACGCCGCGCCAAGAAATCTGAGTACGACATGACCGCGAGAATCGTCCGTCCGGGTTTGCTCGTTGCTTCCTTCAGGATTCTCTCCGCCTCGTCGGGGAAACCAGCGCGTCGCTTCACATCTGCGAGCGCGACGAGGTCGGCCTCGACTTTGGTGGACCTCGCGATCCGCTCAAGCGCGGGAAGGGCCGCAGCGAAGTCGCCTTGTGCGACAAGTAACCGCACGCCGCGTCGCGAATCATCGTCGCTCTGCTCAGCAGAACGCATGTACTGCTGGAGATATCGGTTAGCGTTCGCAAAGTCTCCCGTACTCTGGAAGAGGCCGACGAGCTCGGGATACAGGTCTCGGCGACCCGGCTGAAGCGCAATCGCTCGCTCGAGAAACTTCGCTGCAGCGGGCACATCAGGTGGTTGCTTCGCCGCGAGCAGCCGCGACATTGAGACCAGTGCTGCGGTCGACTCGGGATTCGAATTCAGCAGTTCGTTCACTGCAATGACCACGGTCGAGATCTTCTTCTGGTCGTTCCGGTGAAACAGCAAGACCCGTGCGGCGTCGCTGAGGACGAATCGACTCGACCCTTCACCCGCGATCGTTCGAAGTCGCTCGATCGCTGCCGTCACCAGCGCTTCGTCCTCCCACGCGCTTACCTGTCCGAGCACGAACGACGCTGCGTCGGGATCGTCGCCGCCCTCCTTGAGATACTGCGAGAGCACGGCGGCCACGTCGTCTGCGTTTGCAGCGACTGCCGCCTCAGCTAACACACGGGCAAAAATGGCACGCGCCGGTTCGGTCGCCGTGCCAAATTCGGCCTCCGCGCGCTGTCGCGCTCCCTCGGCGTCGCCCCGCGCGATCGCGAGTCGGCACTCCAAGACGGTGGCATCGGTCGGATTCGCCCCACGGGACCGCGCGGCTGCAAGCGCTCGAGTCGGTAAATCCCCGAATCGCTGCTCCGAAACAATGCCCGCGAGTTGGAGCAATACCGCGGCCGATGTCTTCGGATCGTCGATGGCCTTCCTTGCGAGTGCCGTGCCGCTTGCCTCGTCGCGATCCGCAATCTTCGCGGAGACGAGCGGCGCGAGGAATGTCTCGTCATCGTTGAGCGCGGTGTAGAGCGCTTGCAGGATCGCACTCGCACTAAGGTTGCCCACCGTTGGATCGACGAGCGCAGGCGTGCGCCCCTCCCGCGCCAGTGAATTGCACGCCTCAGCGAGAACGAAGAGCACGGACGGACTCTGTTGAAACCGCTGCGCAAGCTCGTTGGCTAGCCGGAATGCCTCCTCGGTGCGACCCACGTTGAGCATCGCGTGCGTGAGTCGCACGCCCGCGAGCCCCCACCGACCTGACTCGCGATCGTATGCCTTTCGGTAGTACCGCACCGCTTCGTCCGCCTCGCCCATCCGAGTCGCGAGGTCACCCGCGCGGAGGAGCAGGAACGAATCGTCATTCTCCGCCGCACGGGCCGCATCCAGCTTGACTGCGCCGTCACGAAGCGAGCTCGTCGTGGCCTTCACATTCGCGCTGCCAGCCTGCGCGCCGCGCGTCGCGACGACCGCATCTATCCAAGACGCCGACTTCGGTCCAAGGGATACGTCCCCCGAGATCGCTTCTCGCAACGCCGCGATCGCCGCGTCCGACGCAGCAATGTCAAGGAGTGCTTCTGCAACTTTGACCCGCCAACGGAAGAGTTCCGAGCGCTGCTTCGTCGCCACTGGCGCAGCGGCACTTTGATCTGCGACGAACGAGTCGAGCTCTTTCCGCGCGTCGTCGAGTCGACCCGCCAGCCAGTGACGCTGCACTTGCATGTTCACGAGCGCGACAGGATCAAGCCCCTTCTCGCGGGCAAGCCGCACTGCGTTCGTAGCAACATCCGGGAGTTGAAGCTTGTCGAGGAGATCAATGAGTACGCCGAGAGTCGTCGTATCCGGCATACCCAGAGTTGCCGCGGCGGTCGCTTCCTTTTTTGCGTCAGGGAGTTGCCCGTTCAAACGCAGCAAGTCGGCAAGGAACAATCGGTAACGACCGTCCGATTCGCCCGCAGCGATCCACGTCCGAACGACCTCGATTCGCTTCGCCACATCAACACCGCTCGCGCGGATCACGTCGAGGAGCAGTACGCGCCAGAGATACGAATTAGGCTCACACTCAACAAGGAGCTGCGCGCTCTTGACCGCCTTTTCCCATTCCCCGCGCGAGCGCTCAAGAAGAAGCTGAGCCTGAATCGCCGCGATGTTCTTGGGTTCGATGCCCAGCAGCGCAGTGACGGCTTTCTCGAGCTCAACCGTATACCCCAATTCGCGATAGCAGTTGACGAGACCGATCAACGCGGCGACATCACCCGGTCGCTGCGCGAGCGCGGTTGAGTAGAACCTCGCCGCATCGACGATGTTCTTACGATTGAGTGCGGGTACCTCATACCGTGACTTTGCTAGTCGTAAGAGCGCATCGACGTCCGATTGGTTGCCCGCACCGACATATGCGCTCAGTGGTCCGAGTGCATTCGCGTAATCGCCCGCGTCATAGTATTTCCAGCCCTGTGCGCGAGCGTCGGCTGCGCGGTGCGCAAGCCACCAGCGCCGGGCACCCCACGCTCCGACGCCAAGAACCGCTACCAGTCCTAGGACGCCAAGGAGCAACGTAAGCCGTCGTTTAGCTCTTTTTGTGAACGCCATGATCTCTGCGGCTCGTGTCGGGAGCCTTGCCCTCCAGCCCAGCGGAAGCACCTGCGGACCCGTGGCCGCCGCCTGCAATAATGTTCGCGATGGTCTTGAAACAAATTTCGATGTCGAGCGAGAGACTCGCGCGGTTCACATATTCAATGTCGTAGCGTATCCACTCCTGAAAATCGCGCCCGGGTTCGCGGGTTCGCTCGACCTGCCAAAGACCGGTGATGCCCGGTCGCACACCAAGTCGCAGTTCGCGCCACGCGGGACAGAATTGATTCTCACCATCTGGGCTTGGGCGTGGACCGACGAGGCTCATGTCCCCGACGAGCACGTTCCAGAACTGGGGCAGCTCATCGAGATGCCATTTCCGCAACACCTGGCCCACTCGGGTCACGCGAGGATCATCCTTGATGAAGAACTGTGGTCCGTCGCAGACATTCAAACTCCGCAACTCTTTCGCGAGCGTCTCAGCATTCCGTCGCATTGTGCGGAACTTCCAGCACCGAAAAATGCGACCGCCCATTGTCTGACGGCGATGCCCAAAGAAAATCGGAAGTCCGTCATCTACGACGACGGCACAGGCGACGGGAATCAGAACCGGCAAGAGGCAAAGGAGCACAACGAAGCTCACCACCACGTCAATCGCACGCTTGACGAGCGGATACATCGAACTGTCTGAGGTCCGCCCGCGCTGACGCGCTGTCCGGCGCTCCGGTGAAAGGATTTCCGCGACGTCGAGCACGCGTACCGTCGAGACCGAACTCTCATCCGGAACCCACGCTGGTCCGACCCGCAATCTGCTCGTCCTTGGATTGACTGCGCTCGATGCTCCGAGCCACAATGGTCCAACCAAGGTCTCGCCGTCGACCATCGTCGAACCTTTCAATCCGATGATGCCATCGGCGATGGGTTCGATGCCCTCGATCGCGCGCTCGGGATCACTCCACTGATCGACGAGTCGAGAGACAAGTCGGCCTTCATCCTCGGTTTCGCCGCGCCGGTAGCTGTGCCCGTGCACTCGAAAGTCGTCGGTCCGGAACCATGGAACCGACCGACGCAGTGCGAGCCAAGCATCTCGGCGCGAGCCAGCAGCGTGCCAAGCCTTCGCCAGTCCGTGCCGATCGGTAAACAAGACGCGATATCCGGCGCGATACTCGCGGGTATAGACGCGGTCGATGCGCTTGACGAGTCCATCGTCACCGATGCGCACCCGCTCGCGATACGCGTCTTCACCCGCCTCGACAACGCGAAGTCGGCAGAGCGTCGCACGAGTCCACTGGAGCGCATCAGTAATCTCACGAAGGTCAAATACGACGAGTTGGTCGGGCTCAAGCAACATGTACGCGTCAGCGCCGGAGAGCGGTGCGACACCGTCGGCGCGGCGCACGCATTCAATTCCATGGCTCCGCCAGTACGCGTCGTGAAGTTGTGTGGCACTCAATCCCCAAAGGCGTGGTGACAGCGATGCCGCGCCGCGCGGCGCGTCATCGGCAAGTCGGGGCGTGAAGCGGATCGCCTCCGCAGTCATGCCGCGTCACCCTCACGACGCTGTCCTTTCGTCGCAACGTGGGATTGACTGCCAAGCTGACCATCCCCGCTGATCGCAGCGAGAAGCGCGTGCTTCGTTGGCTGCATTTGCTTGCCTTCGAGCGCCCGAGTGATGTCGGCGCTCATGCGCGACACGGAGCCATAACGCATGCAGTCCTTGCGATCAGCGTAATTGAGCACAACTCCTAGGTATTCGGCACCGACCGACCCGATGTCGGCGATGCACTCGTCGAGACGCTGACGCGAGCGCCCGCGGCGGAGCGACAAGACGACGCCGTCCACTGAGCTCGCGACGGGGAGCGCCTCAATACTGGCCGTCATCGGACCGGTGTCGACGATGATGATGTCGTAGCGATTGCGGAGTTCGCGGAAGAGACGGCGCAACCCGGTCGGATGCACGCGACTCGCGCCGAAGTGGCGGTCACGTCCGACTGGCAAGATCCAGAGCGATGTCGCGCCTGCTGGCGCGATCATCGCGAGCGGATCAGCACCTTGCAGCGCTTCGCGCACCCCGGACGCGCCGAGTTGCCCGAACTGGAACGAGAGCGCCTGACCGATGAAGTCGCAGTCGACGATGAGCGTGCGATACCCGCTCTCGGCGTAGCTCCACGCCAGCGCGACCGCGAGCGTCGTCTTACCGTCACCTTGAAACGGACTCGACACCATGAGCGCATAGCCATCGCCGGGGGTACGTCGACTCTCGATCCGCGTGCGGATGCGGTGGACGCAATTGGATGCGAGATGCTTCGTCTCTGGATCGTTCTCGAGGGCGTCCATGTCGGGAATTGCGCCGGCGCACAACAACTTCGCTGGATTCGTACCCGCGAGTTGGCGTGTTCCGAACGTGCGCTTGTCGAGCGTGCCCCAGAGGAAGAAGATCGCGAAGCTCATCACGAAACCACCGACGCCACCGGCAATGGCGAGCTGCTTGCGGCGATCCTTGCTGGGGATGCCCGGTGGCACCGCGACCGTACGAATGCTCGCTCGCCCCTTCTCGATGGTTGCGGCTTCCGCCTGAAGCTCCTTCAAGCGCTCGGCGTAGCTCCGTTCCTCGTCCTCCTCCTGAGCGAGCTTGCGTTTCAAGCTCTCCGCATCCGATGTCATTTTGTTCAGTAGCGCAATCTCGCCCTTGAGAGCGTCCTTTGCCCCAATCGCGGTTTTCTGGGCATCGAGCAAATCGCCGTACGCCATCATCCGACCAGCTCCAGCAACCCATGCCTCTCGCGCTGTCTGAATTTGCGTTCCGAGTTGCGCGGTGAGTAGGTCGAATCTCTTTTGTACGTTTTGATAAATCGGGTGCTTCTGTGAGTAACTCTTGATTGCGAGTTCGAGTTGCATTTTCGTTTGATCGATCTCGCGCTGAACCGCTGCAATGTTCGGATTTACTTGATTCAACTCGACCGACGATGGCTCAAGGCGCGCGTCGCGCGGAGGCTCCCCTTCGCCAGCCGGACGCGCCTCGCGGATGCGCTTCATCGCGGCATCAATCGACGCAATCTCCGCTTCGCGCCGCTGCATGCCTTGAACCCGATCCGCGATGATCGGCGCGAGACTCGCTGTCCCGTATTGGCTTGAGTTCAGGAGGGCGAGAAGTCCGGCATTCGCGTCATCGATGCGTCGGCGCGCATCGTCGCGTCCATCGCGATTTGCCTTGACCTTGCTCGCGTGCGACTCTTTTGAGCCAGTCGTTTTCAAGTACGCGTCCATGACGCAGTTCACTGCCGCGGCTGCAAAGCTCGCGTCGGACGATTCGACCTGCACTGAGATGAATCCGGTGCCCTTCGCGGGTATCGCGCTCAGTCCGGCGGCAATCGCACTACTCAGCTCGCCGGGCGCCCCCTTCGCGAACGGCGCAAGACGCGCATCTTCAGCAGCTTGAGCGATGAGGCGGTCGCTCTTCAGCATCATGGTTTGCTCGACGACGTACCCCGCGAAGTTACTCATTCCAGAATTCTCGGCCGTCTGGAATGTCGTGATGTCGCCTTGCTGCTCGATACCGATGATGCCTTGAGCTGTGTAGATCACCGGCGTCAAGAAGTACGCCGCGGCCGCGAGGAGCGGCGCGAGTACGACGCCCGTAAATGCCACCCACAGCCAACGACCGTGGAGGCGATCGAGGATGAGTTCGACGGGATTCGGTGCCGCGTCTTCGGCGAGAGACGGCGCTACCGGCGGTACTCGGATGTCATCGCCGCGCGGCGCCAAAGTGAGTTCGGTGTCGAGTGGTTCCGCCATCATCTGTCTCCTTCGTTCAACACAGCGCCGCCAGAACGGAGCGCATCCTTCGCAGCGGGAGCCGAGGCTGCCACACCTAGTTGGTGCAACAGTGAATCTGGCAACGCCGAAAGCAGTTCTTTCACAACCTCTGCGGCGCTCGCTGCCTCGACATCGCCCTGAAACACGAACTGAATTTGAGCGACGCCTTGGACTGAGACGGCTTTCTTCACCGACCGCTCGGTCAGCGAATCCATCTCCGTTGCAAGCCGACCGTCGGGCAAGAGAAACGCGTTCATCACCGACATGACACGAAGTCCACCGCCGCGCTCGGCGCGGGTGAAGCGATACAAGCGAAGCGGCCACGCGCGGCCGTCGTCGGCTCGGACCTCAATCGCCGTGGTTGCATCGGCGGCAAGCGACCAACCGTTCGCCGGATAGCACACCGGCGGAAAATGGCCCAGCATGTCGCGAACGTCGTTGCAGTGAATCAGCGCCAACGTCACGACGCGCGAACCACCAATCTCTGAGAATCGACGCGAGAGAATCGCGTTCGGCATGAGAATCTGCGTCGCTTCCGTCGGCACGGCGACCTCGGTACTCGCCCAGCGCCCGAGGATCTGCGGTACTTCGTGCATCGCCTCGACAATTGCGGCGCGGCGCTTCAGGTCGGCTTCCGTCGCCCCTCCGCGCGCGAGTACAGCAGGCCATACCAGCAGCATGAGCATGGCGGCCACGGGCGCCACACGGCTCACGCGGCGGGTGAACCTACGGAGAGGTCGTGCTTCAAGTCTCATGTTGCGAGCAGCCTCCACCGGAAGACCGGAAGATCAAGCCAACGCATGAGGCGCACGATGCCTAACAACATGACGAGCGCGGCGGGGAGCATCAACCATCCTGCGATGTCGTGAGCAGTCTTGGCCGTGTCGGGATCGGCGAACCCGTACACCAGGCTGGTCGGCACAAGACGCAATACGTTGCAGATCAGTGCGACCACCGGCGAGAGCGCGATCAGGAGAAGCCGCGTCCCGGGTCGCAATGGCACCGAAAAGACGAACGCGAAGACGACGAGGACGAGCGCGAACACCATGCGCATGCCGTCGCAGGCTTCCCCGACAGCGACAGGTACGTCCTTGATCCGGATCACAGCGCCTTCGCGGATCGCGGCGACTCCGATGAGTTCAAGGAAACTCACCGTGAACTCAGCAGCGCTCCATTGCAGCGGGCGCGAGACACGCTGGCGAATTGTGCCCGGCACGGGGAGCAGGAAGAGGAGTGCGAGGAAGACCGAACCGAATTGACGGAACACCTCAAGCCCGGTCATCGTGACGACTGCACCCGTCAGCGCGACCAGTGCGCCGAGATGACGCGCCAAGTGCACGTCGCGTTCGTCACCGAACCATGTCAGAGCGAATCCGATTGCGACGAGGAGCGGACCAGCCAAGCTCGGGCGACACCGAATGAACCGCATCCGAGAACGTCGGATCCAGAAGAGATATCCGGCAACCAGCGGCGCGAGCAAGATGTAGCCAAAATCCTGCTTCTGCGTCGCGATGAGATAGATGTCGCGCCATGCCGGAAGACAGGCCCAGATCGCTGCAATCGCGAGCACTGCCATCGTCCCCACTTGCCACGCGGTCCATCCGTGACGGCCGCCTTGGTGCGTGCTCGCGCTCATCGTCTCCCTCCTGTCGGAACGCGAGAATCGCGCGCGGAACGAACACCAAGACCGAGCGCCAAGACTTCGTCGGCGGCGTCCGAGGTCTCTTCATCGAGAATGCGGTCAACGGTCAACGATCGTGGCGCGACGCGAAAGCCGCGAGGAACGAGCGAGCGAGCGACGACAGAACGCTCGCCGACGGCCGCGTTCGCGAGAATGACCGAATCGTGGACGATCGCCTCGGGACCCACCCGTGCTTCCGGCATGACGATGCTCGTTCCGCTGATGCGAGCGCTTGGGTCGACTTCCGCCGCGGGATGCACACGCGGTCCGTCCATGCTCGCCCACCACGCCACCGCCGAAAGATAGCGGCGCAAGTCGTGTACACGGGTGCCGGGCGAACTAAGAGCGGCGGGCGCGACCCGGACGCCCTTCGTCACCATGAGCGGAACGAACTGCTCCTTGAAGTCGTGATAGCCGATGCGCGGTGCCTGCTCTAGCAACTCAACTCGGATCAGACACGCACCTGCGGGGGCATCGTCGGCAGAGATGCCAACGGCCATCGGCGCAGTCGCCGCGGCGTCGAGGAGTGGCCTGAGCGTCGTGGGCGGCGCACAGTGAGGTTCGACCGACAGTACGAATTCGCTGAATGGGAGGTCGGCCACGGCATCGCGCAGCAGGCCGCCTGTACCGCGATGCGATGAGGGTTCGACCGAGTGCGTAATGGAGAGCGCGGGAAATCGAATCCGCGCTGCGTCAATCTCGCGATCGACGTCGTCGTCACCGAGCGCACCGCTCGTGATCACGCGAAGCGACGCGCAGCCAGCACGCGAGAGCAGCCCCGCCCACGCCCCAAAAAGGGTGGACTCTGCGTCGAGCGGAAGGCACGCCGGGCGCAACCCTGCGGCGACCTCAAGCGCGGAGCGCCGGAGACCTCCTAAGAGCATGACCGCGGTGATGCGTTCCATAGCTACAGCGTCTTCCTCTTCGGAGTCCGGTTCGCATTCTGCGGTTCTCGCACCGGTGCGAACGAAGTTTGCACCGACGCCGCACAGCGGCAAGTTCCCCGAACGAGCGGTATATCGGCAATCGGTGCTCGATTCCGAGGCAGTTCCGACGAAGAGGACACCCTCGCACCGGAAAGTCCTCGGGCCCGGACTCCTCGATGACGTCTCTATAGCCGCTCCCGATGACCCGGGTTCGTCGGACTGACCGCCGCGCCACTTCGAGTGAATTCGGACCGGAAGGTTGTGTCCGATGGCAGTTATTGCGACGAGGAGAGCGTAATCCCAAGCTCCCCAAGCCTCGCGCGAACCTGGTCAGCCTTTGCCGTCCAGGTCTCCTTCGCGACCCGTTTCTGGAGTCGATCGGAGTCTACCGGCCCCTTCAGTGCCGCGCGCACCCCAGCGACGAATGCTTCAGCCCCGTCGGCAACGGTCACGCAGTCGCTCCAGGTTCGGAGCAACTCGTCGTAACTGGTGCTGACAACTGGACGTCCAGTCGCGAGGTACTCCTTGAGCTTGATCGGATTGCACGCTCGGATCCAGTCGCTGCGATTCCAGGGCATGAGGAGCACGTCGCACGCGGCCATGTAGCCCGGGACCTCGTCGTACAGCTTTTGTCCGAGAAAGGAGACGTTCTTCCGGTCACGAAGCCACTCTTCGGGCAGAGAGCATGCCCCGACTAGGACGAAATGGACGTCGGGGAGCAGGTCAACCACCCGAGCGAAGAGTTCGGGGTCGAACGTATGGGCATCGATTCCCCCAACGAATCCGGCACGGGGGCGCGGCAAATCGCGAGCATCGAGGGGAGCCGACGAAGGATCGGCCCCTGCCTTGGCGAACCGGTCATAGTCGACACCGTGATCCACGAAGAGAGCGTTCGTGCACGAACCTCGCTCCGCTTCGTAGAGCAGGCGCGAACAGAAGAGCGTGAGATCGGCGGAGGCGCGGAGTCGACGATCGAACCCCTCGATCGCGGGTCGGTCCACGCCGGGAAACTCTTCGAAGCGATCGGTGCGTTGATAGACGGTCGCAATCGGCGCGATTCGATCGATCGCTTGCGCTCCCGGTGGACATGCAACCCAGAGAAGCGGCCGATGGATACCAACCTCGTTCGCCGCGCGCAGTACCTGACCCGGCATAACACGCTGCGTGAGTGAGCGTCCGAGCGATCCCGGCATCGCGAGTGGGCTCATCACTGCGAAACGGTCACGGACGCGCACCAGGCCGCGGCGCAGCGACTTGAGCTTGCGACGAACGCGCGTGATGAACATCGCGCCTTCCGATGGACGCGGCACGCGCATGCCAATGGAATTGACGTAGAGAACGGGCACGTGCGCTGAGAGCTCACGCATCAACTGCATATCGAAGTGACCACGATTGTGGTACCACCAGTCTTCGCCACCGAAACAGATGACACCGTCAGCAGTGCGCTGTGTCTTTGGAGCAATCGTCTCAGGAACTGCGGCAGTCGCAGCACTCATCGCGCCTCCTCGGTCAAGAGCTTTACGTGCGGCATGTGACGCATGCTCGCCTCGTACACCCCGGCGAGCTTGCCGTAGCGACCATCGCGGAGCGCCGTCGGAATGCCAAAGAGCGCCGAGAGAATTCCAACGTGGAGTCGTGTCGTGACCACACCAGCCGCGTTCAACACCAGATCTTCAAACTCGCTGAAGGAGAAGCGGTAATTGTCACTCGCGTCGCCGCAGCGGAACGGTAGATCTTGAAGTCCCACAGACGCGGCCCACGCGGTGGACTCTGCACTAAATGAGTCGCTCGGTTCGGTGAACTGACCAGCGCCCTCAAGCCGAGCTAAGTGCCGTCGCCGACGTTGCCACTGACGCAAAGGCCGAAGAAGCCGTTTGACTTTTGCTTTGGCACCCGCTTCAGGAAGGATCGGATGAATCGTGCGCTCGAGCGTTGCGGTCGAGGCATGGTGTTCGCCATCGCTTCGCTCCACGAGGAGGACGTACGCCGGCCGAGCTGGCCGCAGCGACGCGAGCCGCGTCACCCACGGCGCCGCCGCGAGTGCGAACGCGCAGTCGTGCGCGTAACGAACGCTTACGCACGACGGCGCGTCGAGCGAACGAAGATAGTCGAAGCTCACGCGATCGCGGGCAGCGAACACGGTCGCAGCGCTTCGCCCGCGGACAAGGCTCGCGAATGTGCCGGTCTTGAATCGGTACGTCGACGGCAGCACAAGCAAAGGTCGATCGCTCCAGCGTTGACAGATTCCCATGAACCGAGCGAACTGGGTACCCCAGTATTCGTTCATGCCGCCGCCGCCCGTCAATACGAACCACTTCGCGCCCTCGGCGCTGTCGGTGAGTCGCACGCCCGCGTCCTCGAGCATCACCCGAGCCCCGAGATCGATGAGCCGATCGCCGTTATTTCCGGGATTGTGCACCAAGAGCACCGGGCCGCGGCCGAGTGGTTCAAGAAGCCTGCGCGACCACTCGAGTGTGGCGGGTGGCGGGATCGTGCTCTGCGTCATCGTGTCGCCCTGCCCTCTCTCGCGCCTGAGTCGACGCCGTGCACAAACGCACGAACAGCTTCGAGCAATGATTCACTAGCGAACTGCCCAATGCGCTCCGCAGGCTGGAGTTCACCAAGTCGGTCCAGTTCGATTGCGAGTTCGGTTTCATCGAACGCGACCGCGACTTTTCCGAGCTCGCGGAAACGCTTGGCAGTCGCGACTTGATGATCGTTGCGAGTTTCGCGCAGATCGCCGCGCCGAGGCATGACGAGAATCGGCTTGCCGTACTGGAGCGCTGTCAAGATGCTTCCCATGCCCGCGTGCGCGACGATGGCAGAACAGGCGCGAACGCGCTCGGTGAACTCCGGCGGCTCAAGCATCGCGGTCCATCCGATCGCGGACGGTCGCCAGTCTGTCGCGCCGATCTGCGCGAAGACATCGCTGCGGTTGACTCGCGCCGCCCAGTTGTCGACGGCGCGACACATCCGATCGAACGGCATCTGCGCTCCAACCGTGACGAAAATCACAGGACCGACCCCCGATACTCTGGAAGAGTGCGCTTCTGCCTAGCGCCCATGGCACTGGCCGCTGCGAGATGCGCCCACTGTGTCAACCAAAGATGGGCACTCGGTCCGATGCGTCGACCGGACATCGATACCTCTTCGACGTTGGCAATCGAGTCGATCCACGCCACACGAGCCCCAAACCACTTGCCAATCCGTAGCGCGAAGTAGCCGGGCGCGGCGCCGGTCGTCACGATCGCATCGGGACGCGTGCGAGCGACGATCCACAGGATTCGCAGGGCGAGCATGAGAAGGGCAAACTTGTTCCAGCGAGTCGCGTCGTTGACGACTTCGAATCGTGCGCCAGTCCCAGCAGTTCCGAGATCGGCGCGGTACTGCGAATGGACGGTGACGTAGGTGACATCGCAGCCTTCGAATGCTGGCCGAAGGCGCATCAACTGCACCCAATGCCCGCCTCCGGAAGCTACTGCGATCACGCGTGGCCGTCGCGTCATGCGGCACCCCGCGAAGGCTCACCGTGCCACTGCGCTCTCTGCGCACCGACTGCGGTCCACGTCTGCCACGCTGCCGCACCGCGGCCGAGACCGCGAGTCAACATCGCGGCGGCGAGCCGAGTAACGACCCACAGATCGAGCATGCGCGTGCACCACCAGCGAGAAAGCGGACCGAGATGACGCTCAAACAAAAGCCGTTTCGCGCGAAACAGGCGTACTAACTTGTCGGCACGCGCCTTCTCACTCGCACCGCCGTAGTGAATGATCGTCGCGTCCGGGGTGACGCGGGGTCGCGCCCCCAGCCGGTGCGCTCTCAGGCAAAGGTCGGCCTCCTCGCCGTACATGAAGAACGCCGGATCGAAACCACCGAGCCGCTCCCAAAGCGCTCGCTTGAGCAGCAGAAAACAGCCACTCACAATGTCGACCGATCGCTCGGTGCCACGGTCCCAACCGCCAAATGCTTCGGGATTGAAGAGCGCGGAGTGATGGAAGACCCGCGCGAGTCCGGTGGCGATGCAGAACAGACTCCACGGCGTCGGCCGCTGCCAACACGATGCGGGGTTCAGTCGTCGATCGGCGAAGAGGGTTCGGCCGCCCCAAATCTGCGAGCTCGGTTCGCGCTTGGCGAACGCCAGCAGCCGCTCCACCGCGCGATCGAGCGTGACGGTGTCTGGATTGATAAGGAGTAAGTACTCGCCAACTGCTTGCTTCGCTGCAAGGTTGTTTGCCGCCGCAAAGCCTAGGTTGCGTTCGCTTCGGATTAGCCGAGCCGAAGGAAACTCGCGAACAACGGCGTCGGCGCTTCCATCCGACGACAGATTGTCAACAACAATCAATTCATACAACGCTGGGTCGGTCTGGTCGCGCAGTGAGCGAAGCGCGTCCAGCGTCAGTTCGCGCGTGTTGTAGCTGACAACGATGACCGTCAATGGTCTCATCGGCGTCTGCTCATGATGTTGGGTCGCCGTCTCCATGGCTCGCCCCTCGCCCTTCGCCCACCCCGCTCGCCTAACGTGCAGCGCCAGCGCGGGCGACATCGCCTGAGATCGCGCCACCGATGCGTTCCACGACGCGCTGCCACGTGAACTCGCGATGCACACGCTCGCGAGCCTTTTCTCCCATTTCCGCCCGCCGCTCGGGCTCGGTCAGAATTCGCACAATCGCCCGCGCGAGCGCGCTCGTATCGCCGTCGGTCGCGAGGAGGCCGGTCACTCCGTCAATGACAGCTTCGCGACGACTGCCGTTGTCAAACGCCACAGCGGGCAGGCCGACGCCCATTGCCTCTATGATCGCGTTGGGAAATGGATCGAACTTACTTGGCAGGCAGAAACACGCAGCTGTTAGGTACGCTCGGCAGAGTCGGTCGAACTGGGTCGGATCGCGACGATCGAGCAGACCGTCGATGACAATCCCGTCCGCTCCTCCTGCCCCGCCGAGGTCGGGCTCGCACCCAACGATTCGCAGCGTCGCGTCAGGCACGGAGCGCCGCACTTCACGGAACGCATCGAGCAAGATTGGTCCGCCCTTGCGGACCCAGTCCATACCGACGAACAGAATCTCGTGGGGCTGACGTTCCGCGCGCACGTGCGCTGGAATGCGCAGATTCGAACCCGCGTACACGACAGTGATGTTCTCTGGAGGAACGCCGCAGTCCTTGCGAACGCTTTCCGCTGTCCACTCGGAGAGCACGAAGACGTGCCGGACCGACGCGAGTATCTCGCGCTGAACGGCTTCGGCCTCGTCGAGGACCGATGTCGGCAGCTTTCCGATCGCGAAGTGGCCGGTGCGGCGCGCCTGCGCGATCGTCATGTCGGTGAGTTGATACTGCGGCCCGTATCGCGGATCCACGCGCACGAGGGTTCCAACTTCGAGGAACGGGCCGCGATCGCCAGAAGCCTCGATGATTCGATTGAGTCGCTCACTCAATATCGCGTTGCCGGCGCGGCCCCACATCCAACGCCGCGAGATCGATACGCGCGGACGCGGCAGGACTGATCGCAGCGTGAACGCACCGCGCATGCAGTCGGAGAGCCCGACATTCTTCGCGCTGAACTCGCGGCGCAGTCGCCCGGCGTCCTTCACTCCGCGCAGAAGATTCGCCGCGTAGCCGCTGAATGTGCGGGGATCGCTGGGCAGTCCGAAGCCGACAAGGGAAACGTCCCAAGCGGTGGCGGTCGCCGTTGTGCAAAGTTGATCATTGGCTTCGGTCGTCGTCATCGCGCGCCTGGCACCTTCCTCGTCCTTTCGCCACCGTCATCTGTGCCCGTCTGTCATCTCTGCCCGTCTACTGGTCAACGCCGATCCATCGTCGCCCAGCATCATCCCATCGCCGGATCACTCGCGCAGGAGAGCCTACAGCGATACATCGAGCTGGGAGACTTCGGGTCACGACACTCCCCGCTCCCACGATCGTTCCCTCACCGATGGACACGCCACGGAGCACGCACACTCGCTCTCCAAGCCAGACCCGCGGTCCGATCACCACAGGTGCCGCGAGAACGCGACCATTCGAAATCGGAGGGTCGTCAGGATCGCGCCAATCGTGGTCGTGATCAGAAACATAGACGTTGCTCGCGAAGAGCGCCCCTTCGCCGATCGTGACCCTGCGAATAGCCGCGATATGCACGTACGGATGAATCGCTACTCGCGCCGCGATGTCGATCCGGATCTCGTTTGGCGCGGTGTTCAGCGCGATGATACGTGCGTGGTGCCAGATGTTCGCGTAGTCGCCGATCCGAATCGATCGCTCGCCGTGCGTCCATATGGGCGGCGCGAGACGCACGCCACGTCCAACATGTGAGAGGCGCATCCGCGAGGGAGAGGTGAGTACCCACTCCCAACCGCGCTGTGCAGCGCGACGGAATCGTGAGCCTCGCTCCGGGCGAACGTCGATCGCCTCAAGATGCGGATCGATAGACGCGGCTTGGATGGGTCGTGATGCCATGGTCACGCGGCGCCCTCCGCGTCGATGACCCCGCGTCCCGCCGCATCACGTCGCAGAGTCGCCCCGTTCAAGACAGGCCGCCTGCCGGAGTGCGTGACGCGTGTGGGCGCCGGTGCGACCCGTGCCCAGCCAGCGATCGACACTGTGGCACCGAGCAAGACACCGTTCAACACGAGCGCCGGACCGAAGACCGACACCGAGAGCTCGGAAAGCGCGATCGCGATCAACGTTGCGACGAAGGCGAACAGCGTCCAGCGATGTTCCGGGGCAAGGACCTTCCAGGCGCGAATCGCGGCCCAAACAACGAAGATCTTCGCGGCGATGTAACAGAGCATGGTGAAGATGCCGTTCATCGCGGCGATCATGATGTAGTTATTCACGCAATCGATGAAGTAGCGTTGGTCGATCATGAGGCCCCAGTGCGCAAACGATTTGCCACCGTATCCGAACAGCCAGTACTCAGGCAGGTAGTACGTGGCGACTTCGAGCAGGCGCACGCGATACCAACTCGTCGAACCGCTGAACGACAGATAGCAAATCATGTGATAAAAGTGCCGGTTCGAGAGCAACTCGAGACTAAGGCACATACCAGCGAAAAGCCCTAGCGCTGGCTTGATGAGCCACGTTGCCCGATAGAACGGAAGGATGGCAAGGAGCGCAACAGCGGCGGTCCACGGTCCAGACGAAAGACTGAAGAAGACTGCAGCGAGAGCGCCCGTGAGCCCAGCGATCCAAAGCCAGGTTGGCATCGTCCGGCGGAGCGCCAGCACGATGCCGAACACGATCGTCATTCCCACCCCGAAGTAAATCGGGTGCATCGTCGTCAGTTGTGATCGAAGGAGTCCCCACCGGAGTTGTCCGACGCCGCCACGGCCTTCGCCGATGTCGATGGTGTCAGCGCCGCCCGAGTAGTAGAGCCAACCGAAGAGCTGAGTGTGCAGCACCGACTCCATCATCGAAAGTCCGCCAGCGACGACAGCGGCAATGACCAGAGGCCAGCGCATGCCTTTGAGATCCGCTGGCGACGCAAGGCAGAGCCGCGCCGCGAGATACATCAAGACTGTGTCAAGACCGCGTCCGATTGTCGACGTCACCAGACGCGGGTCAGCTTCTGCCGCGATCACCGAGACGACCGACACCAAGTACCCCGCCACCACGAACCAATCAGAGGGCTGCTGGTGAAGGCGCGACCAGCGGCTCGCATGTCGCAGGACAAGCGCGAGCGCGACGAAGCGCGGCACCGACATCTGCACGACCCCGAGCGGAATTCGGGAGTACTCGGGCCAGAGCACGGCCGCAGCGATCAGGACAGCGAGTCCAGCGCCCGGTCTGAGAGAGATCGCCAGCGCAACAGCGACGGCGGCAACGACCAGAGTTTCCGTCATTCGTCGTTTCCGCCGTCGGAGCCTATCTTTGGATCGTTCGCGAAACGTCCGGTGCCGACCTCCGGCACCCTATCGGACTACTCCGCGTCCTCGAGCGCTCCGACCGTCGTCATCGGCTCGCGGAGGGCTCCACTCACATCATACTTCGAGTGCAAATTCGCCAGACGGTTGGTGAGAATGCTGTTCTGGAGCGGATGGAAGTCGCCCAAGGCCCAGTTGACGACCGGGGCGGCACCCGTGGTGATGTCGGTTCCGAACGTGTAGACGCCGTACGAGGTCGAGTCGACGAAGTGATTGTGCTTCCAGTCGATCATGCCCACCGCGGTCGGATTGGTCTTGTTCAGGTCGAGTGCGACGGCGCGATAGATGTTGCCGTCGAAGGCGCAGTTCGTGAAGCCCTGGGCTCGAATGAAGAAGGTCTGATCGAACGTGCAGTTCACCATGAGCAAGTGATCGCTCGGCTTGTTGAGTTGCGAGGTGAAGTTAGATTGGATGGGATCGAGCACAACGTTGACGAATGCGCAGTCGCGAATCGATGCACCAGTCGGTAACGCCGCGACGAAGATGCCTTGCGCGAGGAAGTTCGACGCGCGAAGTCCGAACACGATGTTGTTCTCGAACTTACCGTTCGGTCGGTAGATCTGATAGATGTCCGGGTGCGCTCCTGTGTCGGCCGGATCGATGTCGCTTCCCTGTACGTTGAGAACGACCTGACAGCCCGACACCATGTCTGACTTGAGCTTCGTGATGACGGTGTTGCGCACGAGCACGCAGTCGAGCGGACCGTCAGGCGAATCAGTCCACGTTGTTTCCGTAACAAATGGCGCGCATGTGATGAGCACCTGCGACGTCGCGCCGTATCGCCCGCCTTCCGGCGTCACCTTGACGTTCTCGAGCCAGAGCGCGGGGCGGGCGTCGGTGTACCCCGTATAGAAATTGCCTCCCGCGTCGGAACCGATGGTCACGTTCTTCACGTGGATGCGCAGCGTCTTCGGTCGGGCGGCAACGATCTTCACTTGATCCCGCGTCACTCCTGGCGCGGTCGTAATCGTGATGAACCGCTCGTCAGCCTTCGCGAACGTCATGCCCCATTTCATCTGGAATCCGAAGTCACCAGGCAGGCACAGGATGGTGCACCCGTCGACCGTGCCGTGCTGCTGGGTGAGTACTTGCGCGGCCTTTGAGAGCGTTCGGTACGGCGCTGTCGCAGAGCCGTTCCCCGTGTCGTCATTGCCGTCGCCTTTGACGTACATCGGAGCACGGTCGTAGAGACCGTTTGCGTTGGTCCATGCAAGATAGGAGTACATCCCGTCGGATGGCGGGGCCTTGCCGGGCCCCTCTTGGAAGTCGCCTTGCAGGACACGCGGAGCGCCGGCGGTCTTTGGCCATCCGATGGCGCGGACCTCGACCTTGCCGTCCGGGAAATCGCTCGCTTTCAGCGTGACCCAGTACGCGCTCACACCCGTCGATGGGTTGACCGACGGCGTTGCGACATCGATCCACGCTCCGCCATTGGCGCTAAAGCTCACCTTCTCTATGCCATTGCGATGGAACGCGACTGTGCCGAGTCGAAGTTGGTCCTTGACGACTTGAAACGGTACGTCTCCCCACCGCATGATCGTGTTCGCGGTGTAACCAACAGCGCTCGCGTCACCGACCGACGGAGGCTGAGGCGTCGCGCCGCTGAAGCCCGAACCAGCTGGAAGGAAGAACGCGTCCGCGTTTGGAGGCACGACCACTTGGCCACCACCACCACCACCGCCGCCACCGCCACCAGCGTCACCGCCGCCACCAGCGTCACCACCGCCACCAGCGTCACCACCGCCACCGTTGCT
>JAWXCC010000213.1:0-2521 GCA_034440475.1 Phycisphaerae bacterium | reverse complement strand
GTCGCGGGCGCTGGCACCGGCGTGACAACGAAATCGAACGAATAGTTGTACGGCTGTGCGCCGTCGAGCTCCATCAGCCAAATGGTGTAGGCGTTGGCGGGCAACGCACCGCTGAAACCGATGGCACCAGAACCTTGCCCGATCGCTGGCAGCAGATTGCTGCCCGCGTCGGCGGAACCGTAGTGACTCCATCCGAGCAGACCCGCGGGATCTGGCTTGTCCCAAGGCACCGAGATGATTGGTCCGAGCTCGACACCGATGAACGAGAAGGCTCCGCCGACATCAGAAACGAGGAGCACGATCTGCGCCAACTGGTAGCCCGTCGGAATCGTGATCGTTATGTAATCGAGATCAGGTACATCCGGCACGCCTGATGGACCAAACGTCCCGGTGAGCACATTCGAGCCAGCGCACAACGTCCGGGCGGTTGGCGCAAATCGATTGTCAGACAAATCACCATCGACGGACTCGGTGTAGACGATCCCGCCACTCGCGGTCCCAGCAAGCAGCGCGGCGTTCGCTGCAACCACGATCTCCAGCCATCGCGTCGTTCGCATAACTCGTCCTCATCTTGTTAGGTCGCGTTAGGTCGCGGCAGTGAAACCGCCGAAAACATCACCATAATCCGGCGGACACACGGATCGATGTAGCGACTGCTTAGCTCTAGTCAATTTCGCGACCGTTTCACGTTCACGGCTGGCTAGCCCATCGGAATCTTGACGCCAAGCCGCGACGCGCAATCCTTCGCTCGCTCGTAGCCGGCATCTGCGTGGCGAAAAACGCCCATCATCGGGTCGTTTGTTAGTACGCGCTCGAGGCGCCGCGCCGCATCGGGTGAACCATCAGCGACGATGACCTGTCCAGCATGTTGGCTAAATCCGATCCCCACGCCGCCGCCGTGGTGGAAGCTGGTCCAGCTCGCGCCCGACGCGATATTCACGGCGAAATTCAACAGAGCCCAATCGCTGACGGCGTCGGTGCCGTCAAGCATGCCTTCGGTTTCGCGGTTGGGGCTGGCAACGCTTCCGCAGTCGAGATGATCGCGACCGATGACGATCGGTGCCTTCACTTTGCCGCTCGCAACGAGTTCGTTGAACTTGAGTCCCGCCTTATCGCGCTCGCCCAAGCCGAGCCAGCAGATGCGGGCGGGGAGTCCTTGGAAAGCAACGCGCGTT
This sequence comes from Phycisphaerae bacterium, assembly GCA_034440475.1. Taxonomy (GTDB): domain Bacteria; phylum Planctomycetota; class Phycisphaerae; order Phycisphaerales; family SM1A02; genus JAEUIT01. Next base: position 1,346 of record JAWXCC010000213.1, on the reverse strand, counting down.
TGCGCCATTGTGATCCAGCGCCGCAGTGACGCGTCTTTGGGAAAGAGTTCAAGTACTGCTTCGTCAGTGACGCGGATGTCTTCAGGATCGCCCGAGAGCGCGACCCAGCGGAATGGTCCGCGCCCGACACAGAATTGCGGGCGAATGTACGCAGGCACGAAGCCGGGAAACGCGAAGGCATCGGCATACCCGTGGTCGAGCGCACGCTGGCGAATGTTGTTGCCGTAGTCGAACACTTTGGCGCCCGCGTGCAAAAAGTCGACCATGAGGCGCACGTGCCGTTCCATGCTCGCCATCGAACGTCGCTGGTACTCGTCGGTATCGCTCGTGCGGAGAGCATCGGCACTAGCGCGAGTCATTCCGTCGGGGTAGTAGCCCTCGAGTGGATCGTGTGCCGAGGTCTGATCGGTCAGCGTGTCGGGGATGACATTGCGCGCCTTGAGTCGCGCCAGCAAATCCACAGCGTTTCCGAGCCAGCCGATCGAAGTACCTTGGCCTTTCTTCTTGAGGTCAATCGCGCGATCAATCGCGCTATCGAGGTCTTCGACAATCTCGTCGAGGTAGCGATCATGCACGCGCTTCTCGAGCCGCTCGCGGCAGACGTCGGCGATCAAGCACGTGCCTTCGTTCATCGTGATCGCGAGTGGTTGTGCGCCGCCCATGCCGCCGCATCCTGCAGTGACATTCAGCGTGCCCTTCAGCGTTCCGCCGAAGTGCTGGCGAGCGCATTCGGCGTACGTTTCGAAGGTTCCTTGCAGAATGCCTTGCGTTCCAATGTAGATCCACGAGCCGGCCGTCATCTGGCCGAACATCATCAAGCCTTTGGCGGCGAGATCGTCGAAGTGCTCCTGCGTCGCCCAGTGTGGCACCAGATTCGAGTTCGCGATCAAGACGCGCGGCGCATCGACGTGCGTGCGCACAATGCCGATCGGCTTGCCGCTCTGAACCAGCAGGGTTTCGTCGACAGCGAGCGATTGCAGCGATCGAACGATCGCGTCGAACGCTTCCCACGAGCGTGCAGCCTGACCACGGCCACCATAGACGATGAGCTCATCGGGTCGCTCGGCTACCTCCGGATCGAGGTTGTTCATGAGCATGCGCATCGCGGCCTCGGCGGCCCACGTTGCACAGGTGCGCTGCGTGCCGCGCGGCGCGCGGATCGTTCGACGAGACGTGAGTGTCATGGCGAACAGTCTAGGATCTGCGCGTCGGTCGTGAACCACTAGCCGATACGCCAGTCGCGCACTCGCCCATCAGATGTCTTGCCCATCAGATAGCTTGCCCATCAGATAGCTTGCCCATCAGATAGCTTGCCCATCAGATAGCTTGCCCATCAGATAGCTTGC